>CAMLLG010000081.1 GCA_946480825.1 uncultured Lysobacteraceae bacterium
TTCGAATACACCTCCAGCACGTTCTTCAAGACGCCCTACGGCACGATGGAAGGCGCGTACACCATGCGCCACGACGACGGCACCCTGTTCGAGGCGCCGATTCCGCAGTTCGTGCTGTGCATCCCGCGGATGCTGCACTGATGACGGTCTGGGCGATCGGCGACCTGCAGGGCTGTTACGGCCCCACCCAACGGCTGCTGGAAAAGATCCGCTTCGATCCCGCGCAGGACCGCATCTGGTTCTGCGGCGATCTCGTCAACCGCGGCGGCGAATCGCTGGAAACGCTGCGGCTGGTGCATTCGCTGCGCGACCACTGCACGGTGGTGCTGGGCAATCACGATCTGTCGCTGCTGGCGATCTCCGAACGCACGCCGGAGGACCAGCGCAAGGTCAATCCGGATCTGCAGCGGATCCTGTTCGCGGAAGACCGCGACACGCTGATCGACTGGCTG
The DNA here is from genome assembly GCA_946480825.1 of uncultured Lysobacteraceae bacterium. The sequence continues at coordinate 453 of CAMLLG010000081.1, forward strand.
CGCGAGCGGCCGCTGGTGCACACCGATCGCGATCTCGGTTGGATGATGGTGCATGCCGGCCTTTCGCCGAAATGGACCACCGGCCATGCCGAGAAGCACGCGCGCGAAGTCGAGCGCCGGCTGCAGGGCGACGGCCGACGCAAGCTGCTGCGCAACATGTACGGCGATTACCCGCCGTGGTCGCCGGCGCTGCGCGGCGTGGAGCGCGAACGCGCGATCATCAACATCTTCACGCGCCTGCGCTATTGCTCGCCGCGCGGGCGCATCGCCTTCAACGAAAAGGGCATGCCCGGCACCCAGGCCCCGGGCCTGTATCCGTGGTACGAAGTGCCCGGCCGCGTCGAGCGCGATCTGAAGATCGTCTGCGGTCACTGGTCCACGCTGAATCTGTTCATCGGCCACGGCGTGCACGCGATCGACACCGGCGCGGTCTGGGGCGGCAAGCTCACCGCGCTGCAACTGGACACCGACGAACTGCGGATCGTGCAGGTGCCGGGACGCGAGGTCGCCACGCCGGGAGAGCAGGACTGATGTCAGGCATCGCGACCCGCAGCGGCCGGGCGGTCGCGATGTTCGGCGCGACGATCTGCGCGGCCCTGTGCGCCGCGGTCGCGTCCTGTGCGGATTCGAATGCCGGTACCGCACGCGCGCCCGTCGCCGGCGCGCCGCATGCGGCGCCTGCGCCATCGACGCCGCCACGGGTGATCGCTGCGCGGCGGCAGATCGGCGTGACGACGGTCTACGATCCGGCCTACGTGCGCCTGCCCTACCCGAACGGCGACGTGCCGGAGGATCGCGGCGTCTGCACCGACGTGGTGATCCGCGCGCTGCGCGCCGAAGACCTGGATCTGCAGCGCAGCGTGCACGAGGACATGCGCGCGCACTTCGCGAAATACCCGCGGAAATGGGGCCTGCGCGGCCCGGACCGCAACATCGATCACCGCCGCGTGCCGAACCTGCAGACCTGGTTCGCGCGCCAGGGTTGGTCGCGAACGCCGACGCGGAACGCGCGCGACTACCGCGCCGGCGATCTGGTGACCTGGATGCTGCCCGGCGATCTGCCGCACATCGGCATCGTCGGCGACCGGATCTCGCCCGCAGGCACGCCGCTGATCGTCCACAACATCGGCCGCGGCACGCGCGAAGAGGACATCCTGTTCGCGTATCCGATCACCGGGCACTACCGGCCGGCGTTGTCGCGATAACGCGATGCGTGGTTGATCCGTATCGGTAGAGCGGGCTTCAGCCCGCTGCTTTGCTTCGCAAGATGAGCAGCGGGCTGAAGCCCGCTCTACCGAAAAATCAGGCGCGCGTAATCCACGAACGCGAACGCAAAGGCGTGTTTCTCGTCGACGGCATGCGCTTCGCGCGCGACCACGCGCCACTGCGCGGGATCGAACGCGGGAAAGAACGCATCGCAACCGTCGACCACGGTCTCGACATGGGTCAGATGCATCCGCGCCGCATGCGGCAGGGCGAGCGCATACAGTTCGCCGCCGCCGATCACGCACAGCTCGGTCGCGCCATCGGCCTGCGCCACGGCGATCGCCGCATCGATCGACGCGACCGTTTCCATGTTCTCGAACGGCACGCGCCCGCTGCGGGTCAGCACCAGATTGCGCCGTTTCGGCAGCGCACGCCCCAGCGACTCCGCGGTCTTCCTGCCCATCAGCACCGGCTTGCCCAGCGTCAGCGCCTTGAAGCGCTTCAGATCGTCCGGCAGGTGCCACGGCAAGGCATTGCCGCGGCCGATGGCGCGATTGCGGTCGAGGGCGGCGATCAGCGTCAGCGCGACGCTCACACCGCCACCGGCGCCTTGATCGCGGGATGCGGGTCGTAGCCGTCGATGACGATGTCGTCGTAGGTGAAGGCGAACAGGTCCTTCACGTCGGGATTCAGGCGCAGGGTCGGCAATGCGCGCGGTTCGCGCGACAGCTGCTCGCGCGCCTGTTCGAAATGGTTCGCGTACAGATGCGCGTCGCCGAGGGTGTGCACGAAGTCGCCGACGCCCAGATCGCAGACCTGCGCGACCATGTGGGTGAGCAGCGCGTAGCTGGCGATGTTGAAGGGCACGCCGAGAAAGAGGTCGCCGCTGCGCTGGTAGAGCTGGCAGCTGAGCTTGCCGTCCGCGACGTAGAACTGGAACATCGTGTGGCAGGGCATCAGCGCCATCTTCGGCAGATCGGCCACGTTCCAGGCGCTGACGATCAGGCGGCGCGAATCCGGATTGCGCCTGATCTCGTCGACGACCCAGCGGATCTGGTCGATCTCGCCGCCGTCGGCGGTGGCCCAGCGTCGCCATTGTTTGCCGTAGACCGGGCCGAGTTCGCCGTCGGCGTCGGCCCATTCGTCCCAGATGCCGACCTTGTTGGCCTTGAGATAGGCGATATTGGTCTCGCCCTTCAGGAACCACAGCAGTTCATGCACGATCGAACGCAGATGCAGCTTCTTGGTGGTGACCAGCGGGAAGCCTTCGTTCAGGTCGAAGCGCATCTGCCAGCCGAACACGCTGCGCGTGCCCGTGCCGGTGCGGTCGGCCTTCTCGGTGCCTTCGTCGAGCACGTGATGCAGCAGATCGAGATAGGGATGCATCAGGCGGCTCCGGCCGGCTGCGGCTGCAGCGTCGGCGCGCACCGCGACAGCCACAAGAGCGTCAGGCCGAGCGCGACCAGCGGCAGGCTCAGCACCTGACCCATCGTCAGCCAGTCGAAAGCGAGATAGCCGATCTGTTCGTCCGGCAGGCGCACGAATTCGACCAGAAAACGGAAACAGCCGTAGAGCAGCGCGAACAGACCGGCGACCCCGTAGCGCGGCCGTGGTTTGCGCGAGAACCACCACAGCACCGAGAACAGCGCGACGCCTTCGAGCGAGAACTGATAGAGCTGCGACGGATGCCGCGCGAGCGTGTCGAGCGTGCCGCTGTCGTGCAGCGCCTGCAGCGTGGCCGCGTCCAGGCCCTGCAGGCTGGATTCGGCATGCGGGAACACCACGCCCCAGCCGCCTTCGGTGTATTTGCCCCAGAGTTCGCCGTTGATGAAATTCCCCAGACGGCCGAAGCCGAGGCCGGGAGGCACCAGCGGCGCCACGAAATCGACCACGTCGAAAAAATGCATGCGGTGCTTGCGCGACCACCACAGCGAGGCCGCGAGCACGCCCACCAGACCGCCATGAAAGCTCATGCCGCCCTGCCAGATCTTGAAGATCTGCACCGGATCGGCGATGTACGACGACAGGTCGTAGATCAGGATGTAGCCGATGCGCGCGCCGAAGATCACGCCGAGCATGCTGTAGAACAGCAGATCGCTGTAGGCCTGTTCGCTCACGCCCGGCATGCGGCCGGCGCGGATCCGGCTGCGGCCGAGAAACCAGGCCACGCCGAAACCGAGGAGATACATCAGGCCGTACCAGTGGACCTTCAGTGAGCCGAGTTCGATCAGGACCGGGTCGATCTGGTGCAGGAATGTCATCGGCGGTACGGCATCGCGAACGGAGGGCCTATTGTGCCGGAAGCCGGCCGCCGCCGTTTTTCCGCGATGCGAGCGCCTGGCGCTGCAGTCGTCCGATGTCGGCGCCGGACAGCGCGCCGGTCAGGTCGATGACCGGCGACACCCGCGGCGGAATCGGCGCGTACGGCCGGGCCGCGACGGACAGGATCGGTATCGAACCGGCCGGAAGGCCGGCCGACAGAAACCGCAGGAGCGCGCGGAAGATCATCCCCCGACGTCTCCCGAGCGGCCGATCAGCCGCCGGCGGGCGACGGCGCCCCGACCGCACTGCGCGCCGCGCCGGTCATTCCGGCAACATCCGCTGCTGGGCGCGCTTCTTGGCCAGCAGGTTCAGGCTTTCGACCGCGGCCGAGAACCCCATCGCGAAATAGATATAGCCCTTCGGCACGTGCGCCTCGAAGCCCTCGGCGACCAGGAAGGCGCCGACCAGCACGATGAACGCCAGCGCCAGCATCTTCACCGTCGGATTGCGATCGATGAACTTGCCCAGCGGCGTCGCCGCCAACAACATCACCGCCACCGCCAGCAGGATCGCCGCCACCATCACCGGCGTCTGGTTGGCCATGCCCACCGCCGCGATCACCGAATCGAGCGAGAACACGATGTCGATGATCGCGATCTGCGCGATCACCGCCCAGAACACGTTCTTCGGCTTGGCGTTGATGTCTTCGCTTTCGGGCTCGCCCTTGACGATGTCGCGGATCTCGCCGGTGCCCTTCACCAGCAGGAACACGCCGCCCAGGATCAGCACCAGGTCGCGGATCGAAATCCCCTGGCCCATGATCGCGAACAGGTCGCTGGTCAGCCCGGCCAGCCAGGCCAGCGTGAGCAGCAGCACGATGCGCGAGATGCACGCGACCGCGATGCCGAACTTGCGCGCTTTCTCGCGCTGTTCGTAGGGCAGCTTGGAGACGGCGATCGAAATGAACACCAGGTTGTCGATGCCGAGCACGATCTCGATCGCGCTGAGGGTGATGAGGGTGATCCAGGTCTGGGGATCGGAAAGCAGTTCCAGCATTGCATCGTTTCCAGTGTTGTCGGGACGCGGGCGAAGGCGCGCCCGCGTCGGTCAGAGAAAGCGGTCGGCGAGGATGAAGCCCCAGACCAGCAGCACGTTCATCATCAGCACGAAGACCGCCGCCGAGCCCATGTCCTTGGCCCGGCCGGCCAGTTCGTGGAACTCGGGGCCGTAACGCTCGATCACCGCCTCAATCGCGGAGTTGAGCAGTTCGGCGCTCATCACCAGCAGGCAACTGCCGATCATGAGCGCGCGCTCCAGTCCGTTACCGCCCAGCCACCATGCCAGCGGCGCCAGCACGACGAACAGGTAGACCTCGAGGCGGAACGAGGATTCGTGCAACCAGGCGGCGCGCAGCCCCTGCAGCGACCACTGGGTCGCCTTGAAGATGCGCGCCGGGGTGCGCGGGAGATGCCCGGTATGGTCCGCCATGTCAGCGGCCGCCGCCTGCGGGCACGTGCGGGACATTGGCGGGCGGAACGGAAACCGGCATCGGCGGCGCAGCTCGGGCGATCGGAGGCCGGGAATTCTGCCACAAGCCCCCTGCCGCCGCCCGAATCGACGGGTTTCAGACCGCTGCGGCGCGCAGGCGCAGGACCGCTTCCAGGCCGCCATCCTCGCGGTTGCGCAGCGAAAGATCGCCGCCGTGGACGCCCGCGATCCGGGCCACGCTGGCCAGACCCAGCCCACTGCCCGGCGTGCCGCGGGCGTCATCGACCCGGTGGAAGGGCCGCCCCAGGCCGGTCAGGGCCGGTGCCGGCACGCCCGGCCCGCGGTCGCCGACCCGCAACCGCCAATCGCCGCCTTCGCGCGCCAATGCGGCCTCGAACGGCGCGGCACCGTGACGCGCGGCGTTGTCGAACAGATTGGCCAGCGCCCGCCGCAGCGCCAGCGGCCGGCCGGGGATCCGCGCCGCTTCGGGCAGCACGAGCGTCCAGGCGCGGCCCTGCCTGGCCTCGTCCTCGGCCAGGGCACGCAGCATCGCCACCAGATCCACCGTCTGTTCCGGCTCATCGCGGCCGTCGCGGACGTAGTCGATGAACTGGCCGACGATGCCGTCGAGTTCGTCGATGTCGCGCTCCATGCCGGCGCGATGGCGCTCATCGATTCCGCCCCCGACTTCGGGCGCGAGCGCCAACGCATAGCGCAGCCGCGCCAGCGGCGTGCGCATGTCGTGCGAAATGCCCGCGAGCATCAGTTCGCGGTCGCGCGCGACGACGCGGGTGCGTTCGGCCGCTTCGGCCAGCGCGCCGTGCAGTTCGAGAATCTCGGCACTGGCGAAACGCGGGGCCGGCGGCGGCGGCTCGCCGGCGACGATTCCCGGCGCGGCGTCGGCCAGACGACGCAGCGGACGGGTGAGGCTGCGCGCGAACGACGCCGAAGCCACGATCACCAGCGCGCCGATGACGACCAGCGACATCAACAGCCCCCGGCGGAGCGGTTCGGGCCCGCCCATCACCGGAATGCCGAGCCAGCCCTGTACCGGCGCGCGCGCCTGCACCCACAGCCGCGCCGGCGTACCCGACAGGCGCATCGCACGCCCGGGCAGCCGTGCGCCGACGCGCGCCTCGGTGCGCACCAGGAACCGCAGCGACGGGCGTTCGCCAGGCGGCAGGTCCGCGCGGAAGACGATCCCGAGCGCGTCCAATTGCGATCGCGCCTCGGCGCGATCCGGCCGCGCCAGCAGCGCGTCGGCGGCGAGCACCTGCGCATGCAGGGCGCGCGCGACGCGCACGGCGCTGCGCTCGCGGGTCGACAGTCCGAACGCGATCAACGCCGCGACCAGCGCGGCGATCACCACCGCCGCAAGCAGCAGCACCAGCCGCGTCTGCAGGCGTCGCGGCATCATGCCAAGCGATTTCATGCCGCGCGACTTCATGCCCACCGACTTTATGTCCACCGACTTCATGCCGATCGAATTCATGCGTCACCTTCAGGCACGAACACGTAGCCGGTGCCCCAGACGGTCTGCAGCCAGCGCGGATGCTTCGGATCGTCTTCGATGAGTTTGCGCAGACGACTGATCATCACGTCCATGCTGCGGTCGAACGCGTCGTGCTCGCGCCCGCGTGCGGCGCTCATCAACTGGTCGCGGGTCAGCGCCTGGCGCGGACGCTGCACCAGCGCGGCCAGCACCGCGAATTCGCCGGTGGTGATGCGCTGGTCGCGACCGTCGCGATGCAGCGTGCGCGTGCCGAGATCGAGCGTGCAGGCGCCGAACACCACGCGACCACCCGCTTCCTTCGGCGCCCCCGGCGCGGGCCGACCGCGACGCAGCACCGCGCGGATGCGCGCGACCAGTTCGCGCGGATTGCCCGGCTTCGGCAGGTAATCGTCCGCGCCGATCTCCAGGCCGACGATGCGATCGATCTCGTCGCCCTTCGCGGTCAGCATCACGATCGGCGTCTCGACGCCCTGCCCGCGCAGTCGTCGGCAGATCGACAGCCCGTCTTCGCCGGGCAGCATCAGGTCGAGCACGATCAGGTCGACGTGGTTGCGCGACAACTGGCGGTCGAGTTCGCGGCCATCGGCCGCGGCCAGCGTCTCGAAGCCCTGCTGGGCGAGATAGCGCAGCAGCAGATCGCGCATGCGTTCGTCGTCGTCCACCACCAGCAGGCGGGGCGCGGGCGTCGTCGCGGTCGAACCGTCGTGGGCATGGGTCATGGCGCCATTGTCGCCGCTGCCGGGCCGCCGACAAGTCGCATCGGGGGGTCTGGGCACCGCCGTCGCGACCGAGTTGTGAACCGATATGTCCACGATGCCCGGCCGACACCTCGATTCGCATTCCGACGCCGCGCGGACACGCCTTCCGCGATGCCGCGACGCAATCTGGGCTCACCCCAACGTCACCCCACAGGTGTCCGCCATGAAATCGAAACACATGTTTTTCCTCGCCGCCGGCCTGACCTTCGCACTCGCCGCCACCACCGCGCTCTCGGCCCCGCATACCGCGCGCGGCGAAGCGATGTTGCCGCCCACCGCGACCGAACTCGGCATCGCGCCGGCGCACGCGAAACGCTGGGACGCGCTGCGCGCAGAGGCCGTGGCCCTGCGCACGGTCGGCCGCGACGATCTGCGCGAAGGCGTCGGCGAATTCCGCGCCCTGCTCGACCAGCCCGCGCCCGATCTGCGCGCCTTCAGCCGCGAATCGCAGCGCAGGGTCGACGCGCACATGGCCGAAGCGCGCGCGCTGCGCGAACGCCAGCTCGATCTGTACGAATCGCTGTCGCCACAGGATCAGGCCAAGGTCCGCAAGGCGATGGCCGAACGCCTCGACCGCTTCGCGGCGCTGCGCGAACGCCTGGGCCGCTTCCTCGACGCGCGCCGCTAGGCCTCACGTCCAGCTGGCGCCGCGAAGCACCGCATCCGCAGGCCACCGTACCCGCCGCGTCGCGCCGGCGGGCACGGACGCGACTTGATTCGAAGCCGGTTGCGGGGCATCTTCGGACACCGGCGCAGCCCCGATGTCGCACCTCCACGAGATCCCGGCCCGCCGCAGCCCATCCAGCAGGAGCGACCATGACAGGGAATCCGATCCGCACCTCGCGACGCACGGCCGGCGCGCTCGCGCGATCCCTGTCGCTGACGGCCCTGTCGCTGCTGGTCGCCGGCTGCATGAGCGTGCCGGATCGCGACGGCATCACCCGCTTCCGCCAGGGCGCGGCGACCGCCAACCAGCAGTCGCAGTCGACCTTCGCCGACATCAACACCTTCCTGCGCCAGCAGCAGATCGATCGCGCCAGCCAGTTGCCGACGCTCAACGAAAGCGAGTTCTTCTCGCCGTTGGCGTCGGAAGACGTGGCCAAATGGAATCGCGCGTTCGGGCTGATCGACGCCTACGCGGCGTCGCTCGAGAAATTGCTGGACCCCGCGCGCCGCAGCGACACCGAAACCGCGCTGAGCGAACTGGGCGAGAAGATCGGTGCGATCGAGGGCGAACGCTTGCCGGCCGGGGTGGCGGGCGAATTCATCCAGCTCGGCGGCCTGCTGACGCAGATGAAGGCCGAGAAGGATGCGCTGGCGGCGATCCGCAAGGCCGACCCGGCGATCCAGGACGTGTTCGACACGATGATGGCCGCGATCGGGGAGGACCGCGACGACGGCGTGCGCGCGATGGTCGCCACCTCGTGGGGCAACGTGCTCGGCGCGATCCAGGTCGAGTTCCTCAGTGCCGGCGGCACCGCCGCCAAGCGCGACGTGGCCACGCGATACGTCGGCACGCTCGATCAGCGCGACGCGCAGGACGCCGGCCTCGCGTCGTTGCGGCGCTCGATCGGCCTGCTCGCCGCCGCCCATCGCGAACTCGCCGCCGGCGACCCGCCGAGCGCGCGCCGGATGCTGGACGAAGTGCAGGCCGAGTACGCGGCCTATCGCCAGCGCGTCGACGCGCTGCGCCAACAGAATGGCCAGGGAGGCAAACCATGAGCGCCAACGACGCGACCGGCGGCGGCATGAACGGCGACATCCGCCAACTGCAGCAGAGTCTGGTCAAGCAGCACCAGGCACTGTCGACGCTGCTCGGCAACACCACCAATCCCGCCGATGCGCAGTCCATCCTGCTGGAAATGCAGGAAGTCAATTTCCGGGTCATGGTCAGCGGCAGCCTGTTGTTCAAGCAGACCACCGCGGCGATGGATGCGCGCATCGAAGGCGTGCTCGCGGCCAGCGCGGATCTCGACGCGTCGCTGAAGACGCTGACCAGAGTCAACGACATCATCGGCGCGACCTCGCGGTTCCTCGGCCAGGTCGACAAGGTGCTCAACGCGATCAAACTGACCTGACGCAAACCCGCGCGCCAGGCGCCGGGTATACTGCGGCGCATGTCGAGATCGACCTTCCAGCGTCCGATGGCCGGCATCGCCCTGTTGGCGATGCTCGCGTTCGCGCTGTTGCCGAGCGTCGGCCGGATCGATCGCGGACTCGCCGCCGCCGGCGCCACGGCGGTCGAAGCGAGCTTCGGCGCGCTCTGCACCACCCGCGGACTCGCCTACGACACCGCGCTCGCGCTCGACGAAGCGCTCGGTTTCGGCCTCGAAGACGCACCGGCCTCACCGGCCCCGCACACCGGCACGGACTGCGATTACTGCACCCTCGCCGCCTTCACCGCACTCGCCGGCATCGTCGCGGCGATGCCGGTATCGCCGCACGCCGAACTCGCAATCATCGGCCGCACGCTCGCGCTGCCTGCGCGACACCATCCCAACGGCCTCGGTTCCCGCGGCCCGCCCGTGTGATGCCGTAGCGCCCGATCCGCACGCCACCTGCACCGGACCCACCCACCGCCTGCGCCGGGCTTTCTGCATTCCGCTCTCTCCCGCTGCCGCGCACGCGCGCGGAGCGTCGGCGAGCGATCCACACCCTTAGAGCATGTTATGCACTTTTTCATATGCCGCGTTGCGCAGCCTGTGGCGTCGAGCCAAGGTTCCGTGGCTTGCCTTGGCTGGTGGCCAAGGCAAGCCACGGGCCGCAGGATCGGCGCCACAGGGGCGCAACCCGAAGGGAAGGCCCATGAAAAAGTGCATGACACGCTCTAGGCTTTTCGACGACATCGAGGTCGAACCATGACTGTTTTTTCACGACGCTTTTTCTCCGCGACGATCGCGGTCTTCGGGGCATCCCTGCTGTTCCCGGCCACGCTGTTCGCCGCGCCGCCCGCGAAACCCGCGCTCGCGATCGAGACACCCTGGGCGCGCGCCACGCCGCCGCAGGCGCCGGTCGCCGGCGGCTTCCTCACCATCCGCAACACCGGGCGCAGCGGCGATCGGCTGCTGTCCGCGACCAGTCCGGATGCCGAACGCGTGGAAATCCACGAGATGCGCATGGACGGCGACATGATGCGGATGCGCAGGATCGACGACGGCCTCGCCATCGCACCGAACGCCACGCTCGAACTCAAGCCCGGCGGGTATCACCTGATGTTCATCAAGCCCAGGCATCCGTTCGTGGCCGGCGAGACCGTGACCGCGACCTTGCGCTTCGAACACGGCGGCACGCGCGAGGTGCGCTTCGAGATCCGTGCGCTCGGCAGCGGCGTGCCGCCGAAGCGCTGACGACGATGCGGCATCGCCCCCATGACCTCCGGCGCGACGCGATCAGCCGTGTCGCGCCGCGCCGGGCGGCTGATACAGGCTGAGCATGTTGCGATCCGGGTCGACGAAATCCAGCGACAGCCCACCGTCGGGCGCTTCGCTCACCGGCACCACGATTTCCACGCCCTTCGCGGCCAGCGCTTCGGCGTAATCGTCGATGCCGCCGTCCAGCGCGAACACCACCACCGGGCTGTCGCCGGCCTTCGCCGGGCGCTGGATGAACACGAGGGTCACGTCGCCCAGTTCGGCGAGCGCGAACGGGCCGTCATGGCCGTCGATCTCGTTGACGGGAAGACCCAGAGTGTCGCGATAGAACGCGACCGAGCGGTCGAGCACGGCGACGAAGAACACGATGGCGCCGACTTTGGCATTGACGAGCATGGAAACGTCTCCTGCGGTTGGATGTGCCTACGTGTTGCCGCCGGCAGGCGAAGTGTGAGCGCGTCCGGGCGACGCTGCGCGCAGCACGATCAGATGACCGTCGACGTCGTGGGTGCCGATGCCCGCGCGCCCCAGCAGCGCGGCCTTCAGCGCCCGCCGGACCAGGCCGAACTGCAGCTCGACCGTGCGCGCGGGGTCGCGGACATAGGCCAATGCCAGCGCTTCCGCGCGCTGCGACGGCGGCAGCGCGCCCATCGCCTTGCGGATCGAGGTCAGGCGCTGGCGGAACGCGGGCGCACCGATGCCGAGCACCCAGCGAATTTCTTCCGCGTTCAAACCATGCAGGGCCAGCACCGCGACGCGGCGGGCCGCGGGCGGCAGGCGTTCGAGCAGTGCGCTGGCCGATGGCGGCGTTTCTTCGTGTATGGGCGCGACATCATCCTCAGTCACTGCGGCTTCGCGTCGACGACGACGGATCGCGCTGCGCGCCTGCATCGCGGCCTGGTTGCGGATCACGCCGGCCAGCCACGCCGGGTCGTCGCTGCGGCCCTGTTCGAGCGCGATCAGCAACGCGGCCTGGACCAGATCGTCGGCATCGGCCGCACGGCGCACGTGGCGACAGGCTTCGGCGCGCAGGCGGCGGTAGGTGTCGATATTCATGAGGGATGACGGGTGAGGCGATTGGACCAAGCCGGGCCGCATAACGGCATGGGCTTGAATGAATTGTCAGAGCCCAATCTTATGGTCCCAGTCGATCAGTGATGAGGCACAAATCATGGTCACCCCGAATTGCGGAAACAGCTGTTCGCCTCAGTCGGGGTGAGTGATTGACGTAACGCTCGTCCAATATGCTGTTGGCTTCTTGGGGAGTAATCAGGTAGAGCTCCGGGCGCTGGCATGCATTCGCTCCAAGCCTGACGAGCGCAATGATGAGGTTCTCATGCTCATTGAAGCGACCGCGCACAAGCCAGTCATGTCCGGAAAGAGTCGCTTTGACCTGGAAGTTCAGTGCAACGCATGAAGAATTCGATGCAGTCAAGTCGATTGTCTTGGCGTTGCCGATCGTAAGAGCGACCGCATATCCCATACGACAAAGCAGCGAACTGACATAGTACTCGCCGGCGAGACCTCTTTGGTTGCTGTCAGGATGTGGCATCGAGCTTCAAGTCCCAACTATCTGTTCGGATCGTTTTCGCGTGCGCTGCCTTCGCGCGCACCATCGTCGCGAAACACCGCCGTACCACGACTCCCATCAGGCTTGATCCAGCCTCGATACATGCCACTGGTGTTGAACGGCATCGCGATGTTGCCGTCGACATCCAGCGCGATGGCGCCGCCATCGCCGCCGAGTCGCGGCACCACGACGTTGACGACTTCGTGCGCGGCCGCCGCCAGCGTCGCGCCGCCGTAGGCCATGCGCGCGCAGATGTCGTGCGCGACCGCGGCGCGGAGGTAGAACTCGCCCCAGCCGGTGCCGGAGACGCCGCAGCGGTCGTCGGCCCAGGTGCCGGCGCCGATCACCGGCGAATCGCCGATGCGGTTCCAACGCTTGTTGGTCATGCCGCCGGTGGACGTGGCCGCGGCGATATGGCCGCCGCGGTCCAGCGCCACCGCACCGACGGTGCCGAAATAGGTGCCGCGCAGATCGGGATCGCCCGCCTGCTGACGGGCCTGCGCCGCTTCGAGCTGGCGCCGGCGATGCTCGGTATCGAACCAGGTGTTGGGCACGCGCTCGATGTCCGGCAACGTATCGGCGAAGGCTTCGGCGCCGTCGCCGGCCAGCATCACGTGCGGACTGCGCTCCATCACCGCGCGCGCCAGGCGGATCGGATTGCGCACCGTGCGCACGCCGGCCACCGCACCGGCGCGACGGGTCTGGCCTTCCATCAGCGACGCATCGAGCTGATGCCGGCCTTCGGCATCGAACACCGCGCCCTTGCCGGCGTTGAAGTGCGGCGATTCCTCCAGCACCAGGATCGCCGCTTCGACCGCATCGATCGCCCGGCCGCCGCGCGCGAGCACCGCGTGCCCGGCGTCGAGCGCGCGATCCAGGTCGGCGCGGATCGCGGCTTCCTGTGCGGGATCGAGTCGGCTGCGCTCGATCACGCCGGCGCCGCCATGGATGACCAGCGCGGTCGGACGCAGGACCTTTTCGGGCAGCGGCCGGTCGGGATTCGGATCGTTTTCGGGGCGGTGCTGGGCGTGTGCGCTCATGGCGGCCATCGCGAGGCAGAGGGTGAAGAGCAGGCGCATCGGCGTATCCGTCAAACGTGAACACAAGGCACGGAGCATAGCGGCAAGGCGGCCGGCGACGTATCGCGGTGCAGCATGACACCGCATTCCCGCAGGCATCCGCCGAAACGCGACGACGCAGGGGGAGCGTCGCGAAACGACCGCGACACGCGCTCATTTCCGCCCTGTCCATCGACCGGGCCTGCATTCCATTTCGTCATGAGAACATGAGGCCCCCATGCGTTGCCGCCCCCGCCAAAGCTGACGACACTGGCGACGCCATGCATCAGGAGAAGGCGTGACGGGACTCACGACCGACGATGTCCGTCTCTTTGGACCAGGCACTTCCCCACCGTTCGGAAGCAACTGAAGACGATCATCCACACAGCCATTAGGGACAACATGAAAAAGCATCACGTATCGATCAGGCTCGGCCTGCTGGCGGCAGGCATCGCGGCGAGCTCGCTGGTTTCGGCGGGCAATCCGGGCAAGATCCAGAACACCACCGCGGTCGCCGCGGACCGCACGCCCGTCGTATCGCTCACCCGGACCATGGGCGATGTCGGGTTCGAGATTTTCGACGGCCAGACGCCCCGCTACAGCCTCTCGACCCTGCCGAAAAACGCCACCGAGGCCATCGTCTACATCGATGTCGACAGCGTCGAGTGGAACAGGAAGAAGATGCAGGCCGCGCTGAATCTCGCCCGTGACCTGAACTGGGTCGTCATGGTGGAGAGCGGAAGCTGGAACGTGCCGCGCCTGCACACTTTCCTCGCCACGCATCTGCCGCGCGTGAACACGAAAAAGCTTCAGAACGTCGCGGTCAGGATTTCCTGGCAAAACGGCCGGGCCGTCGCGACCGATCTCGCACCGAGCGAAGCCGCGGTCGAGGTGGGCATCGATTACCTGCAGACCTCGGAAGCGAAAGCCCTGCTCGCGAACGACAGGATGACCAAGGCCATCGCGCCGGGCAGCAACTATGCATGGTTCGCCAACAACGCCTACCAGGCCACCGCGAGCAGCAGAACGGTGGGCACCCGGTTCTACTCGGTCGCGCTGAATCGCGATGTCGTGAAGGTCTGGAGAAGCACCAGCAACGGCACGACCGACTGCATCGTCTCCTGGCGAGGCAGCTCGACCGCGGGCGACTGGCTGACGAACATCGAAAACCAGTTCGGCACGGCGGTCGCCGTGCCGGGCGAATCGTCGACGAACACCGCAAGGATCGGAAGCGGATATGCCAGCAGGCTCAACAGTTACAGAGCCGCCGTCAATGCGGTCGCCTGCAACAACACCTACAAGGTGACTGGGCACAGCCTGGGCGGCGCCATGGCGGAAGCGTATTCCTTCACCATCCGCGGCAAACGGCCGAGCCTGGAAGCCTACAATCCGGCGCGCGTCGGCAACGCCAGCTTCCGCACGCAGCTGGTGTCGGCCCTCGGCACCGCGAAAGTCGAGGTCTTCTGCAGGAATCTGGACCCGGTCTGGACCGTCCCGTTCGGTTTGCAGCACGTGGGCAGCAACAACGGCTGTACGTACTGGGGCAGCTCCGTGTCCATCAACCCGGTCGCGAATCACGCCATGAATCTGTGGCTGTAAGCGCCTGCACTGCCTATTGAAGTCGCTGTCGAGTGCTTTCCAGGCGCACGTGGCGGACCTCGGTCCGCCACGTGTTTTTCGGGCAGACCAAAACCGGTAGAGCGACCTTCAGGCCGCTGCTGTTGTTTCAATGATGCAGCGGCCTGAAGGCCGCTCTACCGGTGCGGACTCACTGCTGCCGCAGCGCCTCGATCGGATCGAGTTTCGCCGCCTTGCTCGCCGGGTAGTAACCGAAGAACAATCCGGTCGCGATCGAGAACCCTGCGGCCAGCCCGATCACCTGACTGTTGAGCGCCACCGGCAGGGCACCGACCTTGCTGACCAGCAGTGCGCCGATCACGCCCAGACCGATGCCGACCACGCCGCCGATCAGCGAGATCAGCATGGCTTCGGCGAGGAACTGGCGACGGATGTCGCGCGGGCCCGCGCCGACCGCCATGCGCAGGCCGATCTCGCGGATGCGTTCGGTCACCGACACCAGCATGATGTTCATGATGCCGATGCCGC
>CAMLLG010000082.1 GCA_946480825.1 uncultured Lysobacteraceae bacterium
GCCGGCACCGACGGCAGCTACAGCGGCTTCGAGGTCAACAAGACCGCGCCGCTGGAAGCGATGGAAAAGGGCATGGCGATCCAGTCCGGCAACGATGCCGCGATCGCGCTCGCCGAACACATCGCCGGCACCGAGGCCGCGTTCGCTACGCTGATGAACGATTACGCCAAGCGCCTCGGCCTGAAGAACACCCGCTTCGCCAACGCCACCGGCCTGCAGGCCGAAGGCCACTACGCCTCGGCCCACGATCTCGCCCTGCTCGGCCGCGCGCTGGTCCGCGATTACCCGCAGCAGTACGCGTACAACAAGGTCCGCGAATTCACCGTCGGCCCGATCACCCAGCCCAATCGCAACCGCCTGCTGTGGCGCGACGAGTCGGTCGACGGCATCAAGACCGGTCATCACTCGGCCGCCGGCTGGTGCCTGATGGCGTCGGCCAAGCGCGGCGACCAGCGTCTGATCAGCGTGGTTCTGCACGCCGCCAGCGACGACGAGCGCATGAGCGATTCGCAGGCGCTGCTCAACTGGGGCTTCCGTTTCTACGAAACCCATCGTCTGTATCAGGCCGACACCGTCATCGCCAATCACAAGGTCTGGAAAGGCACCGCGGACGTGGTGAAGCTGGGGCTGGAACAGCCGCTGCTGGTGAGCACGCCGCGCGGCCGCTACGCCGATCTCAAACCGCAGATGGATGTGCCCAAGACCCTGATCGCGCCGATCAAGGCCGGCCAGAAGATCGGCACCGTGCGGGTGATGCTGGACGGCAAGGTCGTGATCGAGGCGCCGCTGGTCGCGGTGGAAGGCGTGGCCGAGGCCGGATTCTTCAAGCGTCTGTGGCACGAATTCCTGATGTGGTGGGAATCGGTCTGACGTACACCACGGACCGGCATCGTCCGGCGAGGAGAGCGGCATGGATTTCAGCGAGTTCGTCGCCGTCGTCGGCGCGCAGAAAGAGCCCGAGCTGAAGGATTTCGAGCGCCTTTCGGTGTTCGCCTACACCGCCGAGAAGGACGTGCTGTGGACCGCGCTGGGCCATGCCGGCATCCATCCGATCTACCGCACGCTGCTGGTGCAGGCATTGCATCGGCGGATGATCGAAGACCTCGAGCGCGAGCAGGCGCGCCAGCGCAGGCTCGAAGAAGAAGCGCGGCTGGACGCGGCGAAGGACAAGGACGTGCCGCCGCCGCGCAGGCGCAGCCGCTGAATCTCCGCGGACGCCCGTCATCGCGTCGCGACCGTAGAATCCGGACATCGCCCCCGCAGGAGTCGCGCATGGCACACCGCAGCCGCCTCGCCGGATTCATCATCGATTGCCGGACCAACGATCTCGACGCCGCCGCCCGCTTCTGGAGCGATGCGCTGGGCCTGCCCATCGGCGAGCTGTCGCCGGAAGAATCCGCGACCTATGCCAAGCTCGACGACGCGCCCGGCGACCTGCACATCGAAGTGCAGGCGGTGACGCATCCTTCGCGCGTGCATCTCGACATCGAGACGGACGACATCGACGCCGAAGTGCGGCGGCTCGAAGCGCTCGGCGCGAAACGCATCGCCGCCGTGCACACCTGGGTGGTGATGGAAGCGCCCACCGGCCAGCGCTTCTGCGTGGTGCGGATGAAACACCCGGAGCGCGGGGCGACGCCGAACGCCTGGTGATGCGGGTGTTGGCGAAGGCGGTGTGCGTCAGCCGGCGCGACGCCTGAGCCACGCCCGGCGCACGAAGAACGCCAGCGTCATCACCGCCAGCCAGACGCCGTAGCCGACCGAGGTCGCCAGCACCTGCGGCCACATCTGGCCGTACTGTCGGTCCGCGGTGTCCATCGACCAGTGCATCGACAGCACGAACGCGACCGCCGCGAGCGCCAGCGCCAGCAGATCGAACGCGATCCTTGCGGCCGGCCGCGGTTGGCGCGGATAGAACCAGTACAGCGCGCCGAGGATCAGGAACCACGGCAGGAACAGGATCAGGGCGAGATTGAGTTCGATGGTGGGATTCATGTGTGTCGCCGCTCAACCGGTGGTGGTCCGAATGCGTTCGTCTTCGGCGCGTTTGAGCGCATCCAGCGCAGCGCTGGCGTCCGGGGCCTGCACTTCGATCACGGCGGCCGCTGCCGACAGCGTCGCGCCGCCCTCCTGTTTGAAGCGTGCGACCCAGGCGCCCGCTTCCTTGGGATTGTCGAAACCGGCGCTCTGCAACAACACCGCGTCGCCATCGGTCAGCTTGAAGTAGAACCTGCCGTCCTTCTCGCGGTACTGCTTCAGCTGCGGCAGCGCGGCGGTTTTTTCCTTCTCCGCCTTCGGCGCATCGCCGGCCTTCGACAGATCGCGCAGCCCCACCGCGTCGCGCAGCGTGCGCAGCAGCGGGGTTGCGTGGCGTTCGCGCAGCGCGACGGCGTTGCCGCGCAATTGTTCCTCGATGAGCGCCGGCTTCGCCATCAGGTCGTTATAGCGTTCGCGCAGCGGCGCGACTTCCCGGTCGATGCGATCGAACAGTCGCTGCTTGGCATCGCCCCAGCCGATGCCGTCGACGAAGGCGGCGCGCATCGCCGCGGTTTCCTCGGCGCTCGCGAACGCCTGATAGAGCTGGAACAGGGCGGAGCCTTCGGTGTCCTTCGCTTCGCCGGGCGCGCGCGAATCTGTGACGATCGAGAAGATCAGTTTTTTCAGCTGTTCGCGCGGCGCGAACAGCGGGATGGTGTTGTCGTAACTCTTCGACATCTTGCGGCCGTCGAGACCGGGCAGGGTGGCGACGTGTTCTTCGATCGCCGCTTCCGGCAGCGTGAAATAGGTCTTGCCGACCGGCTCGCCGTAGAGATGATTGAAACGCTGCGCGAAATCGCGCGCCATCTCGATGTGCTGGATCTGGTCGCGACCCACCGGCACCTTGTGCGCGTTGAAGATCAGGATGTCCGCGGCCATCAGCACCGGATACATGAACAGGCCGGCGGTGATCGCGTTGTCGTCGTCTTCGCCTTCGGCGCGGTTCCTGTCGACCGCGGCCTTGTAGGCGTGCGCGCGATTGAGGATGCCCTTGCCGGCGACGCAGGTCAGGAACCAGGTCAGCTCGGTGGTTTCGACGATGTCGCTCTGGCGGTAGAACCACACGCGGTCGTTGTCCGGCTGCAGACCGCAGGCGAGCCAACTCGCGGCGATCTCCAGTGTCGATCGCTGCACCTTCGCCGGATCCTGCACCTTGATCAGCGCATGCAGATCGGCCAGGAAATAGAAATTCTGCGCATCGGGGCTGCGGCTGGCGGCCACCGCCGGGCGGATCGCGCCGACGTAGTTGCCCAGGTGCGGCGTGCCCGAGGTGGTGATGCCGGTGAGGATGCGGGTATGGGTCATGGGGTCGGCGGAACGGGCCGGCAGGAACGCGGCCGGTCAGTTTACCCGCGCCTGAATGCGGGCGTCCGCTCGGTCGATGCGGCTGCAACCCCGTTCATCGGGACTGCGCGTTCATGGAGCTGTCCGAACCGGACATCCCACACGGAGCCCGTCATGTTGCGCCCCACCGTCCTGCTGCTCGCCGCCCTCGTTTCCGCCACCGCCTGCGCGCCGCTGTCGGCGCAGCCGCTGGTCGATGTGGACATCGTCGACCGCGATACCGGCGAATGGTTGCCCGAATACCGTCACCGCGGCCGCGACTGGGTGCCGGGTACCCCGGGCCACCGCTACGGCGTGCGCCTGACCAACACCACCGGCGAGCGCGTGCTCGTGGTGCTCTCGGTGGACGGCGTGAACGCCATCAGCGGCGAAACCGCCGCCGCCCACCAGACCGGCTACGTGCTGGGCCCGTGGCAGAGCACCGAGATCACCGGCTGGCGCAAATCGTGGCAGGACGTGGCCCAGTTCTACTTCACCGATCTGCCCGACAGCTATGCCGCGCGCACCGGCCGCCCCGACAACGTCGGCGTGATCGGTGTGGCGGTGTTCCGCGAACGCGCGCAGCCGCAGCCGTACTACGCGCCGCCGATCGCCCGCGACAACGAATACGACGATCGCCATCGCGGCCGCAACGAAAGCAAGGCCGCGCCCGCCTCCGCGCCGCAGGCCTCGCGTCGCGCCGCCGAAGCCGCCGCCGATTCCGCCGACGGTGTCGGCCAGAGCATCGGCACCGGCCACGGCCAGCGCGAATGGGCACCGGTCAGCCGTACCGACTTCGTCCGCGCCTCGCGCACGCCGGCGCAGGTGGTGCAACTGCGCTACGACGACGTTCCCAACCTCGTCGCGATGGGCGTGATGCCGCGACCGTACCGCTACGACGACGGGTATCGCCGCGGCCAGCCGCAGGCCTTCCCGAACGGCTTCGCCGCCGACCCTCCCGGTCGCCGGTAAACCGCATGCGCCAGACGAACGACGGGCCGGCATCGCCGGCCCGTTTTCGTCGATGGCGTCGAGGCGCGGATTCTTTCGTGTCTCGATCAAACGCCGCGGGCGTGAACCGCAGTGTGCGCAGCGATCACTCCGCGCCGCGCAGGTACGGTTCGACCGTGCCCCTGAGTTTCATCGTCATCGGCTGGCCGCGGCGGTCGAGCGCCTTGCCGGCGATCACGCGGACCCAGCCTTCGCTGACGCAGTATTCCTCGACGTTGGTGCGGTCGACGCCGTTGAACCGGATGCCGATGCCGCGTTCCAGCAGTTCGGCGTCGTGGAACGGGCTGCGCGGATCGTTGGAGAGGCGGTCGGGAAGCGTATCGGTCATGGCGGGCGGTGGGCGATGTGCGGAAAGCGCACAGGATACCTCGGGCGGCGGTGACCATGCCCCCGATGCGCGGCATGGTCGACCCTGTTTCAGAATCCGCGCTCGCCGCGGTCCAGCGGGTCGGGCAGGACCTCGCCCTCGCCCACGAAACCCAACGACACCGAATTCAGGCAGTAGCGCAGGCCGGTCGGCTTCGGACCGTCGGGAAAGACGTGGCCGAGGTGCGATTCGCAGCGCGCGCAGACGATCTCGATCCGGATCATGCCGTGACTTGTGTCGCGGATGTTCTTCACGTGTTCGGCGGCGAAGGGCGCGAAGAAACTCGGCCAGCCGGTGCCGGAATCGAACTTCGTCCCGGAGCGGAACAGCGGCAGGCCGCAGAAGCGGCAGACGTAGGCGCCTTCGCGCTTGTTGTCGAGGAACACGCCGCAGAACGGCGCCTCGGTGCCGTGCGACAGCAGCACGCGGCGCTCCTCGGGCGAGAGTTCAGCGGCCAGGGCGCGGCGCTGGTCTTCGGTGGGCGGGGTCAGATCGAAATCGGGCATGTGCAACTCCAGCGGGGCGAAGACGGATCGATCTTCAGGAGGGGGCATCGACGTCGCCGGGTGCGTGACCGCTCCATTGCCGCCGCGCGTTGGCGATGATCGCGCGCATCCGCGCGCGGTCCTGCAGACGCGAGACCGGAATCGCGCCCAGCGCCAGCGCGCGCTCGCGCGTGGCGCTGTCGATGTCGTAATGGGCGCCGCTGCGTTTGTCCTGGAAGGCGCAGCGGCGCAGACCCAGGCGCGCGGCGAACGCATGCAGTTCGTCCAGCCCATCCGCCATCAGATGGGCCCAGTGCCGGCCGCGCCAGCGGAACACTGCGTTGTCGACGTAAACGGCCATGGCCACAGTGAAGCATGCCTGCGGTGCGACAGGCAAAAAAAGCCGCTTTGCCGTGCCCGTCGCACGATTCCGGCCCATGCGTTCGGCTTTGATTCCCCGGCGCACGCCCTCATGATGACGCGATGACCACGCCGCCCGCCGCACCGCAGTCCGCCGAAGAAGCGCCATCGCTCGTCGTCGCCCAGTCCGCCACCGCCCGCAGCGAGAGCCAGATCCTGCGCGAACTCGTGCCGTATCTGCGCCCGTTCATGGGCCGGATCCTGTTCGCGCTGGCGCTGGTCGTCGCCGGCAAGCTCGCGGGACTCGCGGTGCCGACGGTGCTCAAGAAGCTGGTCGATGCGCTGGACGTGGACAAGGGATCGTTGGCGCTGGTGATGCCGGTGGGACTGCTGCTCGCCTACGGCGCGGCGCGCGTGGGCATGACCCTGTTCACCGAAGTGCGGCAGATCGTGTTCGCGCGGGTGATGGCGCGGGTCTCGCGGCGGGTGACGCTGCAGGTGTTCCGCCATCTGCACGCGCTGTCGCTGCGCTTCCATCTGGCGCGCCGCACCGGCGGCGTCGCCCGCGACGTCGAGCGCGGCGGCAGCGCGATTTCCGATCTGCTCGACTGGATGATCTACACCATCCTGCCGACCCTGTTCGAGATCGCGCTGGTCACCGGCGTGCTGGTGTGGATGTACGACTGGGGGTTCGCGGCGATCGTGCTGGCGACGCTGGTCGCCTACATGGTCTACACCTTCATGATCACCGAATGGCGCACGCGCTATTACCGCGCCGCGGTCGAGGCCGACACCCGCGCCAACGAGCGCGCGGTCGACTCGCTGCTGAACTACGAGACGGTGAAATACTTCGGCAACGAAGAGCACGAGGCGCGGCGCTACGACCTCAGCCTGCAGCATCGCGAGGAAGCGCAGGTGATGAGCCGCAAGACCCTCGGCCTGCTCAATCTCGGCCAGGTCACGATCGTCTCGCTGGGCGTGACCGCGATGATGTGGCGCGCGGCCGCCGGCGTGGTCGACGGCACGATGACCATCGGCGGGCTGGTGTTCGTCAACGCGGTGCTGCTGCAGCTGTCGGCGCCGCTGAATCTGCTCGGCATGATGTATCGCGAAGTGAAGCAGGCCTTCACCAATCTCGAACGCCTGTTCGGACTGCTCGACGAGAACCTCGACGTGAAGGATCGCGACGACGCGATTCCGCTGCAGGCGCATCGCCCGCGGGTGAGGTTCGAGAAGGTCCGCTTCGGCTACGACCCGCGCCGAGAGATCCTGCGCGAAATCGATTTCGAAGTGCCGGCCGGCGGCACGGTCGCGGTGGTCGGACATTCGGGATCGGGCAAGTCGACGCTCGGCCGCCTGCTGTACCGGTTCTACGACGTGGACGCGGGGCGCATCGCGATCGAAGGCGACGACGGCGCGCTGCGCGATCTGTGCGACTACACCCAGGCCTCGTTGCGCAAGGCGATCGCGATCGTGCCGCAGGATACGGTGCTGTTCAACGACACCATCCACTATAACATCCTCTACGGCCGCCCCGATGCGAGCCGCGAGGAAGTGGAGGCCGCGGCGAAGGCGGCGCACATCCACGAGGCGATCCTGCGTCTGCCCGACGGTTACGATACCGAGGTCGGCGAGCGCGGACTGAAGCTGTCCGGCGGCGAGAAACAGCGGGTCGCGATCGCGCGTGCGCTGCTGAAGAATCCCGCCATCCTCATTTTCGACGAAGCCACCTCGGCGCTGGATTCGAAATCGGAACAGGCGATCCAGGCCGAACTCGACCGCATCGCCGAAGGTCGCACCACGATCGTGATTGCCCACCGATTATCGACGGTGATGAACGCCGACGAGATTCTGGTGATGGATCAGGGCCGCATCATCGAGCGCGGCCGTCACTCCGAACTGCTGGCGCGCGACGGCGCCTACGCGCAGATGTGGCGGTTGCAGCAGCAGGAGCGCAACGCGGAAACGGTCGAGGCCTGAGCCTTCGTTCAACTTGTCCGGTGAAACGTATCGATGATGATAGGTTGGTAGAGCGGACTTCAGGCCGCTGCTTGTCGCAAATGAAAACAGCGGCCTGAAGGCCGTTCTACCGATAGGTTGAGACATCCGTCGCGCTGATACCATCCATGGCGATGCATTGCGGCTTTCGGATCGTCCGGCCCGCACATCCCTGTGCGGGCGTTCGGCGCAGCGCGCGGCAGTGCCGCGCAAGCGCTCGCGGCATTCGATCATTGTGCTGACGCCATCCATGGCGATGGATTCCTGACTTTCGGGTCGTCCGGCCCGCACATCCCTGTGCGGGCGTTCGGGGCAACTGCGCGGCAGTGCCGCGCAAGCGTGTTGCCTCTCACCCCTTGATGCAGACGACCTGACGCAGGGTGTGCACGACTTCGACCAGATCCGACTGCGCCGCCATCACCGCATCGATGTCCTTGTACGCGGCCGGCGATTCGTCGATCACGCCCGGGTCCTTGCGGCATTCGACGTGGGCGGTGGCCTCGCGGTGTTGCTTCAGCGTGATCGTCTGCTTAGCCACGCTGCGGCTCATCGTCCGGCCGGCGCCGTGGCTGCAGCTGCAGAAGCTGTCCGGATTGCCTTTGCCGCGAACGATATAACTCTTCGCGCCCATGCTGCCCGGAATGATGCCGAGTTCCCCCGCGCGTGCGCTGACC
The DNA here is from genome assembly GCA_946480825.1 of uncultured Lysobacteraceae bacterium. The sequence continues at coordinate 8,256 of CAMLLG010000082.1, forward strand.
GCGCCCTTGCGGGTGACCAGCAGCGACTGACCGAAGTGCTCCTCGCGCTGCACGTAGTTGTGATGGCAATTCACCGCCATCTTGTCGAGCTGGAATTTCGGCAGGCGCTGGCGCATCTCGTGCAGCACCCGCGTCATCATCGCCTCGCGATTGGCGCGGGCGTAGTCCTGCGCCCACGACACCGCCTCCACGTAATCGTCGAACAGCGCTTCGCCTTCCATGAAGAAGGCGAGGTCGCGATGCGGCAGGCGGAAGCCCAGCGTCCGGTGCTCCAGTGCCTGGCGCGCGCGTTCGATGAAGTAGGTACCGATCAGGTTGCCGGTACCGCGCGAACCCGAGTGCAGCATCACCCACACCGTACCCGTTTCGTCCAGACAGATTTCGATGAAGTGGTTGCCGCCGCCGAGCGTGCCGATCTGGCGGTCGAGCTTGTCGGTGCGGATCTGGCGGTGCTTCGCCTTGATCGCATCGAGCCGCCGCGCCAGCCCGGACTGCGCGAGGCGGGTTTCGAGGCTGTCCGGCAAACGGCGATGCTCGCCGCCGGCACCGTTGCCCACGGGCACGCCGCGTTCGATCGAACTGCGCAACTGCGCGAGCGAGTCGGGCAGATCTTCGGCGCGCAGCGTGGTGCGCACCGCCGCCATGCCGCAACCGATGTCGACGCCGACCGCTGCCGGGATGATCGCGCCGCGGGTCGGAATCACCGAGCCCACGGTCGCGCCCTTGCCCAGATGCACGTCGGGCATCACCGCGACCCACGGCCCGACGAACGGAATGGCCGCGATGTTGTGCAACTGCTGTCGCGCTTCGGGTTCGAGCGGTACGCCGTCGACCCAGCCCTTGATCGGTACCGGGCTGCCTTGGGCGTGCAGGAATTGGAAAGAGGTGTTCATGATGTTGTCCAGTGCGCGCGATCGCGCGCGAGTGTCGATGTCGTCGCGCCAATGCGGGATGCCGTTCCGTCTGCCGCGACGCAGCAGCACGGATGCACTCCGATTCGACGATGGAAGTATCCGCTTCGTACGCCGCCCGCGTCGAAGCACCACAACGCACGCGAATGCGCTGGCAGCCGGCCCTCGGCCTCGGCATGGGGATGCGTGCCGGGTGCTTCAGGGCGAAGCGGATCGAACAATGGAGAGATGCGAACGCACGGAGAAGGCGTTGGAATGGGAACCCGCAAACGAAACGCCCCCGGAGAGCATCCGAGGGCGTTCGCGTGCCTCGGAGATCGGGTCGACCGATCTCCGTGAAGGAAGATCAGCCGTGGCGGCGGTCGAAACCGGATTTCGTCCGCTGCGCGCAGTCGACCGCATCGCGGCGAGTGCGCGAAAGTCCGGTGCGACGGTTGGGATGCTGAGCGGCGTTCATCGGGAAAATCCGGTGGAATGGCGTGCTGGTCGTGCAGCGCGTGCTGCGATCGGCGCGCACATTACACCCGACATTTTCGGATTGCAAACTTTTTTTTCACATTCCTGCGGCAGCGCAGCGAACGCGCTTCGACGCCGTATCGACAATCCGCGGGCGATGGGTCGCACGCAGATCGTTGCGCGCGAAAAAAAGCAGGGCGACCGGAGTCGCCCTGCCGTGCACCACGCATCGGGGGGAGGCGTATCGTGAGTCTGTATCTCTATCTGCAAATCGCGGAAGCGAATCGCGCTTACGGCAGCAGCACCTTGTCGATCACGTGGATCACGCCGTTGCTCTGGTAGACGTTGGCGATCGTGACCTTGGCGGTGTTGCCTTTCGCGTCGGTCACGGTCACGTCCTTGCCTGCGGTCTTGAAGGTGAGCGTGCCACCCTGCACCGTCGCGTAGGTGGCGGTGCCGTTGCCGGCCTTGATCTTCGCGGCGATGGCCTTGGCGTCGATGCGGCCCGGGACCACGTGATACGTGAGGACGCCGGTGAGCGTGCCCTTGTTCTCGGGCTTGAGCAGCGTGTCGACGGTGCCCGCCGGCAGCGCGGCGAACGCCGCGTTGGTCGGCGCGAACACGGTGAACGGGCCCTTGCCCTTCAGCGTTTCGACGAGCCCGGCGGCCTTGACCGCGGCGACCAGCGTGGTGTGATCCTTCGAGTTGACCGCGTTGTCGATGATGTCCTTCGTCGGCAGCATCGCTGCGCCGCCGACCATGGGATTCTCGTGATGCCCGGCCTGGGCGGCGAAAGCGAGGGTGAAGGTGGCGGCCAGCGCGGCAGTGAGCAGTGTCGTCTTCATCGCGTATGTTCTCCGAGGGGGAAGGGCGACCGGCCTTCCGCTGTCCGAGGGAGAGCGGAACGGTGCGGAAGACCGGTACGGAGAGTGCTACGCGACGTCATCCGCGACGGATGCAGCCGCCGCGAAAAAAACATCGGAAAAACGACCGGCGTCGGAGACGCGATTCGCGGCGGAAGGAGCTTTACGCGACTCGCCGCCGCGCGGATGCAGCGATGCGCGGCGGATTCATCCGGCGGTTCACTTCAGCAGCGGCGCCAGCGCGGGCCAGACGTGATCGCGCAACTTCGGTTGCGCGGCGGCGGTGGGATGGATGCGGTCGGCCTGGAAGGCGCGATCGTCGAACGCCACCGGTTCGAGCAGGAACGGCAGGAACGCGGTCCTGTGCTGCTGCGCGAGGTCGCGGAACGTGCGTTCGAAGCCCTGCGTGTAATCGGGCCCGTAGTTCGGCGGCAGGCGCATGCCGATCAGGAGCACCTTCGCGTTCGTCGCTTTCGCGGCGACGATCATCTTCGCCAGATTCGCGCGCGTCTGCGTCAGCGGCAGGCCGCGCAGACCGTCGTTGCCGCCGAGTTCGATCACCACCACCGACGGTTTGTGGCGCTTGAGTTCCGCGGCGATGCGCGCGGCGCCGCCGGCGGTGGTTTCGCCGCTGATGCTGGCGTTGACCACGCGCCAGCCGGGTTTTTCCTTCGCCACTTTCTGCGCGGTGAGCGAAACCCAGCCCTGCGACGCGGACAGGCCGTAGCCCGCGGACAGCGAATCGCCCATCACCAGTACGCTGCGCTGCGCGGCGGGCGTGGCCGCGGCTGCGCCCGATGCGGGCGCGCGCGCCGTCTGCGCCGACAGGCCGGGCGAGCACATCAGCGCGATCGATGCGCAGACAGCGAACAGCAGGCGGTGGACGTACGTCGTTTTCATCGCGTCTTCCTCATCGTGCGCTCAGGCGAAGCGGGCTTTCAACATCGCATAGCAACTGCGCAGGGCCTGCGCTTCGCCGCCTGCGGGGCGACCCGGCCGGTCGCTGTCGTTCCAGCTGTAGACGTCGAGATGCGCCCACGGCTGATGCGCCGGCACGAAGCGTTCGAGATACAGCGCCGCGGTGACGCAGCCGGCCATCGGGGTGCTGCTGCCGTTGGCGATGTCGGCGATGCCGCTGTTGAGATAGCGCAGATACGACCGGTGCAGCGGCATCCGCCACAGCGGGTCGTGGTGCGCGTCGCCGGCGGACAGCCAGTCGTTCGCGAGCCCATCGTCGTTGCTGAAGAGCGCCGGCAGATCCGGGCCCAGCGCGACGCGCGCGGCGCCGGTCAGCGTGGCGAAGTCGAGGATGATGGCCGGCGCCTGTTCGCCGGCGTAGGTCAGCGCATCGCACAGGATCACGCGGCCTTCGGCATCGGTGTTGTCGATCTCCACGCTGAGGCCCTTGCGCGTGGCCACCACTTCGCCTGGGCGATACGCGTTCGGACCGATCGCGTTCTCCACCGCCGGCACCAGCAGCGTGAACCGCACCGGCAGTTTGCGCGTCATGATCAGTTCGGCCAGCGCGATCGCGTGCGCGGCGCCGCCCATGTCCTTCTTCATGTTGCGCATGCCGGCCGCGGCCTTGATGTCGAGGCCGCCGGTGTCGAAGCACACGCCCTTGCCGACGATGACGATGTGCGGCCGCGTCCGGCCTTCGTCGGTGTTGCCGCCCCAGTGCATCACGATCAACCGCGGCGCGCGGTGCGAGGCGCGGCCGACGGCGTGGATCGCGGGGAAGTTGTGGGTCAACAGTTCGTCGCCGGTCAGCACGTCGAGATCGGCGCCGTGGGTCTTCGCGATCTCGCGCGCGACCGCTTCGAGTTCGTCCGGACCCATGTGCTCGGTCGGGGTGTTGATCAGATCGCGCACGCGCACGCAGGCGGCGATCTGCGCGGCGATGTCGTCGTCGACATCGGCCACCAGCCGTGCCGGCGCGCGCGCCGCGTCGCGATAGCGGGTGAAGCGATAACTGGCGAGGCCCCAGCCCAGATGCAGCACGTGCCGCGCGCCGTCGTCGAGCAGACCGTCGTCGTCGACGAGGCGCCAGTCGCCCGCGGGCAGCGCGGCGGGCGCGTGCGCGTAGGCGAAGGGGTCGTGCGGATCGCCGACGCCCAGTACCGCACCGGCGAGGCCGTCGCCGCCGGGCAACAGCGCGTGGGTGCCGGCCGCGCCGGTGAAGCCCTGCGCCTGCAGCCAGCGCCGGGTGGATTCGGAATGCGCGGCGACCCATGCCGGAAACTGCGCGGCGGTCACCACCGACAGCGCATGGGGCGGATTTGCATGAGAGTCGTCCGCATGCGAAGCATCGGCAGTGGCGACCAGTCCGGGCAGTGCGGTCATGGCGTGATCTCGGCGGCGGATATGCGGAAAGTGGGGGCGGCGGATGCGGCGTGCATCGCGTCGATGCGGTCGGCCAGTGCGGCCATGTCCGGCACGATCAGGTCCGGTGCGATCTCGGCGTGCGGCCAGTGCGGATGATGCGCGTGCGCGTCTTCGCGATGCACCCACGCGGTGCGCAGGCCCGCGCGTGCGGCGCCCAGTACGTCCGCCTCGATGTGGTCGCCGACGTGCAGCACTTCGTCCGGCGCGCAGCCGAGGCGTTCGCACGCGGCGAGGAAGATGCTGGCCGCGGGCTTGGCGGCGCCGTGTTCGCGCGCGCCGAGCTGGAACACGAAATGGCGGTCGAGGCCGATCGCCGCGAGATCGGCGTTGCCGTTGCTCAGCGCCGCCACCGGCAGCTTCGCGGCGATCCGCGCCAGCGCGTCGATCGCATCGGGATAGCACTCCACGCGATTGCGTTCGGCGTAGAACACGGCGTACGCCGGATCGACCAGCGCCAGGTCTTCGCCGCTTTCGCGGAAGGCGTATTCCAGCGTCAGCCGGCGCAGCTCGCTCATGTCGTGCAGCAGGTGCGGATGCCCGGCGAAGACCCGCTCGCGCAGCGCGCGCATTTCGGCGATCGGGAAGCGCGCGGCGGTGCGGGGACTGTGGATGCGCAGCCAGTCGTCCAGCACCCGCTCGATCCGCGCGCCGATGGGGGCGAACGGCCACAGGGTGTCGTCGAGATCGAGGGTGATGGCGCGGATGCGGAAGTTCACGGCGACAAGTGTAGCGCGGGCGGTCGGCCTGCCCGATGCCGGCCTGCCCGGTGTCGGTCTACCCCATGGTCGATCGCGCTGCGTGGCCGGGCATTCATTCCAGCAGCCGCGCCCATGGTTCCATGCCTTCCAGACGTTCCAGCACCAGCTTCGTGCAGGCCAGCAGCGGCACCGCCAGCAGCAGCCCGATGATGCCCCACAGCCAGCCGAACACCATCAGCGCCAACAGCAGCATCAAGGGCGAAAGCGCCATGCGCCGGCCGAGCACGATCGGCGTGATCAACTGGCTTTCCACCGTGTGCAGCAGCAGGTACAGGCCCGACGGCAGCAGCGCCTGCAGCGGCGCGTCGAAATGCACGAACCCCATCAACAGCATCGCGGCCATGCCGATCAGCGGGCCGACGTAAGGCGCGTAATTCAGCAGTGCGGCCAGCGTGCCCCACAGCAGCGCTTCGGGCAGCGGCAGCCCCAACAACGCCAGCGCGCCGGCGAAGACCAGCCCCAGCACGACGTTGATCACGGTGATGGTGAGCACGTAGCGCGACATCTCGCGCTCGATCGACTGCAGGATGCCGACCGTGAGTTTCTGCTGCTGCCGTCCGGGCAGCAGCGCCAGCGCCCGTCGCTGCAGGTTTTCGCCGTAGACCATGAAAAACAGGGTCAGCAGCACCACCGCCAGCACCGAGGCGACCATCCGCGGCGTGGCGGTCAGCGCGCGGTAGGGGTCGTTCACTTCGGTGCGCACCACTTTCACCGCATTGGGGTCTTCGCCGCCGGCGGCACGGGCGATGCTTTCGGCGTTCTTCTTCGCTTCCTGCACCGGTTTGGCCATCTGCCGCAGCTTCGGCGAGAGTTCGCGCAGTTCGCGCGGCAACTGCCGCACCAGATCGCCGGCCGGTTCCGCCAGCAGATTGCCGAGCAGGATCGCGCAGGCCAGGCCCGAGGACAGCACCGCCACCGCGCCGATGAAGCGCGGCACGTAGAGCCTCTGCAGCGTGCGCAGGATCGGATTGCCGATCAGGGCGAAGAACATCCCCAGCAGAATCGGCAGCAGCAGCGCCTGGGTCGCCCACAGCGTGTAACCCACCGCCAGCGTCGCCAGCACCAGCGCGGCGGTGGAAGACCGCGGGCGCGGCGCGGATGCGGGCGGCGCTTCGTGGGCCGGGTCGGAGGGCGTGGACATGGCCGGATTCCTGCTGCGGGCGTCGATGCGACAGCGTAAGGCCGTCGGCGCCGGGCCGCGCGCGCCGTGCGTTCCGCACGGCGCGTCGCGCTTACTGCATCAACAGGTTGCCCTGCTGGCCGTTGCGCCAGACCCGCAGCACCAGTTCCGGCGGGCGCTCGGAGAAATTCGCGCGGAAGCCGCCGAGGTCGCCGAAATCGCCGATGCTGCCGGCCAGGACCACGTCGCCCTTGCGCAGACCGTTGCGGGCCGCGCGGCTGCCGCGGGCCACGTCGTCCACCAGCACGCCGGTGACGTTCTGGCGGCGCAGCGATTCCGGCAGTTCGGCGAAGGTGGCGCCGGTCAGGCGCGGGTCGAGGCTGGCGCCGGCCACTTCGCGTGGCTGTTCGCGCAGGGTCGCCGCGATCGTCAGCGGCTTGCCGTCGCGGCGCACCTCCAGCGAGACCTTGGAGTTCACCGGCTGCAGGCCCTGGAAATTGCGCAGGGCGTCGCTGTTGTCGATGCGCTGGCCGTTGGCCCCGAGGATCACGTCGCCCTCGCGCAGGCCGGCGGCGGCCGCGGACGAGCCCGGATACACCCGGGTCACCACCGCGCCGCGGGCCTCGCTCAGGCCCAGGCCCTGGGCGATGCGCGCATCCACGGTCTGGCTGTCGATGCCCAGCGCGCCGCGCCGCACCACGCCGTTGTTCGCCAGCAGTTGTTCCATCACGCTGCGCGCGAGGTCGCTGGGAATCGCGAAGCCCAGGCCGATGTTGCCGGCCATGCTGCCGCGCGGGTTGAAACTGGCGGTGTTGATGCCGACCAGCTCGCCGCGCAGGTTGACCAGCGCGCCGCCGGAATTGCCCGG
>CAMLLG010000083.1 GCA_946480825.1 uncultured Lysobacteraceae bacterium
TCAACCAGGATCAAAAAGCGGTTGGCAATCGGGGGGAGTCCATATACGCCCTACGGAACCCGTCTACAAAATCGGCGCCAGACCGGCCCCGAAGGCGGTGAAGATGCGGGTCAACGGGCGGATCACCGGCGCCACTTCCGGGAAATCGCCCACCGGTTCGTAGCAGCGGCGGAAGTGCGGGTCGCGCGGCGACATGGGCGCGGGGCAATCCGGGCCGGGCACGAATTCGTAGCTGGTGGCGTAGCGCACCGGCCAGAAATCGAACAAGGGCAACAGCTCCGAGACTTTCGCCAGCGAATATTCCAGGCCGGAGAACACCGGCGGCTTGTCGCGGCGCGCGATCATCCATGCGTTCGCCGGCGCCGTGTCGCGCTCGATGCTGGCGGCCAGCGCGCGCGCGAACGCCGGGTCGTCGATCACCACCAGCGCCTCGGTGTTGTAGGTGTCGCCGCGCGGATCGAAATTGTGGGTGCCGATCACGCCGACGCGGTCGTCGATCACCAGCGACTTCGCGTGCAGGCCGAAACGCACGCCGCCGCGTTTCAGCGGCACCGGCTCGTTGCTGCCGCGCTTGGAATAGCGCAACGCCGAATACTCGCGCGCCAGCGGCGTGGGCCGGTCGGGCGAACGGCTGCCGATGCCGTCGGCGCCGCTGCCGCTGTAACCCGATCCCGATCCGGCCCCCAGGCGCGAGCCGCTGGAGCCGAGCACGCTCGGCGTGCCGTCCGCATCCCATGCGATGTCGACGGTCCCGGTGGCCTCCACGTCGATCGGCGCATCCTGCGGGAACGGCTTGAATTCGTAGATCTCGAATTTGTAGTCGCGCAGATAGCGGCGCTTGTACTTGTACGACAGCGCGTACGGAATGAAGGCGTCGGTGGCGGCGAGACTGTTGGTGGACACGACCACCCGCGGCGGCGACGGTCGCTGCTGCAAGTCGCGGAACATCCGCTGCGCCGGCCTGGAGAGCACGAGATACGGCGTCTGCAGCAGGACGCGCTCGTCCGCTGCGGCGATCAGATCGCGCAGCAGCAGCGACGACGGCGCGGCCTGGTCGTCGAGCGTATCGTGCTTCTCCGGCAGATCGCCGATGTAACGCAGATCGCGAACGGGCATCGCCGCATCGACCAGACGGCTGCGCACCAGCGCGGCGTCGTCGGCGTCGCGACCGATCAGTTCGATCCGCCGCGGCTGTACGGGCGCGGGATGCTGCACCGGCGGCACGCCCTGGCGCAGCACCAGCTTGCCCACATCGGAAAGACGCGTGAGCGGCGTACTCAGCGGCGCGTCCCAGAACGCATCGAAATGGGCCTGCATGTCGGCGACCGCGGGGCCGGCGACCAGGATGTCGCGGTCGCGGAAGTTGTAGCGGCTGTCCCAGTCGAAATAATCGTTCTGATAATTGCGGCCGCCGGTGATGCCGACCAGCCCGTCCACCACGATCAGTTTGTTGTGCATGCGCTGGTTGAGCCGGCGCCAGCAGCAGGCCGAAGCCAGCGCGTACATCGGATAGCTGAAGCGCGCCCGGCCCAGCACCGGGTTGTACACCCGCATCTCGAAATTCACGTGCGCGCCGGCCAGCGCCGCGACGGTGTCGACGCGCTTGAGCGCGGCCAGCTGGTCCACCAGCAGCCGCACTTTCACGCCGCGTTTCGCCGCGACCAGCAGTTCGTCGAGCACCAGATGGCCGGCGTCGTCCTCGTCGAAGATGTAGGTCTGGATGTCGATGGCGCGCTGGGCGCCGCGGATCATGTCCAGCCGCGCGAGCAGCGCGTCCTGGCCGTAATCCAGAATCAATGCGCGATGGCCGGGCGCGCCGTCGCGGACCGCGGCATCGCCGGCATCGTCCTGTGCCGGCGCCGATGTTGGCAGTGGCGCATCCGCGGGCGTTTCGAGAGTCGCGCCCGGGGTCGCGCCGGCGACAGCGGCGACCGCGGCCGCCTCGCCGGCCGCGCGCAGGCCCAGGTCGCGTATCGGCGACGGCCGTGCGCAGGCATCGTCGCGATCGCAGGTACGCTCGGTACTGCGCGCCGCCGCGACCAAGGCTTCGACGTGCGCCTGTTCGGAGGTCGACAGCGAGGCGCACGCGGCCTGCGACAACGCGACCGCGGCGCACAGCAGGACCGTTCGCAGGCCACGGCTCATTCGCCGTCCTCGCGCACGCGCAGACGCAGGCTGAAGCGGACGTGGTCGGAAACCGCGAAAATCCAGCGGTCCACGCCGTAGTCGCCGCGGCGCACGCTGCCGTTGGCGCTGACGTCGCAGTCGTAGCCGGGGCGCGCGCAATTCGCCGCTTCGACCGCGAAGGTCTCGCGGCGACGCACGTCGCGGATGGTCAGTTCGCCGCCGAGCTTGCCGCCCTGCTCGACCAGCGCCGGCGGATACGGGTCGGACACGAAGACGACGTCGGGAAAGCGGTCGGCCTCGAAGAAACCGCGGCCGCGGGTCATGCCGGTGTAGTTGGGATGGCCGACGATCTCGACATCGCGCGCCGACAGCGTCAGATGCACGCGGCGGCGGCCGTCCTCGAGCGTCTCGATGCGACCGCTGTAGCGCGGAAACCGCCCCTGCAGCACCTGACCCCAGCGGGTCTTGAGGGTGAAGCCGATGCGGGTTTCGCGGGGGTCGATCTCGGCCGCGTCGATCTCGGCCGCAGGCAGCACCGCCGCGAGCAGCGCGCAGAGGATCGGTGCGCAGATCAGGCCGGAACGGGACGGTGTGGCGCGCTTCACGGCCACCAGAACGCGGAGAGGCTGGCGACGCCCGGCTCCACCGCGGCGTCGGCCGGGAAATGCAGCACCACCACGCTGCCCGGCGGCATGCCGCGATAGTCGCCGGATTGGCCGCTGTGCATCAGCGCCGCGAGGCGCTCCAGCCCCGGGTTGTGGCCGACCAGCATCAGCCGTTCGACTTCATGGTGTTCGTCCACCAGTTCGGCCAGCGCGCCCGCGGTGGCTTCGTAGATGCCGTCGACCAGCCGTTGCTCGACGAAACCGATGCCGCGCAGCACCGCTTCCAGCGTCTCGCGCGTGCGTCGCGCCGGCGAGCACAGCACGCGATCCGGCGCCAGCCCCTGGGCCGCCAGCCATGCCCCGGCGGCCTCCGCTTCGGCCAGACCCTCCGCGGACAGCGCGCGGTCGACATCGGACTGGCCGGCGGCGGCGGGTTCGGCATGGGCGTGGCGGAGCAGGATGAGGGTTCGCATGTGCGCGTCAGTCTTCGGGCGACGGGATGTGGGGCAGCTTAGAGCGTGTTATGCACTTTTGACAGGCCGCGAAGGTCGTCTGCAGGCCTGAGCCAAGGCGCGCGCCGCCGCCAAGGCTGGTGGCCTTGGCAAGGTGTGCAACGCCGGATCGGGCCTGCAGACGGCCTTCCCTCCGGGTTGCGCCCCTGTGGCGCCGATCCTGCGGCCCGTGGCTTGCCTTGGCCACCAGCCAAGGCTGCGCCACGGTACCTTGTCTCGACGCCACAGGCTGCGCAACGCGACCTGTCAAAAGTGCATAACACGCTCTAACGCGAACCGCCGGTGTTCGGGATTCGCGCCGTCACGCGTGACCCGCTCCGTTCAATCCAGCGCCTCGGGCAGCCGCCGGAGCGCATCGCGGAAGAACGAACGGTCCGTCGGCGTGAGTTCGCGCAGTCGGCGTCGCAGGCGCGCGGCGGCTTCGGCGCTGCGCGCGAGCTCGCCGTCGTGGGCCTCGTACCAGGCGACTTCCAGCAGCACGTTGGCACGCTGCAGCGCATCCACCTGCACCCGTCCCGCATCGACATCCGCCTGCATCGTCGTCGCCAGCGCGCGCCAGCTCTCCCACTCCACGCCGAGGCTGATCGGCGCGATCAGCGCGCGGAAGGCATCGGGCGACATCACCGGCCAGCGGCGGAAGACATCGAGCCGCGGATGCGACGCGTCCGGGCCGCCGCCGCGCGCCATGCGCAGCAGATAGATCGTGTTCCAGCATCCGCCGCCGACGCCGTGGCGCCCGCTCAGCCACGCCGCCAGTCCGATCCAGGTCATCGGATGGCCGTCGTCGCCGGACGCGCCATCACGGACGCCATCGCGGACCGCCAGGCCGCAGCGCTCGAACAGCCACAGCGACCAGCCGAGATTGCTGGCGGTGGAAGCCGCGGCATCGAACAGTTCGGCCTCGTTCGCCAACGCCAGCGCCGCGCGGTAATAACGCACCGCGGTGCGCGCGGCGTCGGTGCGTTCGGCGATGTCGGCGCGTTCGTCCAGCGCCAGCGCGCGATGGATCAGCGCCTGCAGGTTCGCGTGTTCGCTGCGCACGCGCGGGTGGTACTGGAACAGGCCGGTCCAGCGCGGATCTTCGGCCGCCTGGCGCAGGATCTGCCGCGCCGCCTGCGGATCGCGGCCGGCGTAGGCGCACCACGCCTGCACGATCGCCGCCATCGCCCCCAGCCACGCATGCTCGGGAGCCTGTTCGTCGTGCCAGTGACGGTCGAGCTCGGCCAGCACCGCGCGCGCGGCGTCGGCGTTGCCGGCGCGGCGCCACACCATCGCCTGCTGCAGCAGGGCCAGCGCCTGCAGCCAGGGATCGTCGCTGAGGGTCTGCGCGCGGCGATAACCGGCCAGCGCGCCATGATCGCGATCGAGGATCAGCCGGCCATCGAGCATGTCCTTGCGCGCGCCGGCCCACGCATGCCAGTAGGCCGGCGACGCGTTGCTCACCATCGCACCGCCGAGGCCATCGGCACCGGCGGCGGCGCGCACCGACGACGACGCGCCCAGCCAGGCGATCACCGCATCGGTGCCTGCGGGTTCGCCGTGCAGCAGGATGCGCAGCCGCGCGGCTTCGCCCTCGGCCAACCAGAACGGGCCGCGATTGCGGCCGGCCAACGGCAGCAGATCCGGATCGCGGGCGCGATCCGTGCCCCACCCCACGCGCAGCCCCCAGCGCGCGAAGTCGGCGTAGGCGCGGCTGACGATCATGCGCAAGTTTCGCGCGTTGGCGAAGCGTTCGCGCAGTTGCGTCTCGCGCAGCCAGCCTTCGCCCGACTGCGCCGCCAGCCACAGCCGCAGCAGCACCCATAGCGATTGATGGCGGACCGGCGCGTCCTGCACCAGCGACGGCGTCCCGAGTTCGATCGCGATGACGTCGCGCGCGTCGGCATCGAGGGATCGCGTCCGGCGGCGCGGCGCCGGCCGTGGGGGTTTCGTCGTCGACTTCGCAGTGCGTGTACTCATCGATCCAGTCTGGCACGCGCCGGGCGGCGCGGTGACGGACGTTACAACAGTGACGCCCGCAACGACAACGCCGCTTGGGCGCGCCTCGCGCACCGGCCACACTGCGCCGCACACCTTCGACGGAGTCGCCCGATGCAGCGTTTTCTCCGAAATTTCCTGCTCACCGTCTGCGTGTTCGCGATTTCGCCGATGCTCTGCGCCGCACCGCCCGCGAAGCCCGCATCGACATCGGCATCCGCCCGCTTCGCCGCGTACGGCCAGCCCGGCGCCTTCCTGTTGCAGCGCGAAGGTCGGCCTGCGGAATTGGTGCATGGTGCAGCGCTCGCCGACACGCCGCTGCGGCCGGCATCGACCTTCAAGCTCATGCTGGCGCTGATCGCGCTGGAGACCGCCGCGCTGAAGAGCGCCGACGAAATCGTGCCGTGGAACGGCAAGCCCTATCCCGACCGGCCGGCATGGCAGCGCGACATGGCGCTGCGCGAAGCGATGCAGACCTCGAGCGAAAGTTACTTTGGCGTGCTGGCCGAGCGCATCGGCCGCGAGCGTTTGGCCGCGTGGGTGCAGCGCGTGGGCTACGGCAACGGCCGGATCGGCCCGACGCCGGCGCGGGTCTGGCACGACGGCGTGCTCACCGTCACCGCGCGCCAGCAGTTGGCCTTCGTCGACCGCCTGCGTCGCGGCGATCTGCCGTTCTCCGCCGGGACGATCGCAGTCGTGAAAGCGGCGATGCGCGACGACGACGCGAACGGAACGCGGATCTACGGCAAGACCGGCACCCATCGCGACGCGGACCGCGATGGCAACGCCTGGTGGATCGGCTGGGTCGAAGGCCCGCAGGGCGACGCCAGCTTCGCGCTCGGGATCGATCTGACCTCGACGGACGATCGCGCGATGCGGGTCGCACTGGGCAAGCGGATCGCGCTCGGCAAACAGTTGCTGCGCGATGCGGACGTGTTGCCGGCGAAATGAGTCGCCGGTAGAGCGGCCTTCAGGCCGCTGCTTTCGCGTAGCGCAAGAACAGCGGCCTGAAGGCCGCTCTACCGGGAAGCTATTTCTTCAGCCACTTCAGCAGCGGCGCCCAGTCTTCCTGATGTTCGCGCACCTGCTGCGAGTGGTAATCGAACAGGCTGCGGCCCAGACCGACCAGCATCACGTAGGCCTGGCTGTCGCGCAGTTCGGCGACCACCGGATACGGCCATTGCCTCAACAGCTCGACCGCCTGCTGCGAGGCGTTCGTCCACGGCTTCAGGCGATTGGCGATGAGGCCCACGCGCAGTTCGCCGCGACGCACCCGCGGGTGCCTGGCCACGCCGTTGAGGAAGCCGACGGTGGCGTCGATGTCGAGCGTGGAAGGCAACACCGGCACCACCAGCGCGTCGGCCTCATCGAAAAAGGCTTCGAGACTGTCGACCGTGGAACCGGCCGGGGCGTCGATGACGATGCGCTGGGCGTCGTCGGGGATGTGCTTCGCCCAGCTGCGACGGGTGCCGTCCAGCGGCAGCACCGCGCTGTCGAGATCGACGCGGCGCTCGGCCCAGCGGGTGGAGGAATGCTGCGGATCGGCATCCACCAGCACGGTCCGCAGGCCGTCCAAGGCCGCCTGCGCGGCGAGATGCGTGGCGATGGTGGTCTTGCCCACTCCGCCCTTCGAACTGGCGACCAGAACCGTTTTCATCGGCACCTCCGCAGTGAAGAGCCCGCAGCTTAGCACCCGCGACCGGTCCGGCAACCGGACCGGCGGCAGGGTGCCCGGTCGCGCCTCAAGCCGTGAACTGGCCGCGGATCAGGGCATGGAACCAGGCTTCCGGCAGCCACCGCTGCAGAACGAGCGTGATCCGCGCATCCGCGCCGACCATGTAGCGCATGCGCGGCCGGGCCGTGGCCAGCACCTTGCCGATCCGCTTGGCCACCGCTTCCGGCGGTGAGCCCATGCTGGAGGCCTTCCCCGCCATCGTCAGCAGCTTCTGCATGCCGGTGCGGTAGTTGGCCGGCGCATCGGCCGGGAGCGCGGCGATGCCGGCGTTCAGGCCGGCCTGGGTCTTCGGCAGGAAATCGGTGACGATCCCGCCCGGACACACCGCCACCACCCGGACGCCCTGCGGCCACAGCTCGTGGCGCATGGCCTCGCTCAACCCCAGCACCGCGAATTTGGAGGCGTGATAGTAGGCCTCCCAGGGGATACCGACGAAACTGCCGATCGAGCCGATGTTCACCAGCTTGGCGGTCGCGCCCGGATGGCGCGCCACATGGCGGCGCAGCAGCGGCAACGCCGCCCGGCTCATCGCCGCCAGCCCGACGACGTTGGTGTCCATCAGCGCGCGGGCGTCGGCCTCGCTGGTGTACTCGAAGGCCCCGTTGAGGTTGAAGCCGGCGTTGTTGATCAGGGCGTAAAGACCGTCCGGGGCCTGGGCCTCGACCCGCGCCAGCGCGTCGCGGATGTGGTCGTCGCGGGTCACGTCCAGCAGCACCGGCACGATCCGCGTCGCCGATGCGGCCGGCGCGGCGGCCACCAGCGCCGCCCCGTCGGCCTCGCGGCGGACCCCGGCGAAGACGGTGTAGCCCAATGCGGCCAGATGCAGGGCGGTGCTGCGCCCGATTCCGGTGGAGGCGCCGGTGATCAGGACGGTGTCGCTGCGCATGGAAGAAACCTGTGGGTTGGGGGAATGGCGGGACACTAGACTATCGACCTCGGCCCATCGTCAAGCCCGTACGAGCGCATCAGGACATTCCAGGACGCCACTTGCCGCGGCCGACGCAGCGTCCGTTTCCCCCGCGTTCCCGCGCGTCGCGAACCACCCGCATCCCCGAACGCCGCCCGCGCCGCTTTGCTATCGTGTCGCCCTTTGCGGGCGCCTGCCCCGAGCTACGGACAAGAATGAGCGGTCTCCAGGATCTCGTGGCGCTGATCCGCGCCGACACCCCCCTGATCGTGATCGAAACCCCCGACGAACCGCGGGTGGTCGAACTGTTCCGGCAATCGCTGATGCACGTCTGGCGGGCGCTGTTCCGCTGGTCGATCACCGAAGGCCTGCGCCGCATCGACATGGACCGCGAGGATGCGGCCGAAGTCGCCCCGGACGCCGGCGCCACCCTGCAGGCGATCTATCGCCACGACCAGCGCGGCGTATTCCTGCTGCTGGATTTCGCGCCCTACCTGAAATACGCCGGCACCCAGCGCCAGGTGCGCGACATCCTGCAGCGCCGCAACTGCCTGCCGCACGTGCTGGTGCTGGTCGGCAACAAGGTCGAATTGCCCGCGGACCTC
Source organism: uncultured Lysobacteraceae bacterium (assembly GCA_946480825.1). The sequence continues at coordinate 8,469 of CAMLLG010000083.1, forward strand.
GAAGCGCACGCGGTGCGTTATCGGCCGAAACTGCCCGGCAGCGAAGCGTTGCTGAAGCTGGTGAAGGACGAAGCCGCGGCCTATGCGCGCGAGCACGGCGGCAAGCGCGTGGAGGTCGATCCCGACGCGGCGAAGCAGATCGTGCGCAACCTGCGCGGACTGAACGAAACCGACGCCCGCCGCATCGCCCGCCACCTGATCTTCCGCGACGGCGTGCTCAACGCCGACGACCTGCCGGAACTGGCGAAGCTGAAGTTCGAGCTGATCAACCGCAGCGGCCATCTGCACTACGAATTCGATCCGGTGAAGCTCGATCACGTGATCGGCGCGAAGCGGGTGAAGCGCTGGATCGAACTGCGCCGCGCCGCCTTCGTCGACGGCAACGCGCCGCCGGGCCTCGATCCGCCGAAGGGCGTGCTGCTGCTCGGCGTGCAGGGCTGCGGCAAGTCGATGCTGGCCAAGGCGATCGCCGCCGGCTTCGGCGTGCCGCTGCTGCGGCTGGATTTCGGCGCGCTGTACAACAAATATCACGGCGAGACCGAGAAGAACCTGCGCGAGGCGCTGGCTTCGGCCGAACAGCTCTCGCCCTGCGTGCTGTGGATCGACGAGATCGAGAAAGGCCTCGCCAGCTCCGGCGGCGAAGACGGTGGCGTCTCCCGCCGCGTGCTCGGCACCTTCCTCACCTGGATGGCCGAACGCAAATCGCCGGTGTTCATGGTCGCCACCGCCAACCAGGTGCAGGACCTGCCGGCGGAGCTGCTGCGCAAGGGCCGCTTCGACGAAATCTTCTTCGTCGACCTGCCCGACCCCGACGCGCGCACCGAACTCTTCGCGCTGCATCTGCGCCGCCGCAGCGTCGACGCCGAAGGCTTCGACCTCGCCGCGCTGGCGCACGCCGCCGACGGTTTCTCCGGCGCCGAAATCGAACAGGCCATCGTCGCCGCGCTCTACACCGCCCACGCCGCCGGCCACCCGCTCAGCGATTTCCAGCTGCGCGCGGAATTGAAGAACACCCGCCCGCTGTCGGTGTTGATGTCGGAACAGGTCGACGAACTCCGCGAATGGGCCTCGGCACGGACGGTGCCGGCGGATTGAGCATATTCAGACAAAGTCTTTAGACATCAAAAAAGAAATAGAAAACGGGAAGCCGCCATGGGTAAAAGCAAAATAAGCGATCAGTTAGAGTCAGCGATAGGAAACCATTCATTGCAGGACTCGACTTCAGCGCTCATGGAGGTTGCACTGGATTCCGTCATGGAAGATGGCACGCTTCGTGATATTCCAATCCTAGGCTCCTTAATCGGATTTGGACGAGCTGCCGTATCTATTCGAGACAGAATGTTCATCAACAAGCTCGGATATTTCTTGAAAGAGATCGAATCAGTTCCGTCAGAAAAACGACGAGCCATGATCGATGAAATCAACGCATCTGAAGAAGCAGAAGTTAAAGTTGGCGAAAAAATTCTCTACGTCGTCGACAGGTGCCAAGATCACGAATCTTCTCGTGCTGCTGGCAAGATATTCAAGGCTTTTCTCGAAAAAGATATCGTTTACAGTGAATTCGTTTCCCTGGCCGCCGCTGTAGATCGCCTTGCTTTCTCTGACCTTCTTCGGTTCATCATGGAAGAACGAGAATGGATACCAGCCTGGGAAGCAGGCTTTTATTTCGGGACATGCCTAATTGCATTCAACGAACTCGAGACATCAGTAGAAGATCAGTGGGACCGCGATTCATCTAAGCCCTATGTGGTCACTGGCAATGATTTAACCGTATCAGCGACGGATCTCGGCCGAAAGCTGCGAAAAATACTTTCATAGCCGATCGCATAGGGGGGCCTCGACCTGAAGTGTCCCCACAATTTTCTCATTGGATGCCGTGATTTCTCGAATTCGATGGCATTCGTGATCCGGTTCTGCTCCTGATCTACCGGGGCCCCTGGTCGCGACGGGTTTCGCGGATCAGGCCCAACGGGCGCGCGGCAGGACGCCGCGCGTTTTTCGACAGGACATGGATGTCCTGTCGAAAAACGCCGCGGAACCCGTGGACCCGGCGCAACGCGCCGGGCGCGACCGACGGGGTGTGCTTTCTTTGGGTTACTTTTCTTTGCACAAGCAAAGAAAAGTGACTCGCTCGCGGCAGCGAGCGAAACCGAGGCCGTGCGGCAGGTTGTTCCGTTCGCCTGCGCAGCCAGTTGGATTCAGATCGATCAAAAGCAGGCCCCTCGCCTGCGGCTCGGGATGACAGTCGTATCTCGAATGGCCTCCCGGCGCGAAGACCATCTACCACTTATTCAACGGCTGCTGGTGAGACCGTCGCTACGGCCGGGTGCCGGTACTGCGATCGGGCTCAGTATCCTGGCCAACGCACGGCACCGCCAACGTCGCCCGCGCGAACGGCAGGGCGAAGTCGGCGGGCAGCGCAGCGGCGAATTCCCAGGGCTCGGCGACGAAGGTCAGGCGCAGCATGCCGCCGGTCGCGAGTGCCTGCGGGTCGAGAGCGCCGGCGACCCGGAGCGCGTTGAGCGTCGGTGCGATGTTGAGCACCACGGTTTCGCGTGGTTCCAGGCCGAGGACGAAGGCGCCCGCGTCGTGGATGTCGTCGTGCGGCGTGGCCGCATCCGCATCGGTTTTCTCGATGAACACGCGGACGCCCTTGAGCGCCCGCGCGGCGCGCGGACGCAGATCGACGAGGGTGAGCCGCGCGGTGTCGAGATCGCCGCGCCGCAGCCTGCGGACGAGGCAGGCACGGGTGTCGTCGTCGAGCCGCAGGACATGGGTGCCGGGCACGGCGGCGATGACGTGGGCCGCGTCTTCGCCGGCACCGGCGCCCGCGGGCGCGCCGAAATCCGTGTCCCGATCCGCGGCCGCACAGGCCGCGACCAGCGCGACCCACGCGATGCCCATGACGCTTGCCGCATTCATCCGCCACCTGCCTCCGCGGGCGTGCCCGCTGCGATCGCCTGCGCGATCAGTCCGCGAATTCGAGGATCTCGAACGTCGCTGTGGCCGGTTGGACCTCATCGACCGCCGCGAAGTTCTCGACGCCCTCGAACAGCGCGCGGGTCACCAGCGAGACCGTGAGCGTATGCCCTTCCGGGACACCGCCGGCGCCGTACAGCGTCTGGAACGCGTCGGTGGCGTCGAGGATGACGATGCCCTTGCTGCCGTGGTGGGCGCCGCCCTTGGTATCCATCTGACCGTCGAAATAGGTGACGCTGCCGACATAGCCGGACGCGGTGAGCGGCGTGTCCGCGGCGATGTCGGCGCCCAGGAACACGTGCACGCCGGTATTCTGCTGCGCCGGCGTCTGCAGCCCGGAGAGCGTGAGCCGCACCGCGTAGCGCCGTGGCGACACCGCCGCCGCATTCAGCAACAGGCGCGATTCCGTCTGCGCCACGGGCGTCGCGGCGAACGAGGCCACGCCCGCGCTCACCGTGCCCTTGCCCGACACCACCGTTTGCACCACCTTCGGCGCGCGCACCCGGGACGCCGTTTCGAGCAGCGCCTTGGGCAGGGCGAGCGTGCGGTCGTAACCGTAGCCCATCACGCCGGAATCGACGGTCTTGCCGCAGGTCCACTGCGCGCCCGCGGGTCTGCCGGCGGCATCGAAGAAATCGTTGAACGATTTGTCGTTCCAGGCCGGCTGGTCGACCGGTGGCTTGTGGCCGGGACGGCCGAGCCAATCGGAATAGAGCCGGTCGATATTGCAGTGGTGCAGCCAGAAGATCGGATCCAGCGGCGAGAAGGTCTGGACCATGTTGCTGTACTTCGGCCCGCCCACCCAGCGATGCACGAAGTTGTGCGGCGTGCGCTCCAGCGCGCCCGCGCCCGGATTCGCGCCGCCGTAGCTGGCGTAGTCCGGGTTGCTCTGGATGCGGCCGATCACCGTCGGCCCGACGTAGGTGTCGAGATCCGCCTGGCTGAAGCGCTCGGTCTGGCTGCGCCCGCGACCCGCGGTGGGGGCGCCCGAGCAACTGTTGCGGATCGAGATGTCGTCGTTGAGCGGATTGGCGTCGCCGTAGAAGCTGGCGGGCACGCTCCAGGTCCGCGACCAGTCCCAGTACGGCAGGGCGAAGCCGGGATCGTTGCCGAAGTACTGGATCAGCTGTTCGAAGTAATAGATGAAGACCCGGTGCCACGGCGGGAAATACCAGTTGCCGTGTTGGCAGAAGGTGAAATTGTTGCAGTTGCCGTGCAGATAGGCCTGCAGGATCCAACCGCGGGGGTCATTAGGATTCGTCGCGATCAGCTTCTTCATCGCGGCCACGCCGCGACGCAGCGTGTCGAGATCCTTCTGCGCCGCGGCACTGGTCACGTCGCGACGGATGCGCAGCGCGGCGCTGGCGGTGGCAGGGCCATCGAAGGCCCGGGCGAGCGTGGGCGGCATCAGCCCCACGGCGGCGCCCGAACCGAGCGTGATCAGGAAATCGCGGCGCGTCTTCTGGTTCGACATGGGTCTCCCTCCCTTGGTGATCGCATGGTCATCGGCCGACCGGCGTCCGGGTCGGGCCATGAGACTGGCACACAACCCCGCGGGCCGCAGCTGTCGGTTCTTGCGGCTGGCATCCGGCGCGCGACGGCGCACACTGAGCGGTTCGCCGCGCGCGGCTGCCGATGCGTTCCGGTCGACATTCCTGCGACACGGCCGGGCGACGCACGTGGTCCGCATTCAACCCGCCATCCACCATCCAGTGATGGCATGCCGCGGATGCGCCGCCCACGGCACGACGAAGGTCACCTGGTGGCGCTGCGGCACGCGGAACAGGCTCAGCGAATTCCAGCGCGGCATGAAGGTCTCCAGCACGTTGCCGTCGTTGTCGAGGAACTGCAGTTGGCCGCCCCAGTCCGGGCGCCAGTCGCGGCTGAGATTGATCACGAAGGCATAACGGCGGCCCTCGGTGTCGTCCTGATCGTCGTGCGGCATCAGGTAATGCCCGGGGCGATACCGGGTGCACTGCAGGAAGCTGCGCGAAATGTCCGGATCGCCGGAGAGGTGGCGCGCGAACTCGATGAACTGCGGCGCATTCAGGAAACGCAGCACGCCATGGACCAGCAGATCCGGATCCCAGCCTTCCTTCGCCGCCTTCAGCAGCATGTAGCTGTCGTAGGCGAACTGGTAGGCGTTGGCGGCGCGCGCATAACCCTGCTGCAGCAGGCGCGCATAGCCGGCATCGTCGGGATAGGCGCCGCGCGGCGTGGTCTTCGCTTCTCCGCTGCTGCGTTCCGCGAGTTGCCAGGGCACGCGTTCGGCCAGCTCGCGCGCCAGCGTCTCGGCCGCGGCGGTCTGCAGGAAGTCCGGAATCTGGATGCGCGCACGCTGCGCCAGCGCGCGCCGCCAGGAATCGATGTCGATGTCGTTGCTGATCATGGCGGCCGCGTCGCACGGATGGAACGGATGGGAACGAATGGAAATTGACGCCATGGATTCACGGCGTTGCGTACCGAATGCTATCCGATCGGCAGCGCCGCCCACAGCGGCAGCGTGATCAGCGACAACAGCAGGCCGTATCCCACCATCGCGGCCGCCAGCCGCGGCGCGAGATCGTGCGAGATCGCCAGCGCGCCGGCGGTCACCATCGATGGCATCGCGGACTCCAGCACGGTGGTGCGGGCCATGTCGCCGTGCAGGCCCAGCAGCGGCACCAGCAGCAACGCCAGCGCCGGCATCAGCCCCAACTTGAGCATCAAGCCGGCCGCCAGCGGTTTGAGTTCGTCGCGCGGCAGCGCCAGTTTCACCGACAGACCGATCGTCAGCATCGCCAGCGGCAGCAGCGCATCGGACAACCGCTGCAGACCGCCTTCGATCCACGACGGCGGCTCCACAGGCATGACCGTGAATCCGAACGCCAGCGCCCACAGCGGCGGAAACTTCAGCACCCGCAGCGACATCTCGCGCGCGGTCGGTGGCCGGCGTCCCCCGGGCGTGCCGCCGCCATAGCGCGCCAACACCCACAGTCCGAACGTGGACAGGATCAGGAACGCGCCGAACTGGTCGTAGATCACCGCGTACGGCAGCGCGTCCTCGCCGATCAGTGCGCGCGTCAGCGGATAGCCGAGGAAACTGGTGTTGCCCAGCGCCACGGTCAACAGCAGCACCGCGCGCTCGTCGTCGCGGAAGCGCAGCCAGCGCGCGATCGGGGGCACCAGTGCGACCGTCGCCGCCAGCAACAGCCACGGCACCACGGCGACGCCGATCAGCGCCGGCTCCAGATGCAGCCGGGGCGCGTAACGCAGCACCGCCGCGGGCAGGCACACGTACAGCACCACCAGATTCAGCGTCTGCGCCGCGTCGTCGGGCAGCACGCGCATGCGCTGGAAGGCATAGCCCAGCGCGAGCATGGCGAGGATCAGGGCGAAGGCGTCGAAGGTCATGGGTCAGCGACTGCCGATCATCGTTGCGGTGTCGTCAGGCTTGAGGTGTTCCGTGGGAGCGCGGGAAGGCACGATGCTCTGCGCGATGCGAAAAAAATCAAAAGCATCGCGCCTTCCGGCGCTCCTGCAAAAAACGCACAGCTCAATACCCCGCCGCCATCCCGTCCTTGCGCGACTCGCTGGCGCCGACGTAACCGCCGTCGGGATTCACCATGATCGCCTGATAGCCGCCGTAGGGGCCTTCGGCGAAACGGACGCTGTGCCCCTTGCGCATCAGCGCGCGCACGGTTTCGTACGGAAAGCCGGTTTCCAGATCGACTTCGCCGCCATCGGTCATCGCGGTCGCCTGCCCCGCGGGATCGGTGCTGCCGTCGTGCTGGATGCGCGGCGCGTCGCCGGCTTCCTGCAGGTTCATGCCGAAATCGATCATGTTCAGCAGGATCTGCACGTGGCCCTGCGGCTGCATCGCGCCGCCCATCACGCCGTAGCTCAGCCACGGTTCGCCGTCCTTCGTCACGAAGGCGGGAATGATGGTGTGGAACGGACGCTTGCCCGGCGCGAAGCTGTTCGGATGACCACGCTTGAGCACGAACTGCTCGCCGCGATCCTGGAAGATGAAGCCCAACCCCGGCGGCGCCATGCCGCTGCCCATGCCGCGGTAGTTCGACTGGATCAGCGAGA
>CAMLLG010000084.1 GCA_946480825.1 uncultured Lysobacteraceae bacterium
TGAACTCGTGCATCTCGGCGCGGATCCAGTGCACCGCGAACGACACCAGGCGCACACCGATATCGGGGTCGAAGCGCTTCACCGCCTTCATCAGGCCGATGTTGCCTTCCTGGATCAGGTCGGCCAGCTGCAGGCCGTAGCCGTTGTAGCCGCGGGCGACATGAACCACGAAGCGCAGGTGCGAGAGCACCAGTTCGCGGGCGGCGTCGAGGTCGTTCTGCTGGAGGAAACGACGGGCGAGCGCCTGCTCGTCTTCGGCCGACAGCACCGGAATCTGGTGGACGGCGCCGACATAGGCCTCCAGCGAACCCAGCGGCGACAAACCGCTGAAGGCCGGGACCGGCAGGCTGTTCGGGATCAGTGCGGTGGGGGCGATGGTCGGGTTCATAGGTCTCGATCTTAGCAGTCGGCCGGTTGGAGTGCTAAAGCCATGGAAAGTTCCCCAGTGTTCTGTTCATGGGACGTATCGACAGTTGAGTCGACGGGGATGTCCCGGATGCAACCAATCCCACCACGCAGAGCGGCACGGTTTGAGGACGCATGCGCCGATGCCATGCAGTCTTCATGCCGACGCCCTCGCCCTCAAGCGCCATCGGTCACCCTATCTGTTGGCGTCGTTGCGGGAGATCAAGTCCGGGCTTGACGATGCCGGAATGTCTTGCTGTACTAATACAAATAGTACAGATAACGGAGCGCCGCATGTCCCGCACCAAAGCCCTGATGATCCAGATCGCCACCGGCGATGCCCGACCCATCGGCAGGCAGATCGTGGATGGCGTGCGGATGAAGATCGCCACCGGGGAACTGGCGCCGGGCGACCAGTTGCCCAGCGTCCGTGGCCTGGCCCAACAGTTGACGGTCAATCCGAACACGGTCGCCAAGGCCTATTCCGAACTGGTGACCGAGGGTTGGCTGGAGGCCCGGCAGGGTCTGGGGCTGTACGTCGCGCCGCCGCGGCAGCGACTGAGCGATGCCGAGCGCGAGCGCCGTTTCGACGAGGCCGTGCAGCGTTTCGTCCACGACGTGCTGCCGCTGGATGTGGGCATCGATGAAGTGCATGCGCGCATGGATGCCGAATTCAGCGCGCTGACGCCGCGCAAGACCGCCTGAGCCCGGAGCCGACCATGTCGATCACCCAACACGTCAGCCAACAGGCGAGCGAACATGTCATCGAGACCGATGGCCTGAGCAAACGCTACGGCCGCAAGCTCGCGCTCGATCGTCTCGATCTGCGCATCCCGCGCGGCCGCATCCACGCCATCGTCGGCGCGAACGGCGCCGGCAAGTCCACGCTGTTCCGGATCCTGCTCGGCTTTCTGGCGCCGAGCGACGGCCAGGCGCGCATCCTCGGCCGCGACAGCCAGCGGCTGACGCCGGAAGATCGCGGCCGCATCGGTTTCGTCAACGAAGAACACACGCTGCCGGGCTGGATGCGTGTGTCGGCCATCGCCGACATGCATCGCCGCGCGTATCCGCGCTGGAACCCGCGCGCCTACGACGAGGTCATCGGCCATTACCGCGTGCTGCCGGAGCAGAAGGTCGGGCAACTCTCGCGCGGCGAGCGCGCGGGCTTCAATCTCGCGCTGGCGCTGGCGCAGTCGCCGGAACTGTTGATCCTGGACGAGCCGACGCTCGGCCTGGACGTGGTCGCGAAGCGCGCGTTCCTGGAATCGCTGATGTACAGCAATGCGGCCGAAGACTGCACGGTGATCTACTGCTCGCACCAGATGGAGGAGATCGAACGGGTCGCCGACAACCTGATCATTCTCGAACTCGGGCGGCTGATGCACATGTCGGCGCCGGAGGAATTCTGTTCGCGGGTCGGCCACTGGGTCGCGGACATTCCATTCAAGGGCCCGGAGCCGGCGACGATTCCCGGTCTGCTGGAACGGCAGCGGCTCGACGGGCTGCATCACTATTTCGTGCTCGATCAGGACGCCTCGTTCGCCGAGTACCTGCGCGGCGTGGGCGCGCGCTCGGTCCAGCACATGCCTGTGAGCCTCGATCGCGCGGTCAACGCGTTCCTCGCCAAGAATCACGCCGCGCCTGCGGCGGCGGCCTGAAGGAGGCGCGCATGGATTCCCTGTTCAAGGCCGAACTGCTGCGGTTCCGGGTGTGGGCGATCGCCCTCGCGGCGGTGCATTTCGTCGCCCTCGCCTTTCTCACGCGCATGGTCGATCTGGCCCAGCAGCCGTTGGTGGTGCACTGGACCTTCGGTGCCATCCATGCGGCGATCGGTCTGCTGCTCGGGCTGTACCAGATGGGCACGTATCGCAGGCCGAACGCCTGGCTGAATCTGCTGCATCGGCCGCTGGCGCCCGGACGCATCGCCGCCGCGCTGATCCTCGCGGCCGCGGCGCTGCTGGCGGTCGCGGTGGCCGTCCCCATCCTGCTGATCGGCGCGTGGCAGGAGACGATGACGGCGCGCGTGGTCGATCTGCGTCACTGGCTGCTGGCGTTGGCCGGTCTGCAGATCGCGATGATCGGTTATCTCGCCGGCGCCTACGGCATGCTCGGCGAGCGCCGTTATGCCGCGGCGGGACTGGTCTTCCTGCTGTTGCTGCCGATGTCCTACGCCACCGGTTTCGGTGCGCTGGCGCTGCAGGCGCTGGCGCTGCTGTGGCTGGCGTCGATGGTGTTCGCCAGTTTCAAGCCGGATCTGGACGCGCCGCCGCGCACGCCCGCGGGCATCGCCGTGGTGGCGCTGCCGCTGCAGATGGCGGCGTTCCTGCTGATCGTCATGTCGTACTACGGCTTCGAGACGCTGTGGATCGCCGAAGGCTCGCATCCGAACAACACGCCGGTGCCGCCGCGCGGCGGGCACAACGAAATGGAGAAGGCCGACGAACGCGCACGGATGCGGTTGGCGCTGGAAGGCAGCGCGCATCCGGATGCGCCGTTGCTGCGCGAACAGATCGCGCTGTCGGAGCCGCTGGGCATTCCCTCGCAGCTGTCGCGCATGCCGCAGCGCAACGAACTGGCGAACGTCGCGCCGATGGAATTCGACGATCGCGCCCGCGGCATCCGCTGGGTGTTCAGCCACGACGACATGCGCCTGCACGGTTACGACATCAAGGACCGGCACGCGGTCGGACGGATCGGGATCGGTGCGGAAGGGGCCGCATTCGCGGCGCCCGCGCTGCCGGCGGGCGCGATGCCCGGCATGGCCGAGGGCGATGCGCTGCTGATCGCCGGCAACATCGCCTATCACTACGTCAGCGAGACGCGACAGGTGCTGCCGCGCATCCGCCTGCCGCGCGACGAAGTGTTGATCGGCGCCGGACCGCTCGGCGAGAGTCTCGGTGCGATCAGCGACCGCGCGCTGTATGTCTACGACGGTCGCGATGCGGTGGAACACCGGCAGGAGATGACGCCGCGCCTGCGCGTGCCGATGCCCGGCCATTACCGCGATCTCTACACGCTGGAACTGATCGAACTGGTGGACGGCTATCTGATCGTGTTCGGCTACAGCGCCAGCGCCCACAACGAGCAGGGCGTGGCCCCGTATCAACAGGTGCTGCGCGTGGGCGAAGACGGGCGGGTCGAGACCATCGCGCGGCGCCCGCTGAAGTACGACCTGCCGCTTCTGTACCGCTATCGCACGTTCCTGACCTCGCCGGCGCTGTGGAAGGCGGGCCAGGCGGCGACGTATCTGTTCGCACCGCCGCTGCCGCTGGAGACGAACGTGCCGGCGCCGATCCCACGCGGCATCGTGGGGTTCGCGGCGGTGCTGTCGCTGTTGTCGGCGATCGGCGCATGGTGGCGCGGCCGGCGTCTGGCGCTGTCCGCACGTGCGCGTTTCGGCTGGATCGCGGTCTGTGCGATCGTCGGGCCGCCGGCGCTGGTGTCGCTGTGGTTGCTGTATCGCCCGGTCGAGCGCCGCGTCGATGAGGTGGCGTCTTCGCCGGTGGCCGGTGGCCCCGGCGTCGCCCCCGCGCGCTCGCCATGAATTCATTTCACTGAACCCATCCGCCGTCGTGGTCGGCCGATGCGCCGGCCGCAGGAGAGTGTCGATGTCGAAGATTGCGAAGACTTTCGCGATGCGGCGGGTCGTGGCCGCAGCCATGGCGGTCGCGCTGTTACCCATCGCCTTGTTCCCCGTGTGCGCTCGCGTCGCCGCCGCGGACGATCTGCCGGCCGCGCTGCGCGCCGAGCGCGCCCGACCGCCGGCCAAGCTGTTGCCGCGATCCGCGTTCGTGCTGCACGAACCGCTGTCGTCCGTGGTGCTCTCGGCCGATGGCCGGCAGGTGGCTTGGCTGCATGAGGCCGGGCGCAATCGCGAAGTGTGGACGCGGCCGACGCATGGCGGCGCGCCGCGCCGATGGATGCCGCACACCACCGCCGAGCGGCTGCGGTGGAGCCGCGACGGGCGCTGGCTGCTGTTGGAATCGCCGCGACAGGTGTTCGCGCTGGCGGTCGCGGGTCAGACCGGCAGCGGGATCGTGACGACGCTGGGCGGCACGGATCGCCGCAGGCTGATGGAAATCGACGACACCCGGCCGGCGGCGGCGATCGTGCTCGAAGCGACGGGACGCAGGACCGACGGCGCGCCCGCGCACTGGTCGTTGTGGCGGATCGATCATCGCGGCCGGCGCACGCCGCTGCATCGCGACGCGCATCGCATCGTCGGTTACGCGCTCGACGCGCAGGGCAGGCTCGCCTACGTCCAGCGCGTCGAAGGTTCGGCGCTGTCGGTCCGGCGGATCGAACTCGACGGCCGCCTGCGCGAAGTCGTGCGCTGCACGCAGTTGCGGCGCTGCACGCCACTGGTGCCTACCGCCGATGGTCGCGGTCTGTGGCTGCGCGGCAACGTCGGCGATGCCGGCGGTTCCGAGCTGGCGCGACTGATCCGCCTCGATGCCGACGGCGCGATGCGGACCGTGCACGGCGATCCGCGCGGCGAAGCCGATCTCGATGCGCTGGTCTTCGATCCGTCGACGCGTCAGCCGATCATCGCGAGCTATCGCAGCACCGTCGCCGCGAACCATGGTCTGGATGCCGACGCACGCCGCCACGTGCAGCGCCTCGACGCGCTGTTTCCCGGGCGCGATCCGCGCATCGCGGCGGGCAGCGGTCCAGCTGCCCGCTGGTTGGTCGAGCTGCGCGCGGGCGATCAGCAGGGCAGCCGCTGGCAGCTCTACGATCCGGTCAGCGGCGTTGCGACGGCGTTGTTCGATGCGAGGCCGCTCGACGCACGGCATCGGCGGCCGACCGACTACATCGCCGCCTCCGCGCTCGCGCGCAAGATTCCGGTGCGCTGGCGCGCCGGCGACGGCATGTCGCTGCATGGTTTCGTCCACGTGCCGCCCGGCCGCGATGCGGCCACGCTGCCGCTGGTGGTCGCGGTGCACGGCGGCCCGTGGAATCACTGGCGCCCCGAGTACAACGGCATCAGCCAGTTTCTCGTCAATCGCGGCTACGCGGTGTTCGAACCCAACTTCCGCGGTTCCACCGGCCACGGTCGCGCCTACATGTTCGCCGCCAACGGCGACTTCGGAAACGGACGTGTGCAGCAGGACATCGTCGACGGCACCCGGCATCTGCTGGCGTCCGGGATCGGCGACGCGCGACGCGTCGGCATCGTCGGTGCTTCGTTCGGCGGCTATTCGACCCTGCTCGGCCTGACCTTCCAGCCGGAGCTGTTCAAGGTCGGCGTGGCCTTCGTGCCGCCGCCGGACTTCGCGTGGACGCTGCGCTGGATCCTGCGCAACCCGGAATCGCTCGCGCTCGATGGCGTGGTGCCGATGGCGGAGATGATGCGGATGCTGTCGCTGGACACCCGCGACCCCGCGGTGATGGCGCGGCTGCACGCGCAGTCGCCGCTGGCGAACGCGGCGCGCATGGACCGCCCGCTGCTGCTGGTGGCTGGTGGCGAGGACCGCCGCGTCGGCATCGCCGGCGTGATCGAATACGCGGCGCGATTGAAGCTGGCAGGCAAGGACGTGAGCCTGCTCGTCGACGCCGATGCCGGCCACGGCAGTCGCGAGCCGGTGGTGCGCGAAGCCAATCTCTATCTGCTCGAAACGATGCTGCACGCGCATCTCGGCGGCGCGGCGCCGACGGCGCCGGACGCGGCGCTGCATCGCTATCTGGCGATGAATCTGCGTCTGTGCGGGCGGCCGCCGGCGCGGATCGAAGGTTGTCCGCGCGCGGCCGACGCTGCAGGGTCCACGGCACGCTGAGCGGTGTTCGCGCTGTCGGCGCTGGTGTAGCGCGTCGCGACCTGCAGCGCCATGCAGCCATCGAACAGATCCAGTGAAGACACGCGCGCAGCGGTCTCGACATCGGCCAGTGCGAGCACGCTGTGGAAGAAATGATCGTGCGACAGCGGCCGGTCGGCGCGGCTGCGCAGGCAGTCGAGATCGAGTCCGCGTCGTTTCGCGAAGCGTTGCGATGTCCACAGCAGCATCGGCACGCGGGTCTGTTCGTCGGGCGCGATCGCATACGGCGCGCCGTGCAGGTACAGCCCATGTTCGCCCAGCGATTCGCCGTGATCGGAGACGAACAGCAGCGTGGCGTCGAAGCCGACATCGACGGGCGCCACCGGTGCGACCGGCGATCGCGGACAGTCGCGCAGGCCCGTGTCGTGTCCGCCGGCCGCGAGGCAGGCGCGGGTCGCGGGCGCGAGCGGATTCGCCGGCGCGCCGGGCTCGCCCAGCAGGCGGGCGATCTCGGCGAGGATGTGCGTGGTGTAGAGCACGCTGTTGTCGTAGGTGTTGCGCAGCTGCGCGTCGGTGCAGCGCTGCAATTCGTTGGTGCGGCACTCGGGTTTGAACACCGCGTCCTGCTGCGGATAGCGGGCGTAGTAGGCCGGGCCGTGGCTGCCGAGCAGATGCACGACGATCACGGTGTCGCGGCGGACAGTCGGCAGCAGCGTGCGCAGCTGTTCGACCAGGATCTGGTCGTAACAGCCTTCGGCGTTGCACAACGCGGGGTCGATCTCGTGGTCGGCGCGCCGTTCTTCCGCCCGCTTCGCCAGGCCCTTGCTGCCGGTGTTGTTGTCCAGCCACAGCACGTCGTAGCCGCCGCGCATCAGCACGTCCAGCAGGTTCTCGCGGTGTTTCGCGTCGCCGTCGTCGTACCGTTTCCTGCCGAGGTCCGAGAACATGCACGGCAGCGAGGTCGCGGTGTTGGTGCCGCAACTGCTGACGTCGCCGAAATTCACGATCGGCACCGGATGCAGATCGTAGTCGGTGTCGCGGCCGTAGCCGTTGAGGTCGAGGCTGGCGGCGCGCATCGATTCGCCGATCGCCAGCACCACCACCACCGGCCGTTCGCCGGCGACGAGCGCGCCGCCGCGGCGCGCGTCCAGACCGATCTTCCGCAGCGGGCGGTCGTCGTTGCGCGCGTGATCGAGATACGACAACTGTGCGGCGAGCAGCGCGAACGGGTTGGCGATGTGCCGCAGCGCCATGTGGTTGCGCAGCAGCGAGGCCACGTCCTTGCCGAAACCCGCGGCCGCGAGACCGAGCAGAATGAACGCCAGCGCCGCGAGCTTCACGCGGGACCACAGTTCGCGCAGCGGCGATCGCCAGTCGATCTTCACCCACCACAGCAGCGCCGCCGGCAGCAGGCCGAGCGCGGCGATGGTCAGCAGCATGCGCGCGTTGAGCCATTCGCCGGCCTCGCGCACATCGGTTTCGTAGACGCTGGCCAGGGCGTGGCGGTCGATCACCGCGCCGAAGTCGCCGATGAAATAGGTCGCGCCGGCCGCGAGCGCCAGCACCAGCGTCAACCCGGGCCGCAAGGTCCAGCGCAGGCTCAGCGGCAGCAGCATCAACAGGGTCAGCGCGAACAGCGCGGCGCCGACCGCGGCGATCACGCCGACGCCGTGCAGACCGTCGAGGCCGGGCGCGGCGAAGACGATCCGCCACAGCCGCGCGTTCATCGCAAGGACGATGAACGCGACGGTCGACAGCAGCAGGGTGTTCGCGCCCAGGGTCGGGCGCGGCAGGGAAGGAAGACGAGGCATGCCCGCAGCGTGCGGGCCGCGGCTTAGGGCAGGATTACGCCAATCGCAAGATTTCGCGATTTTTCCGTTCGTTCTTCGTTAAGACCATGCGCGCGCCGTGGCTTCACCGCTGCGGTTTCAGCGCGCGCTCGAAGAGTTCGTGGATGCGGCGGTACTGGTCGTACCACGATGCGGGGCGCGTGTAGCCGTGCCGTTCCAGCGGATAACTGGCCAGCTCCCACTTGTCCTTGCGCAGTTCGATCAGTCGCTGCGCCAGGGTCACCGAATCCTTGTAGAAGACGTTGTCGTCCATCATGCCGTGCGAGATCAGCAGGTGGTCCTGCAGGCGATCGGCGAATTCCAGCGGCGACGAACGCTTGTACGCCTCGGGGTCGAGATCGGGTGTGTTGAGGATGTTGCTGGTGTATTCGTGGTTGTACTGCGACCAGTCGGTGACCGGGCGCAGCGCCGCGCCGGCCTTGAACGTGCCGGGCTGTTTGAACAGCGCCATGAAGGTCATGAAGCCGCCGTAGCTGCCGCCGTAGATGCCCACGCGGTCGCGGTCGCCCTGTTTCGTCTCGACCAGCCAGTCGAGGCCGTCGAGATAATCCTGCAGCTCCGGTTCGCCCATCCGCCGGTAGATCGCGGTGCGCCAGTCGCGGCCGTAGCCCTCGGACGCGCGGAAATCGAGATCCAGCACGATGTAGCCCTGCTGCACCAGCAGATTGTGGAACATCTGTTCGCGGAAGTAGTTCGGGTAACGGTCGCTGACGTTCTGCAGATATCCGGCACCGTGCACGAACAGCACGATCGGGTAGCGCTTGCCGGGTTCGGGCATCTTCGGGCCGTAATACTTGCCGCGGATGGTGCCGGCGCCATGCTTCGATGGCACCTGCACGTACTCGGGTTCCAGCCAGTCCAGCGCCTTGAACGCTTCGCTGCGGGTGTCGGTGAGCGTGCGCGCCTCGCCGCCCGCGGCGTCGACGCGCGCCAACTGCGGCGGCAGATAGCTGTCGGAATGCCGCACCAGCAGCGCCGTATCGTCGGGCGAGGCGACGAAATCCTCGACCCCGTCCAGCGCGGTCAGTTCGCGCACCGCGCCGCCGCTCACCGGCACGTCGCAGACTTCGTAATCGCCGGGCGAGGCGCGATTGCAGACGAAGCGGAAGCGGCTGCCGTCGGCGGACAGCGACGGCGACGAGACTTCCCACCGGCCCGACGTGAGCGCGCGCGCCTTGACGCCGTCGTGCGCGTACAGATGCGACCAACCGCTTTCCTCCGAGAGATACCAGAGCGTGCGGCCGTCGCGCTGCCAGCCGAAATCGTTGAAGTTCCAGTTGATCCACGCCGCGTCGGTGAGGCGATGGCGCGGCTGCAGCCTGGCGTTCGCGAAATCGACGCTGGCGATCCAGCGATCCTTGTTGTCGATCGCGCGCACCAGCACCGCGACGTTGCGGCCGTCGTCGCTCCAGTGGATCGCCGGGCCGTTGCCGTCGCCGTCGGTTTCGATGCGCACCGCGCGGTTGCCCTTCAGCGGCTCCTGTTTCGCGGCCTTGCGCAGATCGGCCAGCGGATCGACGGCGATGCCCGGCAGCGCGTCGAACTTCAGCTCGGTCGCCTTCGCCGCTGCGATGTCGACCAGCCACAGCGTATGCGCGACCGGCGCGTTGCGGCCGACGCGGGTGCGCACCTCTTCGAATTCTTCGTAGCCGGACTCGGTGACGTACTTCGGCATCTTGCCGGCCTGGCCAGCGTCGGCACCCTTCGCGGCGGTGACCACCAGCAGCCAGCGGCCGTCGGGCGACAGCGCGCTGTCGCCGATCTCGACGTTCTTGCCCAGATACACCGGGGCCGGTGCGCGGCTGGGATCGGCGCGGCGCCAGGCCAGTTCCTGTTCGCGCGCGGCCTCGCGGCGTTCGCGATCGGTCCGAAGCGTTTCGATCAGGCGCAGCTGGCGATCGCGCAGATCGTCCGCGGCCGGCGCCTTCGCCGGATCGTCGCTGGCCTGCACGTTGGCGGCCTGCATCGTGCCGGTGGCCGCAGTCCAGCGCGACCATTCGTTGCCGGCGCGCCAGATCAGGCCGCCGTCGCGGCTCCACTGCGGGCGCGCTTCCTGCGCTTCGCTGCGGGTGAGCTGGGTGAGCGCGCCGCTGCGCAGATCGCGCACGAAGATATCGCCGTTGCGGACGAAGGCCATGCGCGTGCGGGTCGCATCGAACACCGGCCGCGCGGCATCGAGCGCGGCGCGTTCGGTGTCGGACACGCGCGCCGGCGCGCCGCCGGCCACCGGCACCGTCCACAGATCGCGCACGGTCGCGCCCTCGCGCTTGCGGCTGTAGATCGCGCTCTTGCCGTCCCACGACCACCAGGCCTGTTCGACCGCCGGGCCGATCCAGTCGGGGTCGGCCATGATCCGGTCCATCGTCAGCGTTTCGGCAGGCTGCGCGGCGGCGTGACCCGCCATAGACAGAAGTGCGGCCGCGAAAGCGGACAGAGCGAACGGAGCGCGGAATCGGGAGGTCATGGCGGGCGCCGGCGGACGGAATCGCCGAAGCTTACTTCCTGCCCGCGCCGGCCGCAGCGGGCCGATGGTCACGGGTGCGCGCGCGTATCGCGGTGGCGATGGGCGAAAGAGATCGGGCACGGCGCACGGTCTTCGCCGTCCGCGCGGAATCCCACATCTCGGTGCCTGTCAGAAACGACAGGCGCGCGCATGCATGCAACGTGATGCGCCACGCTTTTTTCCGAGGCCGTATTTGCGATTTTTCGCGACGCCCCGCGCGTCTCGCGCGAGGCGGTCCGCGATGCCATGACGGTGCGCGGGCCTCATGGAAAATCACATCGCACAGGAGTCATCAATGAATGCAAGGGTGTTGCTTTGTTCCGCGCTTGGTCTGGCGTTCGCCGGTGCCGCATCGTTCGAGGCGCATGCCGCCGAGAATCCGCAGCAGCGCGTCGGCATCGAGCACAATCTGTACCTCGACTGCCTCATGCGCAATGGCGGCGGCTCCATCGAGGCTTCGCTGCGCGGGCTGGTCAAGGATTGCGGATTCGATCCCGGCATGCCGGTCGAGGAATTCGTCGGCCTGTACGCGCCGCTTCTGGGCGGAGATCCGTTGCTCGGCGTGGCCGCGCGGATGAAGCCTTACCGCTCGTTCTACACCGAGGAGCAGTTCGCGTTCTTCGATCGCATCGATCAGGCGCTCGCGTCGTCGACCACGCCGGCCGAGGCCGACCGTGCCCTGGCGACTCTGGAGCAGGAAGCGATCGCGCGTTTCTCCGGCCGCGACGATGCCGAGGCGTCGCTGTTGGCGCTGCTCAGCACCGCGCGGCATTCGCTCGCGTACTGGACCGCTTCGGGCGCGCCGTCGCTGGAAGCGCGCAGTGCGGACGTCGGGACGCGCAAACTCAAGTGGTGGCAGAAGGTCCTGATCGTGCTCGGCGCCGACGCCGCCGGTGCCGGGATCGGCTTTCTGGTCGGCGGCCCGGTGGGTGCGGGCGCGATCGGTGCCGGCGCATCCAGCGGTACCGGGTCGGCGCTCTGACGGCCTGTCGAAACGGGTTGTCGAAACGCGTGCATCCAGACGTTGTTTCGAATCGCGAGTCAGGCATCGCCTGACTCGCTCCCGACGAAGCGGATCGCTTGCGTGTCCGCTTCGCCCCGGTAGCGCGGATTGCACAAGCACCGACGCAGGCCGCGGGCGCAAAGCCCGTGGTGGGATGGCCTTCTGCAGGACCGATCTGGTCTTGCTCACTTTGCCCAGGCCGCGGCACCTAGCCGCAAACCGTGCTTTGCCGCACAATTCGCCCGGAATCTCCACGATATCCGGCAGTTGGGCGATACTTGGATGCATCCGCCGCAGGTCAGGCGCGCAAGTGCTTGATCTGACAGGGGCAGGCTCGATCCAGTGCGATCGGGCCTGTGGCGCCGAGGTCCCGGTCCCGCCGCAAGGCGGGGACGCCGCCGTTCCCATCCTCCGCACCACCGTACCCAGGCATCGACCCGTTCCGGCCATGCAAGCTTTCGTCTACAAGAGCCAACGGAAGGCCGACACTTACGTTTATCTCGCCGCGCGCGACGATTTCGTGCGGTTGCCCGAGCCTCTGCGCGCCCAGCTCGGTCCTCTCAGCTTCGTGCTCGAGGTCGCGCTGACGCCCGAACGCAAGCTCGCCCGCCAGGATCCCGCCGTGGTGCGCGCGAATCTCGCCGCCCGCGGTTTTCATATCCAGTTCCCGCCGACCATGGCCGATCCGATGACCGAGGACTGGGGCACGGATGGCTGAGGACGCCATTCTCAACACCGCGCCGCGGGTCCGGCTGTCGGCGCCGCCGCTGGCCGCGGGTGTCGCCCTGACCGCGGTCGCCGGGGCCGGCGGCGCGCTGGTCGGCGGTGTCGGCGGCGCGGTCCTCGCCGGATGCGCCGGTCTGCTGGCGCAGCCGGCGTTCGCGTTGGCCATGCGCGGCGGCCGCTTCGTGCCGCGCGCCGCGCTGCGCGATGCCGGCGCCATCGCCCTGCTGTGGGCGTTCGCGCTGTTGCCTTTCTTCGCCCTGATCGCCTGGCCGCTGTCGGCACTGCTGCAGGGCGGGACCCTCGGCGCCGCGGTGGCGGTCAGCGCGGTGGCCGGCGGCGCCCTGATCGGTCTGTGGCGGACCTGGCCGCTGTGGCGCTGGCTGGAGGCCGAGGGCGGCACTCTGCGCGACCACTGGCGCGCGCTGATCGACACCGACACCCGCGACTGGCGCGGCCTGGGCGCCGCGGCGCTGCTGGCGCTGCCGCTCGCCGGCATCCTGCTGCTGGCCTGGCCGGATCTGATGTCGCCGACCGCGCGCTGGCTGATCGCCGCCGGCTGCGCCCTGGCGTGGCCGCTGGCGCATCGCCTGCTGCTGCGGTTGCCGTCGCCGTCTCCGCTGAGCGCCGATGCGCTGCTGCAGGCGGCGCTGGTTGAGGAAGACGCCGATGCCGCCATCGCCGCCGATGCCCCGACGCTGGCCGGCGACGATCTGGATGCCGCGCTCTACGACGCCGCGCGCCACGGCCGGGTGGAGCGCGCGCTGTCGCTGCTCGACGCCGGCGCGAATCCGCATGCGCTGCCGCCGGCCGATGCCCGCGACCAGCGCACCCTGCCGATGCTGGCCGCGGTGCTGCCCGACCTGCGCCTGCTGCGCACGCTGATCGCGCACGGCATCGATCTCAACGCGATGCACGCCGGCATGACGCCGCTGATCGCCGCCACCCGCGACAGCTGGCACGGCCGGCCGGAAGCGGTGATGACGCTGTTGACCAACGGTGCCGACCCGCGCATCGCCGACGGCGAAGGCAACACGCCGCTGCATCACGCCGCGCGCAGTTCCGACCCCGGCGTGGCCGCGCTG
This sequence comes from uncultured Lysobacteraceae bacterium, assembly GCA_946480825.1. Next base: position 13,326 of record CAMLLG010000084.1, read on the forward strand.
CTGCGCGACAGCGGCGCCGAGATCGATCCGCTGAACCGCGACCGCGCCAGCCCGCTGGCGCTGGCCTGTACCGCCGGCAATTGGCGGCTGGCGCGCTTTCTGCTCGAACGCGGCGCCAAGGCCGACTTGCCCGGCGCGCTGCCGGCGCTGCACGCGGCGGCCGGCGGCGACGAAGACGATCCGGCCGGCGTCCAGCTGCTGCTCAAGCATCGCGCCAAGGCCGATGCCCGCGACCCGCGCGGCCGCAGTGCGCTGCACGAAGCCGCGTTCGCCGGGCATGCCGAGATCATCGGCATCCTGCTCGGCGCGGGCGCCGACATCCACGCCCGCGACGGCGAACAGCGCACGCCTTTCCTCGACGCCGCCCGCGGCGGCCGCCTGCCGGCGCTGCAGGCCTTGCTCGCCGCGCGTCCCGACGTGCGCGCCAGCGATGGCCACGGCCGCCACGCGCTGACCCTGGCCTGTCTCGCGGATGCGCCGTCGCCGGCGCTGATCCGCGCGCTGCTCGATCTCGGACTGGATCCGGCGCAGGCCGACGCCGACGGCAAGCGCGCGATCGATCACGCCGCCGCCGCCGGGCGCTGGGCGCTGGTGTCGGTGATCGATCCGGACTACCTGTTGCCCGCCAGCGTCGGCGCCGATACCGATGCGCCGCTGCCCGATCGCGCGCCGATCGCGCTGCTGCGCGATGCGTTGTACGCGGGCGATGGCGACGCCTGCGCGCGCTGGCTGCCCCTGGTCGCACCGTCCGAACTCGGCGCGCTGCTGCACGATGGCGATTCGCCGGCGGAACCGGCGCGGATCGACTGGCTGCTCGCGCACGGTGCGGAGGCCGAGACCCGCGATGCCGTCGGCGACACCCCGATGTTCGCCTGGCTGGCGCAGGGCCCCGCCGCCGCGCCCGCGGTGCAGGCGCTGCTGCGCCGCGGCGTGTCGCCCGCCGGTGGCGGCGGGCTGTCGCGCTTCCTCGCCGCCTGCGTCGCCGCCGATCGCGCCGATCGCGGGCTCGAAAAGCTCGCGATCGATCTGCTCGACCGCGGCGCCGATCCGTTCGCCGCCACGTCCGCGGGCGACCCGCCGCTGACCCTGGCCGTGCGCCTGGGCTGGACCCAGCTGATCGCGCGGCTCATCGAGATCGGGGTTGCCCTCGACGCCCGCGACCAGCACGGCATGACCGCGCTGCATCTGGCCGCCGCGCTGCGCCGCGAACCGATCCTGCGGCAACTCATCCTCCACGGCGCCTCGCCGAACGTGCGCGCCGCCGACGGCCAGACGCCGCTGGGCGTCGCCCTCTCCAGCGGCCGTCGCGACTTGGCCGACTGGCTGGACTGGCGGCACTGGCCCTTGCCCGGCCGCGCGCTGCGGCCCGCCGATCTGCCGGCCGCCGCGGTGCTGGGCGATGCCGATGCCGTGCGCCGCCTGCTCGACCTCGGCATGCCGATCGACACCGCCGATGCGCAGGGCTGCACCGCGCTGCTGCGCGCCGCGGGCGGCGGCCACCGCGCGGTGGTCGAACTGCTGCTCGCGCGCGGCGCCGATCCGAAGCTCGCCGCGCGCACCGGCGCCACGCCGCTCTCGGCCGCGGTCAGCATGCGCCAGGTCGAGATCGTCGATCGCCTGCTCGCGGCCGGCGCCACCCTGGAACAGCGCCTGCCCGGCGATGTCACCGTGTTGATGCTCGCCGCGGCGCTGGGTCTGCCCGATGTCTGCACCCGCCTGCTCGCGGCCGGCGCCAACATCAACGCCGCGGACGCGCAGGGGCTGACGCCGCTGCACTGCGCGGCGCTGTTCGGTTTCACCACCCGCGACCGCCGCCGGCTGGTGGCGCTGTTCGATGCGCTGCTGCTGGCCGGCGCCGATCCGGACGTCCAGGCCGCGGGCGGCGTCACCCCGCTGCTGCTGCTGCTCGGTGCGCGCGCCGAACCCGGCACCGCCTGCGACGAGGACGTGGTGCTCGCCGGCATGGCGCGGCTGCTCGACGAAAGCGCGAGCCTGCAGGTGCGCGATCCGCGCGGCTTCGGCCCGCTGCATCTCGCCGCGCTGCACGGCCTGCTGCGGGTGACCCAGCAGTTGCTGCGCGAGGGCGCCGACCCGCAGGGCCGCGATGCCCTCAACCGCACCCCGCGCGAGATCGCGGTGATGCGCGGCTTCGTCGATGTCGCCGCGG
>CAMLLG010000085.1 GCA_946480825.1 uncultured Lysobacteraceae bacterium
TGTGGGGCGTGGACCCGGGCGTGGGCATCTACCTGGACGACGTCTACATCGCCCGCCCGCAGGGCGCGCTGCTGGACGTGTTCGACGTCGAGCGCATCGAAGTGCTGCGCGGCCCGCAGGGCACGCTGTACGGCAAGAACACCGTCGGCGGCGCCATCAAGTACATCTCGCGCGGCCTGCCCACCGAAACCGAGGGCCGGGCCGAACTGACCGTGGGCAACTACGGCCAGCTCGACGTGAAGGCCGCCATCGGCGGATCCTTCAACGAAGCCGACACCCTGCGCGGCCGCCTGTCCGTGGCCAGCCTGCACCGCGACGGCTTCGGCGAGAACGTGGTCACCGGCCAGGACGTCAGCGACAAGGAGATCCTGGCCATGCGCGGCCAGCTCGGCGCCTACGTCACCGAGGACTTCAACCTGCAGTTCGCCTTCGACTGGCTGGACGACCAGTCCGGCGTGCGCGGTGCCCGCATGCTGGCGCCGAACCGCTTCGCGCCCACCTTCGCGCCGATGGACGACCGCTACGACGTGCGCAACGGCATGCCCAACGTCAACGACACCGAGATCAAGGGCATGTCCGCCACGGTCAACTGGCGCCCGAACGACAGCTGGGCGTTCAAGTACGTGGTCGCCCGCCGCGAATCCGACACCGAAACCAACATCGACTTCGACACCCTGCAGAACAAGATCGCCGACGTGAAGGCGTTCTACACCGACGAGCAGACCTCGCACGAAGTGCAGGTCAACTACGACGGCGGCGGCCGCGCCCGCGGCGTGGTCGGCGTGTACAAGTTCGACGGCCGCGCCGGCGGTCAGGTGCTGAACAACTTCTTCAACCTCGTGTTCGGCGACACCCAGGGCAACGTCTACACCGAAAGCGTCGCGCTGTACGCCGACTGGACCTTCGACATCACCGATCGCCTGAAGCTGGATGTCGGTGCGCGCTACACCGATGAAGACAAGCGCGCCGATGTGCTCAACCGCTTCTATACCGATGCGACCTACACCACGCTGCGCCCGGTGGCGCCGATCGCCGCCGATTTCGACAAGTCCATCAACTTCAAGAACACCTCGCCGAAGATCTCGCTGGACTATCAGGTCAACGACGACATCATGGTCTACGGCCTCGCCAGCCGCGGCTTCAAGTCGGGCGGTTACAACATCCGCGCCCAGGCGACCGCGGTGCCGCGTTCGGCCGAACCCTTCGACGACGAATCGGTGGACAGCTTCGAGGTCGGCAGCAAGATGTCGTTCCTCGACCAGCGCCTGTTCCTCAATCTGTCCGCGTTCCACAACAAGTACAAGGACATCCAGCTGTCGGTCTTCACGTCCTACGACAGCAACGGCGATGGCGTCGACGACGCCTTCTTCGGCGACTTCACCAATGCCGGCGAAGGCACGGTCAACGGCCTCGAAGTCGAGTACCAGTGGCTGCCGAGCGCGAGCTGGCTGATCTCGGGCAACCTCGCTTGGCTCGACGCCAAGTACGACCGGTTCCTCTACGCCGGCGTCGACATCGCGGACGAGCAGGAATTCACCAACGCGCCCGAGTTCTCCGGCGCGATCAACGTCGAGTACCGCGCCGATCTGGGCAGCATGGGCAGCCTGTCCGCGCGCGTCGGCTACAGCTATCAGGACGACGTGGTCGCCACCACCGAAATCGTCCGCAGCGGCGCGGTGCCGATCACCCAGGACGGTTACGGCCTGATCAACGCCGGCGTGATCTGGAAGCCGAACAACGCCTGGACGGTGTCGCTGCAGGGCAGCAATCTCGCCGACGAGGATTACCTGACCACCGGCTACAGCCTCAACGCCGCGCTCGGCGTGTTCACCGGTTTCTACGGCCCGCCGCGCCAGGTCACGATGACCGCCCGCTACGATTTCTGATCGCGGCGCGAATCGATCCGGGCTGCGAAACAGCGGCGGACCCAGGTCCGCCGCTGTTTTCGTAGGAGCGCCGGCAGGCGCGACGCCCGCGTCGTTCTCGCTGCGACGATGTCCGTGATCAAAAATACCTTGATGGCGGATTGCGCGATGCCTGAAAGGATCCGGGCTTCGCGCCTTCCGGCGCTCCTGCGAAAAGGCATGCGCCCGCACGCGCGATGCGCGGATGCCGATCTGCGATATCCTCGCGAATCGAGCGGGATCGAACGTCACGGGGACATGTCGCAGACCAGCATGCAGTTGGGGACAATGAGCGCCGCATCATGCTGACGCCCGGTGGCGTCCTGCTGGCCGCGCTGCTGTGGCTCGGCGTCATGTTCGCGGTCGCGGTCTACGGCGAACGCCGGCCGCAGGTCTTCGCCCGGCGCTGGCCCGAGGTCTACGCGCTGTCGCTCGCGGTCTATTGCACCTCGTGGACGTTCTTCGGCACCGTCACCCAGGCCGCGCGCTACGGTTGGCCGCTGCCGCCGACCTTCGTCGGCACCATCCTGCTCTACGTCTTCGGCATCGGCCTGCTCATGCGCCTGGCGCGGCAGGTGCGCGAAAGCAACAGCACCTCCATTGCCGATTACGTCGCCAGCCGGCTCGGTCAGGACGGTTGGCTCGCGGCCGCGATCACCTTCGTCGCCGTTCTCGGCATCGTGCCGTACATCGCATTGCAGCTGAAGGCGGTGGCGATGAGTTTCGCGCTGCTGGTGCGCGGCGATGCCGGGCAGGTGCCCGCGTGGCAGGACAGCGCGCTGTACGTCGCGCTGGCGATGGCCGCGTTCGCGATGCTGTTCGGCACCCGCAGCGCCAGCGCGGCCGAACACAATCGCGGCCTGGTCCTCGCGATGGCCTTCGAAGCGCTGCTGAAGCTCGGCGCGATGCTCGCGATCGGGCTGTTCGCGTTCTCGCTGCCGTCGGCGCCCTCGGCCGCCGAACTGCTGCGTCCGCAGGCCGGCGATCTGTCCGGCTTCGCGCCGCTGGTGCTGCTCGGCGTGCTGGCCATGTTCACCCTGCCGCATCAGTTCCATGTCGGCGCGGTGGAATGTCGCGATGAGCGCCACGTGCTGCGTGCGCGCTGGTTGTTCCCGGTGTATCTGCTGGTGATCGCGCTGCCGGTGCTGCCGCTGGCACGCGCGGGCGACGCGCTGCTCGCCGCGCAGGGCGTGCCCTCCGATCTCTACGTCCTGGCGCTGCCGTTGTCGCAGGGGCAGGAAGGGTTGGCGCTGCTCGCGTTCCTCGGCGGGCTCAGCGCGGGCACCGGCATGGTCATCGTCAGCACCCTCACGCTGAGCCTGATGATCGGCAACCATTGGCTCACGCCGCTGTGGCTGCGCGGGGTGTGGGCGCCGCATCGGCCGGCACCGGCCGCGGCGTCCGGGCAGCCCGATCTGCGCCGCGCGGTGCTGATGCAGCGGCGCATCGGCATCCTCGCCATCGTGCTGCTGGCCTGGGGCTACAGCCGCCTGATCGCCGGCAACGATGCGCTGGCCGATGTCGGCGCGCTGTCGTTCTCGGCGCTGGGTGCGCTGGCGCCGGCGCTGGGCTTCGCGCTGTGGCGGCCTCAGACGCCGCCGCGCGCGGTGCTGCTGGGCATCGCCGCCGCGGTGGTGCTGTGGATCTGGCTGTTGCTGGTGCCGGTGCTGGTGGAAGCGCGCGGGCTCGACACGCGCTGGCTGCGCGAAGGTCCCGGCGGCTGGTCGTTGTTCGCGCCGGATGCCTTCTTCGGTTTGACCGGCTGGAGTCGCCTGGGCCGCGCGGTGGCGATGAGTCTGTTCGCCGGCGTGGTCACGACCTGGATCGCCTCCACCTGGGGCGCGGCCTGGTGGCAGGCGGGGCCGCGTCGCGCCGGCGCGCGCGGGCTCGCGCTCGAAACGCTGCGCGAAGCCGGTCGCCGTTTCCTGCCGCGCGAAACGGTCGAGGCCGCGCTGCTCGGCGCGCCGGCTTCCGGCGCGGTGCCGGCCCTGCAGGAAGCGCGGCTGGAGCGCGAACTCGCGGCGGTGCTGGGCTCGGCGTCGGCGCGTCTGCTGCTGGACGCGGCGCGCCGCGAGGCCGGACGCGATTTCGACACCGTCGCCGCGATCGTCGGCGAAGCCTCGCAGGATCTGCGCTTCAACCAGCGCCTGCTGGAAGCCGCGCTGGAGAACATGAGCCAGGGCATCAGCGTCGTCGACCGCGAACTGCGCCTGGTGGCCTGGAACCGCCGTTATGCCGAACTGTTCGGTTATCCGGAGTCTTTATTGCGCGTGGGCGTGCCGGTCGCGGAGCTGGTGCGCTACAACCTGCGCCAGGGCTGGAACGCGTATTCGATCGAAGAGGAAGTCGACAAGCGCGTGCGCCACATGCAGGCCGGCACGCCGTACGTCAGCGAACGCATCTTCCCCGATCAGGCGGTCGTCGAAATCCGCGGCAACCCGATGCCCGGCGGCGGTTTCGTCGCCACCTTCACCGACGTCACCGCGTTCCGCCGCGCCGAGGCCGAACTCATCCGCAGCAACGAGACCCTGGAGCAGCGCGTCGCCGATCGCACCGCGCGGCTGGACCAGGCGCGCGCCGATGCCGAGCGCGCCAACGATGCCAAGAGCCGCTTCCTCGCCGCGATCGGCCACGATCTGCTGCAGCCGCTGCACGCGGCGCAGTTGTTCACCGATGCGCTGATCGAACAGTTGCCGGCCGACGCGCAGCGACGCACCGCGCAGCAGATCCGAGGGGCCCTGGATTCCACCGGCGATCTGCTCGCGGGTCTGCTCGACATGTCGCGGCTCGAAGCCGGCGGTCTGGTGCCGCAGCCGCGCGCCTTCCCGCTGGCCGATGTGTTGGAGCCGCTGGCGTCGGAATTCCGCGCGCTCGCCGCCGCGCGCGGCCTGCGCTTCCGCTATCGCGCCACCCGCGCGTGGGTGCACACCGATCCGCAGTTGCTGCGGCGCGTGCTGCAGAACTTCCTCGCCAACGCCGTGCGCTACACCGAACGCGGCGGTGTGCTGATCGGCGTGCGCCATGCGGCCGGGAGCCTGCGCATCGAAGTGCACGACACCGGCCCGGGCATTCCGGTGTCCCAGCAGCGCGCGATCTTCGAGGAGTTCCGGCGCGGCGAAGGGGCCGCGGGGCAGGGGCTCGGCTTGGGCCTGGCGATCGCCGACCGCATCGCGCGCCTGATCGATGCGCCACTGCGGCTGCGCAGCCGGATGGGCCGCGGCACCGCGTTCGCGCTGACGCTGCCGCGGGTCGCGGTGCCGTCGCGGCAGGACAGCATGCCGGCCGCGGCGGGCGGACTCGAAGGTCTGCATGTGCTGATCGTCGACAACGACCCGCAGGCACTGGCCGCGCTGCGCGCGATCCTCGAAGGCTGGCAATGCCGGGTCGATGCGTTCGCGGACGGCGCCGCGGCCGAAGCGCTGCTTGCGGGCGGTGCGACACCGGCGCTGTGGCTGTTCGATTACCACTTGTGCGACGGCGACACCGGCGTGGCGCTGCAGGCGCGACTGGCGGCGCGTTTCGGTGCGCGACCAACGCTCATCCTCAGCGCCGACGACAGCGGCGACGTGCGCCGCATCGCGCTGGAGCACGGCCTCGGGTTGTTGCCGAAGCCGGTGAAGGCGCTGGCGCTGAAGTCGATGCTGCGGCGATTGTCGGCGGCGAGGACCGCGTAGCGTCGCGGTCCGGTGCGTCGGGCGGCAGCCTATAATCGCGGCTTCGTACAGGATGTCGTCATGCCCTACACCCCCATCGTCGCCACGCTCGGCTACGTGCTGTCGCCGGATCGCGAACAGGTCCTGCTGATCCACCGCAACGCGCGCCAGAACGACCAGCATCTGGGCAAATACAACGGCCTAGGCGGCAAGATCGAACCGGATGAAGACGTCGTCACCGGCATGCGCCGCGAGATCTTCGAGGAGGCCGGCATCGAATGCACGGAACTCGCGCTGCGCGGCACCATCAGTTGGCCGGGTTTCGGCAAGCAGGGCGAAGACTGGCTGGGTTTCGTGTTCCTGATCACCCGTTTCCGTGGCGTGCCGTTCGCGACGAATCCCGAAGGCACGCTGGAATGGGTGCCGGTGTCCCGCATTCTCGAATTGCCGCTGTGGGACGGCGACCGCCACTTCCTGCCGCTGGTGTTCGACGACGACCCGCGCGGCTTCCACGGCGTGATGCCGTATCGCGACGGCCGCATGGTGTCGTGGGCCTATTCGAGGATCTGAGCGGCGGGTCGGAGGTCGGTCCGTGCGGCGGCTCCGTGCGGACGATGCGCCGTCGGCAAGCGACGGAATCGACTATTCTCGCGGTCGCATTTCCCGCACATCGCATCTTTCGAAGCCCACCCGCATGAAACAGTTCGTCCTCACCCTCGTCGCCGTGCTCGTCGGCGGTTTCCTGGCCCTGCTGGGCTACGACCAGTTCGTGGTCAAACCTCGCGAAGCCGAGGCGGCGCGGGCCGATGCCGCCGAGCGCGAAGCCGACCGCACCGCGGTCGCGCCCGATCTGGCGCAGGCGCGCGGCGAGGCGCAGAGCATCGCCGCCGAAGTCGAAGCCTCGCTGGAGCGCAGCGTCGAAAAGGCGCGCAGCGGTATGGACGCGCAGGCCCGCGACATGGACCGGCGCGCGCTGCTCACCGATGCGGTGCAGCGGGCGACGATGTTCCGCGTGTCGCTGACCGAGTACTACCAGACCAATGGCCGCTGGCCGCAGGATGCCGACGAGGCCGGGCTGCCGTCCCCCGAGGAGATGCGCGGCGGCGCCGTGCGCACCGTGACCGTCGGTGCCCAGGGCGTGGTGATCATCGCGCTGGACGATACCTTCGGCGCCGGCAGCGAGATCCGGCTGCGGCCGCAGGTGAGCGATGCCGCCGGCATGGTCGATTGGCGCTGCGAAGTGAAGGGCGACGCCGCCCTGAAACAATCGCTGCCGCGCTGTCAGGGCTGACGGCGTCGACGATCCGGAACGATTGTCGGGCGAGTGCGGTGTCGTGGAACCGCGATCGTTGCGAGGTCAGTGCCGGCGCACCAGCACCACGGTGATGTTGTCCGAACCGCCGCCGTCGAGCGCCGCGGCCACCAGCCCGTCCACGCATTCCTGCGCGCTGCATTCGGTGTGACCCAGTACTTGCGAGATATTGCCGTCGTCCACCTCCTCGGTCAGCCCGTCGCTGCACAGCAACAGCTGCATGCCCGGGCGCAGTTCGCCCGACAGGGTTTCGACGTTGAGGTTCTGCGGATCGGTCACGCCCAGCGCCTGGGTCACCACGTTGCGGTGCGGGTGGGTCCGCGCCTGATCCACGGTGATCGCGCCCTGCGAGATCAGTTCCTGCACGTAGCTGTGATCGTGCGACAACTGCGCGAGGTTGCCGTCGCGCCATAGATAGGCGCGGCTGTCGCCGACCCAGGCCACTTCGAAGCGGTTGCCGAGGATGCGCAGCGCCACCACGGTGGTGCCCATCGGCAGGGCGTCGCTGCGCTGGCGCGACGCGCGGATGATTTCCTCGTCGGCGGTGCGGATCGCCTGCGCCAGCGACGTGCCCTGGCGGATCTCGCGGACGATGGTTTCGCGGGCGAGGGCGCTGGCGACTTCGCCGTACTCGTGCCCGCCCATGCCGTCGGCGACCAGCCACAGCCCGAGGTCGCCGTCACCGTAATAGGTGTCCTCGTTCAGCTCGCGACGGAGCCCGGCGTGGGTCAGGTGACCGAATTCGATCATGCAGCGGCCATGGGGGAGAGAGTCAGCCATATTCGAAGGGGAGATACGCAAAGCGGGGATGAAACCGGACGCGGCCGGCGAAAGCAATGGTCCGATGGTTTCTCGATATCCGCGCAGGGCGATGCGCGTTCCGTGACGCGAGGCGGGAATACGGTGCCTGTCGTTGCCGTCCGCAGGATCGGTCGAACGAGCGCTCTCATCAGGTCCTCCCTCTCCGCCAGATCCGCAAAACGCCCCACGAGGGGGCGTTTTGCGTATCTGGCGGAGAGGGGGGGATTCGAACCCCCGGTACGCTCACACGTACGCCTGATTTCGAGTCAGGTACATTCAACCGCTCTGCCACCTCTCCGAAGGGGCTTGCTGCGACAGGCATGGGCCCATCGCTGCGGGGGCGCCATCATACGAGGCCCGGCGTTCGCCGACAAGGCGCGTACACTGGACATCCCGTCCGCAAGCCACCGTCACGCCATGTCCGAAATCCTCGCGCCCGTGTCCTTCGGCGAACTGCTCGACAAGATCGCCATCCTCCAGATCAAGTCCGAGCGCATGACCGATCCGGTCAAGCTGACCAACGTCCGCAACGAACTGACCGCGCTGGAGACCACGTGGAGCGCGCATCCCGCCGCCGCGCACGACATCGCCGGACTCCGCGCCGAGCTCAAGGCGGTGAACGAAAGGCTCTGGGTCATCGAGGACGACATCCGCCTCAAGGAAAAGGCCCAGGCGTTCGACGAAGAATTCGTCCGCCTCGCCCGCAGCGTGTATTTCGAGAACGACGAACGCGCGCGGATCAAGAAGGACATCAATCTCGCGCTCGGCTCGGCCTACGTCGAAGAGAAGTCTTACCAGGACTATCGCGCAGGCCACGCTGCGCCCTGAGCGAGTTCCGAAGCGTTCGTTCTCTTGATCGTGTTTTCCGGGGCGTGTGTCCGCCCCGCATCGCACGCGGATGTTCAACGGCCTGCGAGCCTTCGAAGCCGGCGCCGCGTGGCCGCCGACGGTCGGCAGGCCCGGCAGTTTCCCTGAAATGCATCGCCGCTGCGTCTTGTCAAGCCCGAAGCAATCTCTTCGGCTCTGCCATGACCGCGGCGGCACGCGACAAGACGTGATTCTGTTCACATTTCCACCCGACACACCATTTGGCTACCAAAAATAACCCCGGCAACAATACTCACATCAGGCAGTTCACTATCGGTAGCTGCTTGTATGGTTTCGTGAGAAATCTCCGGTGTTTTTGACCTATGGCTACCAAAAGTAGCCGAAATTGTCCTGCGGCCTGTCTTCCCATCGTCATCGAACAGGCTTACGTTAGGCCTGCACGTGATGGAACGCAGTGTTGGCCTTCGCAGGCCTCTGCGCTCCCGGAGCGCCCGGTTCGCCGGCCCGCCTCGCAAGCACATGGATGTGCCGCGTGCATTCGCCCCGCAAGGGGCGACACGGTTCTCCGGACGGGAACCGTGATCGTTCGGTGCAGGATGCACGGAACCGCCTGGAAGGACCCGCCATCGGATGGATGCGATGGGCAGAACACTGGTCGATGTGCGTGCACCATGGAGGGGGCCCGCATCGGCTCCACAGGTTTCGAACACAGCCCTCGTCGCGCATCCGCCGGCGAGGGCTTTTTCGTTGTGCGGTGCGGTGCGGTGCGGAGTGCCGATGCCGACCCGGGGCGATCAGTGGCCGGCCGATGCCCGCCACGCGCAGTAGCGTTCGAACGCGGCGATGCCGTCGTCCACGGTCGCCAGATCCATCACCCCGTCGTGCTCGATCTTGGTCCCCCATTTCAGGGCGTCCGCAGGCTTGCCGCAGTATCTGCGCGCGGCGGCATCGTAGCGGTCGACGCAGAAACGCACGTCGGAATACGGGCCGCTGCGTCGCGGATTGCTCGCCGCATGCAGGCCCAGCACCTTGGTCCCCATCGCGTTGGCGATGTGCATCGGCCCCGAATCGGGCGTCATCAGCAGGTCGGCACGCTCCAGCAGCGCGGGCAGTTGCTTCAGGGTGTCCTTGCCGACGAGGTCCAGGACATCGCCCGAGGACGACGGCCGCATCGCCGCCAGGATCGCATCCGTGGTCTCGCGTTCCAGCGTGCTGCGTCCGCCCAGCAGCGCCACCCGCCAGCCGCGCGAACGCGCATGTTCGGCCACCGCGGCATAGCGGTCGGCGCGCCAGTTGCGCAGCGCATGGCTCGAACACGGCGAGATCGCCAGTGTCGGCATGCCGTCTTCGGGCCATTGCGCGCGCGCCCAGCCGCGGGCGTCGTCGGGGATCGGCATGTCCCAGACCACCTCGGTCTGGCGGATGCCCAGCGGCTCGCAGAAGCTGCCGATCGCATCGAGCACATGGATGCCTGGGCGATCGGGAATCCGTTCGTTGACGAACAGGCCATGCAGATCCTTCGAGCGCGATCGGTCGTAGCCGATCCGTCGCGCCGCCGGCAGGAACGCCGACAGCAGGTTGGCGCGCGCCGCGACCTGCATCTGCAGCAGGGCATCGAAGCGCCGTCCGTGCAGTTCGCGCCGCAGTGCGCGCATGCCGGCCACCCCGGTCTTCTTGTCGTAGACGAGGAATTCGACGCCCGGCAGGCCGTCCAGCAGTTTCTGTTCGCCCTTGCCGATCACCCAGGTCAGGGCGACCTCGGGCCAGGCCCTGCGCAGGGTCCGGAGCAGCGGCAGGACGTGGGTCACATCTCCCAGCGCGGAGAGCCGCAGGAGGCAGATCGATCGAAGACTTGTCTTGTCCAATTGATAGACTCGGGAAATGGTCGCCTTCGACGCCAGCGAAAGCCTGATGCCCTTCCGCGATGCCGGCGGAACGGGGGCGGGTGGGGCGATTCTGTTCGACGCCGCGCGTCTGCGGCAAGCCGGACCCGCGGCGGTGACGCCCGGATGGTTCGACCCGGACTGGTGGGGCGAACGTGCGCAGCGGGTCGGCAGCGGCGGACGCGGCGGCGCCTGGTTCGTGGAGGGTGGTGCGGCAGAGGGCGGTTTCGGTCCCGCGGTGTTGCGGCACTACCTGAGAGGCGGATTCGCGGCCCGCTTCAGCCGCGAAAAACATGTCTGGCGCGGGGGCTCGTCGATCCGCAGTTTCGAGGAATTCCGGCTGCTGCGCGAGCTCATCCGCAGGAGTCTGCCCGTGCCTCGGCCGATAGCCGCCATCTATTGGCGCCAGGGTCTCTGGTACCGCGCCGGCATCCTGCTCGAACGCCTGCAGAACGTGAAATCCCTGGCAGACCGCGCCTCGGCGGACGGCAGCGACGCGCCGTGGGCGCAGGCCGGACAACTGATCGCGCGTCTCCATCGGGCCGGACTGGATCACGCCGATCTGAATGCCCACAACCTCCTGTTCGACACCGCCGGCAAGGGCTGGGCGATCGACCTCGACCGCAGCCAACTGCGGATTCCCGCCACCGGCTGGCGCGAAAAGAATCTCGCGCGTCTGCAGCGTTCGCTGCTGAAGCTGCGCGGCGCGCGCGGCGTCGCCGAGGTCGAACGGGATTACGCCACGCTCCGCAGCGCGTACGATGCGCGCTGGCAGCGCGGGACCTGACGCCGGCACGGGCCGACGCGACTTCCAAAACATCATCAACAAGAATCATCGACAGGCGCCGAGGCGATCCAATCATGGGCTGGGCTTTGCGGTTTCACGGTGTCGGCAATGCGTCGGCGGTCGAACTGGGTTCGGCGATGGCGACGATCGAGCGCCACGGCCGGCCGTGGTTGACCATCGACTGCGGGGCGGAGGGCCTCACCGCGTATCTCGCGCATTACGGCGAAGCGCCGCGCGCGCTGTTTCTCACCCATACCCATCTGGATCATGTCGCCGGCTTCGAGCGGCTGTTCGTCGACGGCATGTTCGGCGGTCGCGCCGGGCTCATCCGGCTGTATCTGCCGGCGCATCTCGTCCCGCTCTTGCACCAGCGGGTCGGCGACTATCCGAACGTGCTCGCCGAGGGCGGCGCGAATTTCTGGGACGCCTTCCAGGTGATTCCGGTCGGCGATGCCTTCTGGCACGACGGTGTGCGCCTGGACGTGTTCGAAACCCGGCATCACTGGCCGCGCACCGCCTATGGGCTGCGCCTGCGCGGCAGTCTGGTCTGGACCGGCGATACCCGGCCGATTCCGGAAGTGCTGGCGAAGGCGGCCGATGCCGGCGAAACCGTCGCCCACGACTGCGCCCTGCGCGGCAATCCTTCGCACAGCGGTATCGAGGATCTGGAGCGCGAATATCCCGACGAACTGCTGAGCCGCTGCGTGCTCTATCACTACGTCGGCGCGGCCGAGGGCCAAGCCTTGAAAGCGCGTGGTTATCGCGTCGCAGACCCGGGCGAATGCCTGGCGCTGGCGGAGCCGACCGCCGCGCGCGCCGAGCCCTTCGACGCAACCGGCAGCGCGCAGGGCGCCTCTGTTCCGGCGTGATCCGCGTACTCTTGCGATGATGACTGCCGCCGTGACGACATCCGCCGTGCCCCGACCCTCCGACCTGCCGCGCGACCGCCTCGGCCGCCCGCTCCACGACCTGCGCCTGTCGGTGATCGAGGCCTGCAACTTCCGCTGCCCGTATTGCATGCCGGCCGAACGCATCCCCGACGACCATGGTCTCGACGCCGCGTCGCGATTGTCGTTCGACGAGATCGAGCGACTGGTCCGCGGCTTCGTGGGTGTCGGCGTGCGCAAGCTGCGCATCACCGGCGGCGAGCCGCTGCTGCGCAAGCGTCTGCCCGATCTGATCGCGCGGCTCGCGGCCATCGAAGGCCTCGACGACATCGCGCTGACCACCAACGGCAGTCTGCTCGCCGCGCAGGCCCGCGCACTGCGCGAGGCCGGGCTGCATCGGGTCACGGTCAGTCTCGACACGCTCGATCCCGCGCAGTTCGCCGCGCTGTCCGGCGGCCGCGGCGATCTCGCCGAAGTCCTGCGCGGCATCGACGCCGCGCGCGCCGCGGGCTTCGCGAAGATCAAGCTGAACTGCGTCGTCCAGCGCGGCGTCAACGACGATCAGGTGCTGCCGCTGGTGGCGTTCGCGCGCACGCACGGCCACACCCTGCGTTTCATCGAATACATGGACGTCGGCACCTGCAACGACTGGGATGCCGCGCGCGTGGTGCCGTCGTCGGAACTGCGCGACCGCCTCCATGCGCGCTGGCCGATGCACGCGCTGGGCCCGCAGTATCGCGGCGAAGTCGCCGCCCGCCACGCCTTCGACGACGGCCTCGGCGAAGTCGGCTTCGTCAGTTCGATCTCCGCGCCGTTCTGCGGCGATTGTCACCGCGCCCGCGTCTCCGCCGATGGTCGGCTTTATACCTGTCTGTTCGCAGGCGAGGGCACCGATCTGCGCCGCTGGCTGGCCGACGATGCATTCGACGCACGGCTCGCCGAGCTGTGGCGCGGACGCGGCGATCGCTACAGCGAACTGCGCAGCGGTCATGCCGCACCGCGCAAGCGCGTCGAGATGTTTCTGGTTGGGGGGTGAGCAGTCGCGCTTGCGCGCCACTGGCGCGCGCGGCTGCGAACGCCCGGCCATGGATGGCCGGGCAGGACGTTCCGGAGTATTCGAAGTTGCGCCACGGATGGCGTGCGTGTATCTCGTTCGATCAATGGATCACTGGATGAAAATCACCCCATGCGGCGCCCCCGAAGCACATTGACCCATCTCGACGCCGACGGCCGCCCGACCATGGTCGACGTGTCCGCGAAGGCGGTGACCGCGCGCGTCGCCACCGCAGAATGCCGGGTCAAGTTCCCGGCAGCGGTCGCCGCGCAGTTGCGGAAGAACGGCCTGAAAAGCGCGAAGGGCGGCGTCGTCGACACGGCGATCATCGCCGGCACCCTGGCGGTGAAACGCACGCACGAACTGATTCCGTTCTGCCATCCGCTGCCGATCGACGGCATCCGTTTCGCCGTCGACTGGCGCGGCGAGCGCGAACTGGAGATTGTCTGCACCGTCACCGTCACCCATCGCACCGGCGTCGAGATGGAAGCGCTGACCGGCGCTACCGTCGCCGCGCTCACCGTCTACGACATGTGCAAGGCGCTGTCGCACGCGATCGTGCTGGGCCCGGCGAAGCTGCGCGGAAAGCGCGGCGGGAAGCGTGACTTCGGCGGCATCGAGGAGAGGAACGGCTGATGGCGACCCTGCGCGTGCTCTATTTCGCCAGCCTGCGCGACGCCGCGGGCGTCGAAAGCGAAATCATCGATCACGCAGGCGACCTGCGCACGCTGTATCTCGCGCTGCAGGCGAAGCATGGTTTCGCCATGCCGATGGATCGCTTGCGCGTGGCGGCGGATGGCGCGTTCGCGCGTTGGGACGACGTGGCGAGCGAGGGCGCCGAAATCGCCTTCATTCCACCGGTCTCGGGCGGCTGACATGACGGACCGTTTCTCGCTCGCAGTCATCCCCTTCGACATCGCGCCCCTGCGCGAACGCCTGCTTCGGGCGGAAGCCGGCGCCTACGCGAGCTTCGAGGGCTGGGTACGCAATCACAACGACGGCCGCACCGCGCTTGGACTGCGTTATGAAGCCTACATCGCGCTGGCCCAAGCCGAAGGCGCGAAAATCGTCGAGGAAGCGCTGGCGACGTTCGCCATCGCCGATGCCGCCTGCGTGCATCGCATCGGCGATCTCGAGGTCGGCGACCTCGCGGTGTGGGTCGGCGTCAGCGCCGCGCATCGCGACGCCGCGTTCGCGGCCTGTCGCTGGATCATCGACGAAGTGAAATCGCGGGTCCCGATCTGGAAACACGAGCGCTATGCCGAAGGCGATGCGGCGTGGTTGCATCCGGATCAAACTCGGGGTCCAGAATGACGACGGCGTGCCGCGATGGAGGCCCCCCGTGGTTCTGAACAACAGGTCCCTCGCTGCGCTCGGGATGACATGAGGCGCAATTCTCCGCCTTCACCGATTCACTTGCTGGAGCATAGCCCCTTGGCAAGGGGGCGCGGCGAAGCCGCGGGGGTGGGCGGCCACGCTTGCGCGGGATTACCGCGCGTGGCCGCGAACGCCCGGCCATGGATGGCCGGGCAGGATCATCCGGAGAGCGATGTCGCATCGCCATGGAAGGCTACGGTTGTGACTCCATGCTTCGCTTTCGCGAAAGACTTGCTGGAGCAGAGCCCCCTTGGCAAGGGGGGCGCGGCGAAGCCGCGGGAATCGGAGATACGAGCCTGGGGCCCAAGGTTCGCGGAGCGAACTTTGGGATGTCCGTGCGAAGCACGGAAATGGCGATGGCCCCGCCGGCTGACCTCGGCACCCGCATCGACCGATACCGTTGCTGCCTTCCGGCCCTGGCGGGGTTTTCGATCTAGCGTCGCGAGGGGCCGACGGGGCCACCATAGACGTGCGTCAACGACGCTGGCGTGAAACTGCGAAACGGAAGTGGATACCCCGAGAGGGGGATTCACTCGGTACATCCATGTACCTCGCCCTGCGGGCGGCTTCGCCGTGCGGATCGGCAATCCTGCCGATCCGTCGAACCCGCGGGGGTTCTCACCCCCTCTCCATCGCTTCGCCCGATGTCGGCGTTGCTTCGAAGATCGCGAATTCCTGAAACTGGCGGAGAGAGGGGGATTCGAACCCCCGAAGCGCGGTTTAGACGCTTACACACTTTCCAGGCGTGCTCCTTCAACCACTCGGACACCTCTCCGGGTACTGCCCCTGCGACGCGATCCCTCGCGTTCAGGACCGCCAATTCTAGCCGGCCGGCCTCGCGCGGACAAGGAAGATGCGGAGGAGGGTTCGCCGCAACAGCGGTCGCGGTGCCGCGCATGGCAGAATGTGGGCATGTCCTACCTCGTCCTCGCCCGCAAGTGGCGCCCCAAGCGTTTCGCCGAACTGGTCGGGCAGG
>CAMLLG010000086.1 GCA_946480825.1 uncultured Lysobacteraceae bacterium
GCGCACATGGTCGAAGCGGCGCAGTTCGCGGCCTTCGTCTGCGGTGTTGTGGCCGTTGACGTAGGCCTGGCTGCGGCCCTCGCGGCCGACATGCACGGTGGCCTTCGCGGCCTTGCGCTGGCCGATTACCGGCTGCAGCGTCAGCGCCGGCGGCGGGCCTTCTTCGAGATTGAGTTTCTTGCGCAGCGCATCGACCTGAGCGGCCGGCAGTTCCTGGCTCTGGCCGCGCAGCAGCGGTTGCGGCAGCGTCACGTTGCCGTAGCGGATGCGTTTCAGACGGCTGACCTGGCAGCCCTGCGATTCCCACAGGCGGCGGACTTCGCGATTGCGGCCTTCGCTGAGGGTGACGCGGAACCAGTCGTGCCGGCTTTCGTCGGGCATGTTGGTGCCGCCGATGCGCTCGATCTGATCGAACTTCGCCGGGCCATCCTCCAAGGCCACGCCGCGGCGCAGCCGGTCGACGAGTTTGTCCGAAACTTCTTCTTCGCCCTCGGGCGCACGCACGCGGCAGACGTACTCGCGCTCGATTTCGAACGAGGGATGCATCATCGCATTGGCCAGTTCGCCGTCGGTGGTGAGCAGCAACAGGCCGGTGGTGTTGATGTCGAGGCGTCCGATCGCGATCCAGCGCGCGCCCTTGAGCACGGGCAGCGCTTCGAAGATCGTCGGACGACCTTCGGGATCCTCGCGGGTGGTCACTTCGCCTTCGGGCTTGTTGTAGATGAGCACGCGCGCCGGCTCGGTGAGGGCGCTGGCGACGAAGGTCTTGCCGTCGATCTCGATGCGGTCGCCGCCCTTGACGCTCATGCCGATCTGGGCGGTTTCGCCGTTGACCTTGACCATGGCGTCCGCGATGCGCTGTTCCAGCGCGCGGCGGGAGCCGAGGCCTGCCTGGGCCAGCACCTTGTGCAGGCGTTCTTCCAGGCGCGGCGCTTCGGCGGGGGCATCCTTCTCGCGTTTGAGAGAAAGGGTGCGGGGTTGTTGTTCTTTCTTCATGTCAAGCTCCGGTGCTGTCGTCGTCTTCGACGAGGGCGGTGTGGGTGTCGTCGGACGCGGATGCGTCTTCGTCTGGATGCTGCCGCGAGGATGCGCCGGTGTCGTCGCCGGCCTCGCGAATGTCTTCGCTGGTCTTGTCGCTGGTTTTTTCGGTGATCTTGTCGGTGATCTTGTCGCTGCTTTCGTTGTCGGCGTCGTCGTTGCGGTCGGTATCGTCACTCTCCGCATCGTTGCTGCCCGTATCTTCGCTGTTCGTATCGTCGAACTCCGCTTCGTCCTGCACGCCGGCGATGATGGCCGCGGCTTTCGGCGCGTCCGGATCCTCGAACGACAATTGCGGATCGAGTTCGCCGAAATCCTTCAGCTCGGACAGCGGCGGCAGCTGATCGAGGCTCTTCAGGCCGAAGTAGTCGAGGAAGGTGCGGGTGGTGCCGAGCAGTTCGGGGCGGCCCGGCACGTCGCGGTGGCCGACCGAACGGATCCATTCGCGTTCTTCCAGCGCCTTGATAATGTTGCTGCTGACCGCCACGCCGCGGACCTGTTCGATCTCGCCGCGGGTGATCGGCTGCCGGTAGGCGATGATCGCCAGCGTTTCGAGCGTGGCGCGGGTGTACCTGGTCTGGCGGTCGCTCCACAGACGCGCCACCCAGGCATGGACGTCGGCCTGCACCTGGAAGCGATAGCCGGACGCGGTTTCGGCCAGTTCGATGCCGCGCCCTTCGCAGGCGGCGCGCAGATCGGTCAGCGCCTGTTCGATGCTGCCTTCCGGCGCGGGCTCGTCGAGCGTGAACAGGCCGCGCAGTTGCACGATGGTCAGCGGTTGACTGGCCGCGAGCAGCGCGGCCTCGACGATGCGGGTGATGAAGTGTTGATCCATGCGGTTCGTTCGTCAGCGGGAGTGGCGTCGCGCGCGATGCGTGGCGGCGATGCGGGTGGTCATGTGCGGGCGTCGTCGTTGGCGGCCCGCGGTGGCGCGGCCGGTTCCTGCACGCCGTCGCCGAGCGTGTCGTCGTCGAATTCGCTGCTCAGTTCGGGCACGACGGCGTCGCCGTGTTCGCCCGCGGCCAGCGATTTCAGATAGATCGGCGCGAGCGGCGCTTCCTGCACGATGTCGAGCAGTTGTTCCTTCGCCAGTTCCAGAATCGACAGGAAGGTCACGACCACGCCGAGCTTGCCTTCGCGCGGTTCGAACAGCGATTCGAAACGATGAAAGCTGCCATCCCCGAGGCGGGTCAGCACGTCGGTCATCCGCTGGCGGACGCTCAGCGCTTCGCGCTTGATCGAGTGGCCGGTGAACAACTCGGCGCGTTTGAGCACGTCGTGGAGTGCCAGCAGCATTTCCTTGAGCTGCACCGGCGGCGGCAGCTTCACGCTGTTGCGGTCCGGCAGAAAAGCCGCCACCGGCGAGGTGTCGCGTTCCATGCGGGGCAGGGTGTCGAGGTCTTCGGCGGCCTGCTTGAAGCGTTCGTAATCCTGCAGGCGGCGGACCAGATCGGCGCGGGGGTCGTCCTCCGCGTTCTCGTCGCTGGGCGGGCGGGGTAGCAGCATCCGCGACTTGATCTCGGCCAGGATCGCGGCCATCACCAGATATTCCGCGGCCAGCTCGAAGCGCATCTCGCGCATCACGCCGATGTAGTCCACGTACTGCTTGGTGATCTCCGCGACCGGGATGTCGAGGATGTCGAGGTTCTGACGGCGGATCAGATACAGCAGCAGGTCGAGCGGTCCCTCGAAGGCTTCGAGGATGACTTCCAGCGCATCCGGCGGGATGTACAGGTCCTGCGGGATCTGCAGCACCGGTTGGCCGAGCACGGTCGCCAGGCGCATCTCGTGCTGTTGCGGCGCCTGCGGAGCGGGGAGATGGGGAGCGTCCGTCTGCAACGCGACGGCGTCGTCCTGCCCGGCGGCAGGCGCGTCGGGCGCGGTTTCAGTGCTCATTCGACGGGACGATCATGGGTTCTGGCATTCGACGGCGGAGGCGATCGACGAAGGGAGCGTGCCGACGTTCGGCGACGCGTGGGCGAACGCATCGTGCGATCGCGGGAGCGCGCGGTCGGCCATCGTTGCGGATGGAGCGACAACGCATCGCCGATGTCGTCCCAGGGGAGCGGCGGACCGCGGGCCGGGCGTGCAACGGCTGGAGGGTGCATGTCCCGTCGAGGCAGATGCGGGGCATGCGGGGGCGGATCAAGGGCTAACGTCCAGGCTCGTCACACCTGCCCGGACCTGGCAACAGGACGGTGCGGACGGGTCGGGTGAAGGCCGGGGGGCCGGGTGGGGTGGCGGAACCTCGGTCCGGGCGGAGAGACCGCATCATCACGGACCCTTCACGCCATCGAGGGGATACCACTACCGGCCTCGAAACGATGGTTCAAGAGTACGGGTTGGGCGCGCGGCTGTCCAGCGCGGCGGCCGTGGCGCACGGATTATCCTATGCCTCCCGACGATCGAGACCCATCCGCATGTGGTATGCCATCGAGGGCTACGACGCCCCGCAATCGCTCGAAGCCCGCCTGCAGGCGCGGCCGGCGCATCTGGCCCGGTTGAATGCGTTGAAGGATGCCGGTCGCCTGCTTCTGGCCGGTCCTTGCCCCGCCATCGATGCCGAAGACCCGGGTCCGGCGGGGTTCAGCGGCAGCATCGTGATCGCCGAATTCGAAAGCCTGACCGCAGCGCGCGCCTGGGCCGATGCCGATCCCTACATCGACGCCGGTGTGTATGTCCGCGTCGAGGTCCGCCCGTTCCGTCAGGTGCTGCCATGAGCGGCGGTATCGTCGGCCCGCTGCCGCGCGAGGCCCGCGTCGACGCCATCCGCCACCTGCTCGAAGCGGCGTTCTCGCCGACCGAACTCGAGGTGATCGACGACAGCCACCGGCATGCGGGACACGAGGGCGCCCGCGATGGCCGCGGCCATTTCCGTGTGCGCGTGGTCAGTCCGGCGTTCGCGGACATGACCCCGATCGCCCGGCATCGCGCGGTGTATGCCGCGTTGGACGGCTTGATGCAGACCGATATCCATGCGCTGTCGATCCAGGCGAGCGCCTGAATTGTTGCGACGCAGCATGCTCCGCGCTTTGGCGGTCATGCCTTGATCCTTCCGAAACGTCCGGAAAATCAGATGTTTGCCGTTGCCGATCGCGACCGTTGATCGGCATGCCGATGCGGCTTTACACATTTTTTTGAAAACGGTTACATTGCCCTTCGGCGGACCCCGCCATCCGTAGAGCAGGTCGATGGCATCGAGTGTGACGATCAGAGATGTGGCGCGCGCGGCCCAGGTATCGGTGGCGACCGTCTCGCGGGCGCTCAACGGTCACGACAACGTCACCGAAGGCGTGCGCCGCCGCGTGTTGGCGGTGGCGCACGAACTCCGCTACAGCCCGCATCATGCCGCGCGCAGCCTCAGCAGCCGGCGCACCCACACCATCGGCGTGGTGCTGCCGGATCTGCACGGCGAATTCTTCTCCGAACTGATGCGCGGCATCGATCAGGTGGCGCGCGAATGCGGGCTGCATCTGCTGGTGTCGAGTTATCACGGTCATCCGGAAGAACAGGCGTCCGCGCTGCGCGCGATGCGCGGACGCGTCGACGGCCTGCTGGTGATGTCGCCGCACGCCGGCGACCTCGATTTCCTCAGCGAAAATCTGGCCGCGTTGCCCGCGGTGTTGATCAATTCGCAGCCCACCGACACCGGCCAGATCGCCTTCGGCATCGACAACTACGGCGGTGCGCGGGCGATGGTCGAGCATCTGCTGGCGGCGGGGCATCGCCGCATCGCGTTCGTCGCCGGTCCGGTGAACAATTTCGACGCGTACGAACGCCTGCGCGGTTATCGCGACGCACTGCTCGCCGTCGACGCCTCCGCCGAGCCGTGGGTGGTGCCGGGCGATTTCGGTGAGGCCTCGGGCCATGCCGCGGGATTGGCGCTGCTGGCGGCCGAACAGCGCCCGCAGGCGGTGTTCGCGGCCAACGACATGATGGCGCTGGGCTGTCTGTTCGCTTTCAACCAGGCCGGCGTGCGCGTCCCGGACGACATCGCACTGGCCGGTTTCGACGACATTCCGCTGGCGCGCTACATGGTGCCGTCGTTGACCACGATGCGGGTGAACATCGCCGAGCTCGGGGCGCACGCGCTGCGGGTTCTGCTCGATCTCTACGCCGGCCAGGACGTGCGCGAGCGGCTCGGGCCGCAGGTGCCGGAGTTGATCGTGCGTCAATCGAGCGTGCGCGCCTCCGGTGCGCGTGCTTCCACCGGGGGCGAGGCGCGTTGAGCGGGAATCCAGCGTGCCGAAAGCGGGCGATCGGCTTCGGTCCGCACGTGAGGGAAAGGACTGCGGTTTTTTTTGATTGAAGATGTAACCGGTTACAAGTGGCGGAATTTCGCCTCGATCGCATTGCGTATCGACAACATTCACCGAGTCGGAAAGCATCCGCTTCGAGAACATCAAGAAGACAGTCTGCCCTCGGGAGGGGCGAAGTCATGAATCAACCACGTCGTCAGACACCCCACCGCCTCCAGCGTTCGCTGTTGAGCTGCGCGCTGGCCAGTTGCCTGTTGTTCGGCGCCCCCGCCTCATTCGCCCAATCCACCGGCGCCACGGTCCGCGGGCAGGCCGCGGCCGATGCCAAGGTCACCGCCACCAACACCGCCACCGGCTTCAGCCGCAGCGTCGAGGCCGGCGACAGCGGCGGCTATTCGCTCGTCGGTCTGCCGCCCGGCACCTATCGCATCAGCGTCGAATCCGGCGGACAGACCTCCGCCCACAATGTCACGCTGCGCGTGGGCGAAACCGTGACGCTGGACGCCGACGACGCGAAAGCCGAAGGCGATCTCGACACCGTGGTCGTGGTCGGCACCGTGCTGGCCGAAACCAAGACCTCGGAAGTGGCGACGTACGTCAGCAAGAAGCAGATCGATTCGCTGCCGCAGAATTCGCGCAACTTCCTCGCGTTCGCCGACATCGTGCCGGGCGTCGTCTTCACCACCGGCAACGAAGGTTCGACCTCGCTGCGCAGCGGCGCGCAGCTTTCCAACGGGATCAATGTCTACGTCGATGGCGTCGGCCAGAAGGATTACATCCTGAAGGGCGGCATCACCGGGCAGGATTCCAGTCGCGGCAACCCGTTCCCGCAGTTGGGCATCGCCGAATACAAGGTCATCACTTCGAACTACAAGGCCGAGTACGACCAGCTGAGCAGCGCCGCGATCACCGCGGTCACCCAGTCGGGCACCAACGATTTCAAGGGCAGTTTCTTCTGGGACAGCGTCGCCAGCGAGTGGGTGTCGCGCACCGTCCGCGAAGACAAGGGCCTCGACAGCAAGCCCAGAAGCAAGGACACCCAGTACGGTGCGTCGTTCGGCGGGCCGATCCTGCGCGACCGGCTGCACTTCTTCCTCGCCTACGAGGCCAAGGACCGCGACGACCCGCGCCAGATCGATCCGGGGCGCAATTTCGAGATCGAGGATCTGCCGCTGCAGTTCCAGGACGAAGCGCGCAGCACCACCAACGCGCCGTTCCGCGAGGATCTGTACTTCGGCAAGCTCGACTGGTCGCTTTCCGAAGAGCATCTGTTGCAGTTGACCCTCAAGCGTCGCGAAGAGGATGAGCTGACCAACATCGGCGGCCAGAATCTGTCTTCCAGCGGCACGCTCAAGACCGGCGACGAGACGCGCGCCGATCTGCGCTGGCAGTGGAGCACCGCGAACTGGGTCAACGACGCGCATCTCACCTTCGAAGACGCCAATTTCGCGCCCCGCACCGCGTCGACCGAGAACGGCTATCTGCTGTTCATCCCGCGCGCGGGCGAAGAGGCGAACAACAATCCCGGCATGGATCAGATCATCCGTCGCGGCGGCGGCGGCGATTTCCAGGACAAGGGCCAGAAGGGCTATTCGCTGCAGAACGATTTCACCTTCACCGGCTGGGATCGGCACACCGTGAAGTTCGGCGTCAAGTACAAGCTCATCGACATCTCCGCGTTCGAGCAGAGCCCGTACACGCCGCAGTTCCGTTACGACGGGTTGCGCAGTCTGACCGTACCGTATTTCGTTCAGTTCTCCGCGTCCGGCAACGGCTATCCGACCAAGGTCGAATCGAGCAGCAAACAGTTCGGTATCTATCTGCAGGACGATTGGGAAGTCACCGACAAGCTGACCCTCAACCTCGGCCTGCGCTGGGACTACGAACGCACGCCCAGCTACGAAGACCACGTCACGCCGGCCGGCCTGGTCGCCGCGCTGCAGGCATGGCCGAACATCAACAACGCCAACGTCGACTACGACTACAACGACTACATCAGCACCGGCAACAATCGAAAAGCCTTCAAGGACGCATGGCAACCGCGCGTCGGTTTCTCGTATGACCTCAATGGCGACGAGCGGCATGTGATCTTCGGCGGCGCCGGTCGCTCCTACAATCGCAACCAGTTCGATTACCTGTCGTACGAAAAGTACCGGCTGGCGTTCCAGCGTTACGAACTTAACTTCAATACGCCGGGCCACACCTGTACCGTCGGGCCGACCTGCTTCGACTGGGATCCGAGCTACCTCGACCCCGCCAATCTGGCCGCGCTGGTCGCCGGGACTTCGAATGGCGCCGAGGTCTTCCTGATCAACAACGACCTGAAGACGCCGTATTCCGATCAGTTCAGCATCGGCATGCGCAATGCGTTCCAACTGTCCGGACACGACTGGAACTCTTCGGTGACGCTGCTGCACATCCGCAGCCACGACGGCATCCTCTTCACCATGGGCAACCGTTATCCCAACGGCGAGTTCCGCAACAATCCGGCGCTGGATTGGGGCGGTCAGCCCTGGGGCGAGTCGTTGCCGGGCTGGGGACGGTTCTTCCTCGGCGACAACGCGGTGGAAACGCGCCTGAACTCGCTGCTGCTGTCGTTGGAAAAGCCCTATACACGCGAATCGCACTGGGGCGTGAGCCTGGCTTACACCTACAGCGATGCGGAAGAGAATCGCAGCAATTCCGACCAGTTCTCCTTCGATTATCCGAACCTCGATGGCGTGGCGTTCACCGACGCGCTGGGCGTTTCAAAACATCGCCTGGTCGCGACCGGCATCGCCGATTTCTGGGGCATCACCGCATCGGCCAAGCTCACGCTGGCCAGCCCGAAAGCGGTCGAAGCGATCAACTGCTTCGAGGTGACCGTCGCCGGCAACTGCTATTTCGATCCGTTCCGTCCCGATGGCGCCATCGCGTACAAGCAGCTCGACATCGCCCTGCAGAAGGAATGGGACACCGGTACGGACATCAAGCTGCGGGTCCGCGGCGATTTCCTGAACGTGTTCAACTGGCGCAATTACGGCGCGGGCGAATACTCGAACTGGCGCGGTTGGGACGGCAGCCCGGACGCCAATTTCGGGCGCCGTACCGGCGACGGCATCGAGCGCCCGACCCGGACCTTCAAGCTGTCTTTCGGTCTGGTGTGGTAATCGTCTCGTGACCCTCGATGACGGCCGCCCGTGCGCGACGGGCGGCCGGCACGTTCACTGATACCGGAGCTTCGTTTGAATCGTTCTGCGTTCGGCCTTCGCTGCCGCATCGTCGCCGGGATGGGCGTGTGCCTCTCTCTCGCATTCCTCGCAGGCTGTCGCCATGCCCCCGAATCGGCGACGCCTGCACGCCCGGCGGCGTCTTCTTTTTCCGATGCGGCAATGCCGTTGCCGCCGGTCTTCGACGACATCGAACGCCGGACGTTCGATTACTTCTGGGAAACCACCGAGGCCGGCACCGGGCTGGCGCCGGATCGTCATCCGTCGCGGCCGTTCTCCAGCATCGCGGCGATCGGTTTTGCGTTGACCGCCTACCCGATCGGCGCGGAGCGGGGCTGGGTCACTCGCGCACAGGCGGCCGAGCGCACGCTGACCACGCTGCGGTTCCTGCACGATGCGCCGATGGGGCCGGAAGCCAAGGGGCGTTCGGGCCATCGCGGTTTCTACTATCATTTTCTCGACATGCGCAGCGGCCAGCGTTTCGACACGTGGGTCGAACTGTCGAGCGTGGACACCGGCCTGATGATGATGGGCGTGCTGTTCGCGCAGAGTTACTACGACGGCGACGATGCGCGGGAACGCGAGATCCGCGGCCTCGCCGAAACGCTGTACGGCCGGGTGGAGTGGGACTGGATGCGGCCGCGCGCGCCGCTGATCTCGATGGGCTGGCATCCGGAGACGCAGACCTTCATCGATCACGACTGGAAGGGTTACAACGAAGCCATGCTGGTCTACGTGCTGGCGCTGGGTTCGCCCACGCATCCGGTGGAACCGGAGGCCTGGACCGAATGGACCCGCAGTTACGACCGCAACTGGGGTGAATTCCAGGGCCAGACGCATCTGCGCTTCGGGCCGCAGTTCGGCCATCAGTACAGTCATGTCTGGATCGATTTCCGCGGCATGAAGGATGCGTACATGCGCGAAAAAAGCCGCGGCGACGAGGACCTCGATTATTTCGAGAACAGCCGGCGCGCGACGCTGGCGCAGCACGCCTACGCGGTGGCCAATCCGATGGGCTGGAAAGGCTACGACGACAAGGTCTGGGGCCTGACCGCCAGCGATGGTCCGCAGGGCACGCGGCAGATCTGGCGCGGCGAATCGCGCGAGTTCCGCGGCTACAGCGCGCGCGGGCCCGGGCCCATCGACGGGTTCGACGACGGTACGCTCGCACCGACCGCGGCATTGGCATCGCTGCCGTTCGCGCCGGAACTGGTCATTCCCGCCGCCGAAGCGATGCGCGCGCGCTACGGCGACGACCTCTACGCCCGCTACGGTTTTCTCGATGCCTTCAATCCGAGCTTCGAGTACGACGTGCCCTTGGTCACGGGCAAGGTCGTGCCCGGCAAGGGCTGGTTCGCGAGCGATTATCTCGGCATCGACCAGGGCCCGATCCTGGCGATGATCGCCAATCACCGCGACGGTTTCGTCTGGAACGTGATGAAGCGCAACCCGCACATCCGCCGCGGGCTCGAACGCGCGGGCTTCCGCGGCGGCTGGCTGGAGGCGCCGGCCGCGCCGGCGCGCTAAAGTCGAGGCATGCGCGTTCTGATCGCGATCCTGTGCGTGGTGTTGGCGACGGCCGTGCTGGCGACGGCCGGATGTCGCCGCGCCGATGAGCGCACGACGATCCGGTTCTGGGCGATGGGCCGCGAGGCCGAAGTGGTGGGCGCGCTGATTCCGCAGTTCGAGCGCGAACATCCCGGCCTGCGGGTGGAACTGCAGCAGGTACCGTGGACCGCCGCGCACGAGAAGCTGCTCACCGCCTATGCTGCGGATGCGTTGCCGGACATTTGTCAGCTCGGCAACACCTGGGTGCCGGAATTCGCGGAGTTGGGCGCGCTGGCGTCGTTGGAACCCTACGTTCGCGCATCGAACGTCGTCGTGGCGGACGATTACTTCCCGGGCATCTGGGACACCAATGTCGTCGACGGCCGACTTTATGGCGTGCCGTGGTACGTCGATACGCGATTGATCTTCTATCGCAAGGATCTGCTCGCCGCCGCGGGATACGACGCGCCGCCGCGGACATGGGACGAATGGATGGCGGCGATGACCGCGATCAAGCGTCAGCGCGGGAAGGATCGTTATGCGGTGCTGCTGCCGTTGAACGAGTTCGAACAACTGTTGTCGCTCGCGCTGCAGCAGGACGATCCGCTGCTGCGCGACGGACAGGGCAATCTCGACAGCCCGGGTTTCCGCCGCGCGCTGGCGTTCTACGCCGGCATGTTCGAAGCCGATCTCGCACCGCCGATGTCGGAGACCCAGATCTCCAATGTCTGGGACGAATTCTTCAACGGCCTGTTCGTGTTCTACGTCTCCGGGCCGTGGAATATCCGCGAATTCAAAAAGCGCGCGCCGGAAGGGCTGGAGGATGCGTGGGGCACCGCGCCGCTGCCCGGCCCGGATGGTCTCGGCGCGGGCATCGCCGGCGGCACCAGTCTGGTGCTGTTCCGGCAATCGCCGCGCAAGCGCGAAGCCTGGATGTTCGTCGAATTCCTGTCGCGACCCGACATCCAGCAGAAGTTCCATGCCGAGATCGGCGACCTGCCGCCGCGGCGCAGCACGTGGGACCATCCGTCGCTGCGCGCCGATCCCTACGCCGCGGCGTTCCGCGACCAGCTCGAACGCGTGAAGCCCACGCCGAAGGTGCTGGAGTGGGAGCGGATCGTGCAGGAGATGCGGCTCACCAGCGAACGCGTCGTGCGCGGCGGGCAGTCGCAGGACGCGGCCGTGCGCCAGCTCGATGCCGCTGTCGACACCATGCTCGAGAAGCGGCGATGGGTCGAGGCGCGTCGCGCCGCGCGCGCGGAGGCGACGCCGTGAAGCCGTCGTTCGTCGCCTGGACCTTCGTCGGCCCCGCGTTGGTGGTGCTCGGCGTGTTCTTCGGGCTGCCGGTGCTGGCGGCGCTGCTGCTGAGCCTCAGCGATTTCGATCTGTACGCGCTGGCGGACTGGGACAACCTGCGCTTCGTCGGCTTCGACAACTATGTCGAGCTGCTGCGGACGCCGCTGTTCTGGAAATCGCTGGGCAACACGTTCTATTTCGTGCTCGTCGGCGTGCCGTTGTCGATCGCGGTGTCGCTGGGCGCCGCACTGCTGCTGAATGCACCGGTGACGCGTTTCCGCGCATTCTTCCGCACCGCGCTGTTCGCGCCGGTGGTGACCACGCTGGTCGCGGTGGCGGTGATCTGGCGCTATCTGTTCCACACCAGTTACGGTCTGGTGAACTGGGCGCTGGGGCATATCGGCATCGCGCCGGTGGACTGGCTGGGCGATCCGGCCTGGGCGATGCCCACGATCATCCTGCTCGCGGTGTGGAAGAACTTCGGCTACAACATGGTGATCTTCCTCGCCGGCCTGCAGGCGATCCCGCAGGATCTCTACGAGGCCGCGCGCATCGACGGCGCATCGCGGCGACGGCAGTTCTGGCACATCACGCTGCCGATGCTGGGGCCGGTGCTGATGGTCGTCGGCGTGATCACGGTCGCCGGCTATTTCCAGCTGTTCGCAGAGCCATACGTCATGACCCGCGGCGATCCGTTGCAGAGCACGGTCAGCGTGCTGTATTTCATGTTCGAGGAAGGCTTCCGCTGGTGGAATCTGGGCCGCGCGTCGGCGGTGGCGTTCCTGTTGTTCCTGATCATCTTCGCGATCACCACGCTGATGATGCGGCTGGGTCGCAGGAAGGGACTGGTATGAGCGCACCCGGCAGTCGCGTGGTCGGCGAGTCGCGCACGCACGCCTGGCTGGTGCACGGCGGTCTGCTGGCGCTCACGCTGCTCAGCCTCGCGCCGTTGCTGTGGATGCTGTCGGTCTCGTTCATGCCGGCCGGCGGCGCCAGCCGTTTTCCGCCGCCGCTGCTGCCGTCGGCGCCGACGCTGGAGAACTATCGCGCGCTGTTCGAGCGCATCGGCATGGGCGGTTATTTCCTCAACAGCGTGCTGGTGTCCACCGCGATGACGCTGCTGTCGCTGCTGATCAACGCCATGGCCGGTTACGCCTTCGCCAAGCTGCGCTTCGCTGGGCGCGAGCGGATCTTCAAGGTCCTGCTGGCCGCACTGGTGATTCCGTCGCAGGTCGCGATGCTGCCGCTGTTCCTCATGCTGAAGCAGATGGGGCTGGTGAACAGCTATGCCGGCGTGATCGTGCCGGGGATGGCCTCGATCTTCGGCATTTTCCTGGTGCGCCAATATGCGCGCACGATCCCGGACGAACTCATCGAAGCCGCGCGCATCGACGGCGCGGGCGAGTGGCGCATCTTCGGGTCGATCGTGCTGCCGATGCTGAAGCCGGTGCTGGTGACGCTGGCCATCTTCACCTTCATGGGCAGCTGGAACGATTTCATGTGGCCACTGATCGTGCTCGCCGATCAGTCGAACTACACGCTGCCGGTCGCGTTGGCCTCGCTCTCGCGCGAACACATCCAGGACGTCGAGATGATGATGGCGGGCGCGGTGCTCACCGTGTTGCCGGTACTGCTGCTGTTCCTGATGCTGCAGCGGTATTACATCCAGGGCCTGATGCTTGGGAGCGTGAAGGGGTGAGCGGCCACGCTTGCGCGCCACCGGCGCGCGTGGCCGCGAACGCCCGTGCATGGATGCACGGGCCGGGCGAACCGCAGCCCGTCACGTTTCGCCATGGATGGCAACTCGCTCCAGGCCGCCTCCGAAAAATGAGTTCGTCATCCCGGCGCAAGCCGGGATCCAGCCGTGATGATTTTTTTCGCCGCTCGATTCCCGAAAAGCTGGACCCCGGCTTTCGTCGGGGCGACGAATGGTTCAGGCCTTCTTCGAGGCTTCGCCTACGCAACGAGAGAACGATTCGATGGCAGATAGCTTCCACCGCTACATGATGGTTTGGCTGTTGGCAGTGATCGGCAGTGCCCAGGCGAAAGACCACGGGCATACGCTCGATAGCTTCGACGACCCCGCGCAGTGGCGCGTCATCGCCTCCACCCAGGTCAGCGGCGCGATCCACGTCGACGACGGCGCGCTGTGTCTCGATTACGACTTCAACGGTGTTTCCGGCTATGTCGGCATCCAGCGCGATGTCGCCATCGATTATCCGGAGAACTACCGTTTCGATTTCAACATTCGCGGCCAGTCGCCGGCGAACGATCTGCAGTTCAAGCTCATCGATGCCAGCGGCGACAACGTCTGGTGGGTGAATCGCCCGCGCTACGCGTTTCCACGCGATTGGGCGTCCGTGCGCTACAAGCGCAGGCATATCGGCAAGGCCTGGGGCCCGGGCACCGATCCCGCGCTGCGCGCCAGCGCGAAACTCGAATTCACGCTCAACAACAGCGCCGGCGGCAAGGGCAGCGTGTGTTTCGACGACCTGCGCTTCACCGCGCTGCCGCCGGATGCGACTGAGCCGAAGATCGCATCGGCGCGCGCGACGGCTGCCGGCCGCGATGCGGCGAATGCGATCGATGGCGATCCGGTCACGGCGTGGCGTGCGCGTGGTCGACAGCGGCTGTCGCTGGACCTCGGCGCGTCCACCGAATTCGGCGGCCTGCGCCTCGACTGGGCCGATGGCGCGCAGCCGACCGATTACGCGGTGCTGGCATCGGACGATGGTCGTGTCTGGCGCACGCTGCGCGATGTCGCCGGCAGCGACGGCGGCCGCGACTGGATCGCGCTGCCTGAATCCGAAGCGCGCCATCTCGCGATCGAACTCCGCGGCGATGATGAGAAAACAACCGCTCTCGTCGAGGTGCGCGTCGAACCGCTCGCCTTCGCTGCCACGCCCAACGATTTCGTCGCTTCGGTGGCGAAGGATCTGCCGCGCGGCCGTTTTCCCCGCGGTTTCAGCGGCGAACAGCCGTACTGGACGATCCTCGGCATCGATGGCGGCCTGGAACAGGGGCTGATCGGCGAAGACGGCGCGATCGAAGTCGCCAAGGGCGGTTTCAGCATCGAGCCGTTCGTGATCGTCGATGGAAAACGCCTGAGCTGGGTCGATGTCCAGTCGATGCAATCGCTGCAGGACGGCGATCTGCCGATTCCGAGCGTCGACTGGTCGCATTCCGAAGCGCAATTGCGCACCACCGCGTTCATGGACAGCGATGCATCGGGACGACGCACGCAGATCGTCGCGCGCTACGTGCTGCGCAATCCCGGCGCGGAGGCCCGCGACTACACGCTCGCGCTCGCGGTGCAGCCGTTCCAGGTGAATCCGCCGAGCCAGTTCCTCAACACCACCGGCGGCGTCAGCCGGATCGATTCGCTGGCCATCGCGAAGGACGGCGTCGTGCGCGTCGACGGCCGTCCGCGCGTGCATGCGCAGCGCGCGCCCGATGCGACGTTCGCGACCCCGTTCGACGCCGGCATGGCCGCATCGCATCTCGCATCGGCAACATTGCCGTCGACGGATGCGGTCGACGATCCGACCGGCCTCGCCTCGGGCGCATTGCTCTATCGCTGGCGGTTGGCGCCGGGCGAATCGCGTCAAGTGGCCATTGTCGTTCCGATGTCCGGCGAACCATTCTGCGAGGGCGAGAGTGGCTGCGACGCGGCGCAGCGCCAGGCACTCGTCGCCGAACGCTGGCGCGCGAAGCTGGACGGGGTGCGTTTCGTCGTGCCCGAGGAAGGACGGCCGCTGGTCGACACCCTGCGCACGTCGCTCGCGCACCAGCTGATTTCGCGCATCGGTCCACGGCTGCAGCCGGGCACGCGTTCCTACGCGCGAAGCTGGATCCGCGACGGCGCGATGATCGCAGAGGGCCTGCTGCGGATGGGGCGCGACGATGCGGTGCTCGAATATCTGGACTGGTATGCGCCGTTCCAGTTCGAGAACGGCAAGGTGCCGTGCTGCGTCGACGATCGCGGCAGCGATCCGGTGCCGGAGAACGACAGCCACGGCGAACTGATCTTC
>CAMLLG010000087.1 GCA_946480825.1 uncultured Lysobacteraceae bacterium
GTCGTCTGGTTGCTCGTACTGGCCATCGCCGGTTACGCGATCTCGCAGCGCCTGCAGGTCAGCGGCGATCTGCGCAAATTCATGCCCTCCGCGGAAACGCCCGCGCAGAAACTCCTGCTCGACGAACTCGGCGAGGGCCCGGGCTCGCGACTGCTGCTGATGTCGCTCGGCGGCGCCGATACCGAAACTCTGGCCGCGCAGTCGCAGGCCGTCGCCACGACCCTCGCCGCGGACGCGCGCTTCGGCCTGGTCGCGAACGGCGGCGAAGACGCGCTCGCCGCGATTCCGGAGCGCCTGCGTCCGTATCGCTATCTGCTGTCGCCCACGCTCGATGCGCAGCGTTACGACGAAGCTTTTCTGCGCGACGAGCTCGATGCGCGCGTGCAGGATCTCGGCTCGCCGGCGGCGGCGCTGATCGAACCGCTGCTGCCCGCCGATCCGACCCTGGAAATCCTGCGCATCGCCGAGGCCA
This sequence comes from uncultured Lysobacteraceae bacterium, assembly GCA_946480825.1. Next base: position 473 of record CAMLLG010000087.1, read on the forward strand.
TGCAGCCGGCGACCGCGCCACAGCGGCTGCACGGCGTGTGGTTCGACCGAGCCGGCAAGGAAGCGCTGTTGGCGCTGGAGACCCGCTCCGCCGGTTTCGATCCGACCGGCCAACAGTCCGCGATCGCCGCGATCGAAGCCGCCTTCGCCGCGGCGCGCGGCGACACCGCATCGACGATGACGCTCACCGGCCCCGGCGCGTTCTCGGTGGAGATCGGCGGACGCACCCAGCGCGAAGCCAGCTGGATAGGCATGGTCGACAGCGTCGGCCTGATCCTGCTGCTGCTGATCGCGTACCGCAGCTGGCGCACGCCGCTGTTCGGCGTGTTGCCGCTGGCCAGCGCGGGCCTCGCCGGCCTGGGTGCGGTCGCGTTCGTGTTCGCCGAAGGCGTGCACGGCATCACCGTGGCCTTCGGTTTCACCCTGATCGGCGTGGTCCAGGATTATCCGATCCATCTCTTCAGCCATCAGCGCGCCGGCGTGTCGCCGTGGGCGAACGCGCGCGCGATCTGGCCGACGCTGGCGACCGGCGTGGCCTCGACCTGCATCGCCTACATCACCTTCCTGTTCTCCGGCGTCGACGGCCTGCAGCAACTTGCGGTGTTCACCATCACCGGCCTGGCGGTCGCCGCGCTGACCACGCGCCTGCTGCTGCCGGCGCTGATCGACCCCGCGCCGCGCGACCCGGCCGCATCGCCGCGGCTCGCGCGCCTGTGGTCGGCGGTCGCGCGCGTGCCGCGTCCGCGCGGCTGGCAACTCGCGATGCTCGCACTGTTCGCGCTGGCGGTGCTGCGCTTCGCGCCCGGGCCGTTCTGGCAGAACGATCTGTCGAAACTCACGCCGGTGCCGGCCGACGCGCTCGCGCGCGACGCGCATCTGCGCGAGGAACTCGGCGCGCCGGACGTGCGTTATCTGCTGGCGGTGCGCGGCGCCAACGCCGAAGACGCATTGCAGCGCGTCGAAGCCTTGCATCCGAAGCTCGACGCGTTGATCGAACGCAGGGCCATCGCCGGCTACGACAGCGTGGCGCGTACGCTGCCCAGCGCCGCCACCCAACGCGCCCGTCAGGCGATGCTGCCGGCGCCGGATGCGCTGCGCGCGTCGCTGGACGCGGCGGTCGCGGCCACGCCGTTCCGCAGCGATGCGTTCGAGGATTTCCTCGCCGATGTCGAACGCGCGCGCACCGCCGTGCCGCTGGAAGTCCGCGATCTTTCCGGCACGCCGCTGGCGACGCGCGTGGGCGGGCTGCTGCTCGAACACGAGGATCACGCCACCGCGCTGGTGTCGATGACCGGCCTCGACGATCCGGCGGCGGTCGCGCGCGCCGTGAATGCGCCCGGCATCGAATTGCTCGATCTGAAGACCGCATCGGAATCGCTGGTCGTGGCCTATCGCGAGCGCGTGCTGTACGCGCTCGGCATCGCCGCGCTGCTGCTCGCGGCGACGGTCTGGCTGGCGCTGCGCACCCCGCGCCGCGCGCTGCGCGTGTTGTTGCCGATGGCGCTGACCACGCTGCTGATCCTCGCGGCGCTGCGTGCGTTCGGCGTCGAGTTGACCCTGTTCCATCTGGTCGCGCTGATCCTCGCCGCCGGCCTCGGTCTGGACTACGCGCTGTTCTTCGAGCATGCCGGCGACGATTACGAAGACCAGCTGCGGACGCTGCACGCGCTGATCGTATGCAGCCTGATGACCCTGCTGGTGTTCTTCCTGCTGGCGCTGTCCAGCATTCCGGTGCTGCGCGCGATCGGTCTCACGGTCACGCTCGGCGTGATCGGCAATTTCGTGCTGGCGCTGTCGATCTCGCGGCATGAAACCGGCGTAGGAGGGCCTTCAGGCCCGAGCCCTTCCCCGGACGGACCTTTGGGCGCGACTCCGCAAGCGCTCGGGCCTGAAGGCCCTCCTACGGGGACTGCTGGATGATCGACCGTCACGCCATCGAAGCGATGATTCCGCACAAGGGCGCAATGTGCCTGTGGGATGCGGTCGTCGATTGGGACGATCGCCGCATTCGCCTGCGCAGCGACGGCCATCGCGATCCCGCGCATCCGCTGCGCAGCGACGATCGCCTGCGCGCGGTGCATCTGTGCGAATACGGCGCGCAGGCGATGGCCGTGCACGGCGGTCTGCGCGGCGCCGCGGCCGGCGGCGACCCGAAGGTCGGTTTCCTCGTCGCCCTGCGCGACGCGACCCTGCACGTCGCGCGCATCGACGACCTGCCCGGCGCGCTGGAATGCGAGGCCGAATTGTTGGCCGAAAGCCCGGCGACGCAGCAGTATCTCTTCCGCATCGTTCACGACGGCGCGCTGCTCGCGGAAGGACGGGCGGCGGTGATGTTGCAGGGATGAGCATCGAATGATCGTGAAATATCGATTGTCATCCCGAACGCAGTGATGGACCTGTTGTCGAACGCCTTCGATGGCTTGCCGAAGCAGGTCCCTCGCTCTGTTCGGGACGACAGCACCTGGAGACCGGAGAAGAAATGACCATGTCGAACCACACTCCCCGCCGCGCCCTCGTCACCGGCGGCAGCGGCGATCTCGGCGGCGCGATCTGCCGCCGGCTCGCGGCCGACGGCGCGCACGTCATCGTGCATGCCAACGGCAACCTCGCGCGCGCCGAAGCGGTGCGCGACGAGATCCTCGCCGCGGGCGGTTCCGCCGAGGCGGTGGCTTTCGATGTCGCCGACGGCGACGCCACCCGCGCCGCGCTCGACGCGCTGCTCGAAGCCGGCCCGATCCAGATCGTGGTCAACAACGCCGGCATCCACGACGATGCGCCGATGGCCGGCATGCGCGACGCGCAGTGGAAGCGCGTCATCGACGTGTCGCTGCACGGTTTCTTCCACGTCACCCAGCCGCTGCTGTTGCCGATGGCGCGCAAACGCTGGGGCCGCATCGTCAGCATTTCCTCGGTGGCCGCGGTGATCGGCAACCGCGGCCAGACCAACTACGCCGCGGCCAAGGCCGCGCTGCACGGCGCCAGCAAATCGCTGGCGCGGGAAATGGCCAGCCGCGGCATCACCGCCAATGTCGTGGCGCCCGGGGTGATCGCGGGCAGCATGGCGAAGGAGGCGTTCCCGCCCGAGCAGATCAAGCAGATGGTGCCCGCCGCGCGCGCCGGCACGCCGGAGGAAGTCGCGGCGCTGGTCGGATTCCTGTGCGGCGACGGTGCGGGGTACATTAACGGCCAGGTGATCGGTGTCGACGGCGGGATGAGTTGAGTTGCATGAAGGGTACTGAGGCTGAGGTATCCCCATTTGCCCTCGGCCGATCATCAGGTCGGTAGCGATCTTGGTACGGCTGTCATCCCGAGCCGCAGGCGAGGGACCTGCTTGTGATCGATTCGGATCCAATTTGCTTTGAAGGCTGACGGAACGGTCTGCCGTTGGCCCTTGGTTTCGCTCGCTGCCGCGAGCGAGTCACTTTTCTTTGCTTGTGCAAAGAAAAGATAACCAAAAGAAAGCACACCCCGTCGGTCGCGCCCGGCGCGTTGCGCCGGGTGCACGGGTTTCGCGGGGTTTTTCGACAGGACATCCGTGTCCTGTCGAAAAACGCGCGGCGTCCTGCCGCGCGCCCGTTGGGCCTGATCCACGAAACCCGTCGCGACCAGGGGCCCCGGTAGATCAAGACCAGAACCGGATCACGAATGCCTTCGGAATTGGAGATCACTACATCCCAAGAAAAATTCGTGGGGATAGATCAGCGACGGAAGGGATTAGGGTGCTTAATTTCCTCCGCTCTTGGCAGATGGTTAATATTTCTATGACTTACCCAGCCCAAGAGCAGCCGCCAGAATGTCAGCAGAGTTTTGCGAGCCAGTAATTCGCTGTTTATAAAGTTCGGCTGCTAACTTTGACTTACTTGCATCGTTGATTTTCGCGCCAGACTTTTCTTCGGCTTCAAAAACTAATTTCAAACATTCTTCGAGAATTTGCGTGTTAATCTGCTCCGGCTCCATCGTTCCTTGGCCGTGAGATAGCCATGATAAAGAAACTTGAAGCAATTCAGCGATCAATTGCATCTTCTCATCAGGGATCCTGGCGTTCCCCTCCACATAACGTCTAGCCATTTCGTAGCTGACGCCTATTGATTTAGAAATTTTTGCGATATCCACCTTAGAGGCGGAGCGTTCCGAGGTATAACCCCGAGCTAAGGCAGCAACTCTAATGCGACCGCCTATAGCTTCGACGGTAGGGCTGCGGTGGATTCGCATGACTCTCTCGCTTTCTGATTCAGGCCGCCGCGTACCAGATCGGCGCCAGCGAGACTTCCGTCGTCGTCGCGCCGAGCAGCGCGTCGAGGCCGCAGTCGTCGATCCGCGGATGCACGGCGCGGGCGCGCTGCAGGGTTTCCGCGGCCAGCCATTCCATCCGTGCGACGTTGTCGCGGATGCGTTGCGCGAATGCCGGGTTGTCGAGCGTGTCGTGCAGCGCGCGGTTCATCTCGTGGAACCAGTCGATGTCGAACTGATCGAGCAGACGGCCGTCGAGCGATGCGGCACCGGGCGTCGCGTCGGTGCGGTTGGCCTCGCCCCAGGCGCGCAGCAGCGCCTGCATCGCGAGGTTGAGGTCGCGCCCGCGTTCGAACTGCGGACGCAGCCGGCCCAGCAGCGTGATCTCGGTGAGCTTGTCGCCGCAGAACAGCGGTGCAAGCAATGCCCAGTAATAGGTGTAGTCCCAGATCACCTTCACCGGCATCACCTGAGCGTCGCCGAACAGCGGGTACTGGCCGCGATACAGCGTCATCGTGTTCTCGAAGAACCCGAAATACAGCTGCTGGTAGATGTCGGCGTAGGGCGCGAACGCATGTCCGCCGCGGTCCTTCGCGATCAGGTCGCAGATCAGCGTATTGGCGATGCCGATGTAATCGCTGCCCGGCGAGTAGAACGGGTCGAGGAAGACGCCGGCCTCGCCGGTCAGCGCCCAGCGGTCGCCGCTGAACACCTGTTTGCAGCCGTGCGAGAAGTGACGCAGGAACAGGAAGTCCTGCAGTGCGTGTTCGGGCTTGTCGAGCGCTTCGGCGACGCGCGGCTGGTGTTCGCGCAGCCAGGCCATCGCCTTCTCGTGGGTGTTCATCGTGTCCAGCGGATGCATCTTGGCGTCGCAGACGATGCCCAGCGAATGCGCGCCGGAGGACAGCGGGATCAGCCAGAACCAGTAGCCCGGGCCGCACATGTGGTTGGTCGAACGCCAGCGGTCCGGCGGCGTGCAACGCGACAGCCAGCCGGCATCGTCGGACCAGTCCTTCGGGTCGATCAGGCCATCGACGCGCCACCACACCGCATTGGCGTCGTGGATTTCGGGCGCGGCGAGATCGAGCTTGCGCTTGATCAATCCGGCGCGGCCGCTGGCGTCCACGACCCAGCGCGCGGTGGCGGAGACGGTATCGCCGCGCTGCTCCCAGGTGATCGCATGCGGCGCGTCGTCGCCGGCGGCCATCGCGACGCCGCGCACGGTCGCGCCGTCGTGGAAGCGCACGCCGAGGCGACGCGCTTCATCGCCGAGGAAATTCTCGAAGCGGCCACGATCGATCTGCCACGACGGCGTCGGCAGGATCCGGCTGACGCCCAGTTCGGTGCAGCGGTCGATGTCGCGACGACCGTCGCTGAAGAAGAAGCGGAAACCGAACTTGCGGATGTGTTCGGTTTCGAGATGCTCGCGCAGGCCGAGCACGTTGGCGAAATAGTGCGCGCCGATCTCGACCGTGGATTCGCCGACCTTGAACGCGGCCTCGGGCACCGGATGGCTGCGGCGTTCGAGCACCGCGATGTCGATGGCGGGATCCTGGCGCTTGAGCTGGATCGCCAGCGTGAGGCCGGCGAGACCGCCGCCGAGCACGACGACATCGTGGTGGCGGGTGTCGGGGAGGGCGGTTTCGGATGTCATCGCGTTCGAGTTCATCGCTGCGTGTTCCCGGTGGATGCGTTCGCGGTGGAGGTGCGGCCGGCGAATTCGCCCGTCGGATCGTCGATCACCGGCGGATGCGCGCGCGCGCGCCGATATTCGCGGACCACGTGTCCGTACGACCACACCTGCGCCACGACGTGCGAGGTGATCGCGTAGAGATCGCGAAACAGGCGGAAGTGGCTCTTGCGGAACTGCTGCGGCGCGTCGGCGGCCTGGTAGCGGGTTTCGATCGGCACCCCGACCACGCCCGCGCCGGCGCGGCGCGCGGCGGAGATCAGCAACTGCGCTTCGTAGACGAAGCCTTCGCCGGCCACGTCGCGCAGGGTGAACACCGACGCCGGATACAGGCGCTGGCCGCTCTGGGTGTCGCGCACGCGATAGCCGCAGCCCCACGCGATGCCCCAGTCGCCGAAATCGTTGCCGATGCGGCGATAGATCGGCTGCGACGCGCGCTTGCGCAGGCGCGCGCCGATGATGACGCAGCCGGGATGGCGGTTGGCGGCCGCGATCAGCCGCGGGATGTCGGCGGCGTCGTGCTGGCCGTCGCCGTCCATGGTGGTCACCGCGGCCATGCCCAGACGCTCGGCTTCGCGGAAACCGTCGCGCAGGCTCGCGCCCTTGCCCATGCGCTGCGGATGGCGCAGCAGCGTCACCGGCAGGTCGGCGATCTTCGCGACGGTGTCGTCGTCGGAACCGTCGTCGATCACGATCACGCGATCGCATTCGCGCAGCGCGCCTTCGACGACTTCGCGGATGCGCAGCGCCTCGTTCAGCGCAGGAATGACCACGGCGACGTTGTGGCGGTCGAGCGCGGGCATCGTGGCGTTAGTCATGCGAAATCTCCACGGTCATCGCGCGCCCCGGGCCGGCGTGCAGCGTCGCCCGCGTCGCGCCCGACGCCAGCGCGTCGAACAGCGGCAGCATCGGCGCCATCGGATTGTTGCCGGCATGGCGGCCGAGCGCGCCGGGCGCATCGGCCTCGCCGTCGACCAGTTGAACGTCGATGCGCGGACCTTTCTTGCCGTCGCGCGACAGCAGCAGCGCGCCGCCGAGCAGCCCGCCGGCATCGTGCACCGACAGCAGCGGCCCGACCGAACCGGTGTCGTAGCCGACCAGCAGCACCGCGTCGGCGCCGGCGTCGAGCTGCATCAGCGCTTCGAGCAGGCCTTCGGCGAAACTCGCGTCGTAGGCGCTGATCGCGGTCGCCGCCTGCATGCAGTGCGCGCCGATGGTCCAGTAACCGGCGGCGGCGTTGTGCACCGAGTTGTGGAATTTCGTCGGCGACACCGCGGTCGGATCGCTCGCGAGCGTGGCGCACATGTAGTCGGTGATCGACAGATCGCCGTGGGTGGAGGTGAACACCGACGGCAGCGTCGCCGGATCGCGACCGGCCGCGGTGCAGGCCGCGAGCGCGACGTCCAGCGCGACCGCGACCGATTCCGGCGCGCGCCGGCGTTCGTTCGGCGGCAGCAACTGCGGGGACGGTTTCGACGCGACGCCGTCGGGCAACGTGCCGTCGGCGACGAATGCGCAGGCGTGTGCCCACGACGGCAGGCCGTTGTTCCAGTAACCGATGCTTTCGATGGTGGCGGAGAGCGCGGACATCTCAGTGCGCTCCCTGCGCGCCGCGTCCGAACACGAGCGAGGCGTTGTTGCCGCCGAAGCCGAAGGAATTGTTCATCGCGTAGCGGATCTCGCGCTGCGCGGCGTCGAAACGGATCTGCGGGCCGCAGGCCGGATCGCGCTGCGCCTCGCCGAACGCGTCACTGCCGAGCATGCCCGGCAGCAGGCCGCGCTCCAGCGCGAGCAGCGAGAACACCGATTCGACGATGCCGGCGGCGCCGAGCGTATGCCCGACCCAGCCCTTGGTGGAGCTGGCGTGCAGCGCGTTGCCGAACAGGCCGCGCACCGCGAGCGCTTCGACCGTGTCGTTCGCGGGCGTGGCGGTGCCGTGCAGATTCAGATAACCCACGTCGTCGGGCGCGATGCCGGCGCGCGCGATCGCTTCGGCCATCGCCAGGCGCGCGCCGAGGCCTTCGGGATGCGGCGTCGACATGTGGTGGGCATCGCTGCTTTCGCCATAGCCGCAGAGGCGCGGCGCAGTGTCGTGTTCGTCGTCGATGCGCTCCAGCAGCGCATAGCCGCCGGCTTCGCCCAGCGACAGGCCGTCGCGGCGCGCATCGAACGGCAGGCATGGATTGCGCGACACCAGCCCGAGTGCGTTGAAGCCGAACAGCACGCTGCCGCAGAGCGTGTCGACGCCGCCGACCAGCGCGGCGTCGACCACGCCGGCCGCGATCAACCGCGCGGCCTGCGCGAACACCTTGGCGCTGGACGAACATGCGGTGGCCACGGTCACGCAGGGCCCGCGCAGACCGGTCGCGCGCTGCACGAAATGGCCCAGCGAATGCGGCGTGTGCAGCAGCGACCGGCGCAGATCGGCCGGAAAGGCTGCGGCACCGGCGGCGTCGCGTTCCAGCCGCGTGTACGCCTCTTCGCTGGCGCCGATGCTGGAGGTGGAGGTGCCGAGCACGATCGCGATGCGTTCCGCGCCGTGACGCGCGCGCAGCGCGGCGAGACCGTCGAGGATGCCGTCCTGCTGCAGCGCCAGCCAGGCGAGGCGGTTGTTGCGGCAGTCCAGATGCGCGAGATCGGCGGGCAGGACGACGGCCTCGATGCCTTCGACGCGACCGACCCAGGTCTCCAGCCGCGCGTCGGCGGTGGCGCCCTCGCCGAAATCGTTGCGACGCAGGCCGCTGCGCCCGGTGCGCAGCGCTTCGGCCTGGGCCTCGCGGCCATGGCCCAGCGCGGTGGTGGCGGTGTAGGCGCGGATCGCCAGAGGCGTCATCGGGGAGGCTGGGATCGCGGCTGCGGACACCGTATCGCCCGGTTTCGGAAGGGACCGGATTATAGTCGGGCCCGCTGTTTCACGGCCAATCCGTTCATGATCGCGCCCCGCGATCGTGCGTTCGGCAAGGTGCCCGCGGCCGCGCCCCGATGTGTCCTGCCGCGCGTCGCCGCGTGCCATCGAGGGCTTCGCCCTTGGCTTATACTCGCGCCGCCAGCGCCGGCACCCGTCGGGCATGCTGCGTGATCATTCAATTCCAGGGGGTTCCTCGTGCGCGTTCTCGTCATGCTGTTGTCCGTCTTCTCGCTGTTCGCCTTCAGTGGCGCGGTCCAGGCCCGTCAGGCGCCGCTGGCCGATCCGGCCCCGGTCTCGATCCCCGCCAAACTGAGCCCGGAGCAGGTGGTGAAGGACATCAAGCGTGCGCTGATCGGCCGCGGCTGGACGATCACCGCCGAGCGCGCGGGCGAGATCGAGAGCACCCTGAATCTGCGCGACCACGTCGCCGTCGTGCGCGTGACCTGGGACGCCCAGACCATCCGCATCGCCTACGTCGACAGCAAGAACCTCGACTACAAGGTCCGCAACGGCAAGACCTACATCCACCCGAATTACCTGGGGTGGGTGAACAACATCGCCAAGGACATGAGCACCAACCTGCAGCTCTCTTCGATCGAGTGAGCGCCGCTCCGCGCGGGGTGCGGGCATCGCCCGCCCCGCCGGACACCTGTCCCGACACGTACCGCTGTTCCGACGAACCGCACATACCGGTCGCGTGACCCGCCTCGACCATCGCCGCCGCCTGTTTTTCGATCGCGACGTGCTGCACGCCGGCGTCGTCGCCGGCGCGGCCTGCGTCCTCAGCGCCGGGCTGGTCTATCTCGGTTATTTCGCGCACGTGGTGCGCACCGCGCGACGGGCGCCCACGGCGCCCGATCGCGGCGACACGCTGCTGTTGTTCGGCAAGCATGCCCCGGGCGGGCGCCTCGACGCCGATTTCGCCGCGCGCATCGTCCGCGCCGCCGATGTGTGGCGCACGCGCCCGCCGCGGGTCATCGTGCTGCTCGGCGGCAGCGCGCCGGGGCATCCGGCCGAAGCCGATGTCGCCCACGCCGCACTGCTGGCCGAAGGCGTGGCCGCCGACGCGCCGCTGCGCCTGGAAAAAACCTCGCGCGATACCCTGCAGAATCTGCGCAACGCGCGCGCCCTGCTCGCCGATGCGACGCTAGCCGATGCGACGCGAAGCGGCCCCGTCGTTCTGCTCAGCAACCGCTATCACCTCGCCCGCTGCGCGCTGTTCGCGCGTCAGCTCGGTCTGGACTGGGAACTGTGCGCCGCCGAGCCCGCGCTGCGGCTCACGCCGATCACCGTGTTCCGCCTCGCCGGCGAAGCGGCCTACGTCTGCTGGATCGACCTCGGCACCCGCTGGGCGCGGTTGATCCGCCATCGGCGGATGCTCGACCGCGTGACCTGAGCGCGGTGGGGCGCGCATCGCTGCGCGCGCCCCACTCTCGTACGCTTTCGGTCCCGCTCAGCGCTTCGCCGACTGCGCCGGCACGAACCGTTCGCGCACCGCTTTCGCCAGTTGATCCGGCGGCAGCAGGCCCTGGTCGAGCAGGAAGTTGTTGAAGGCGAGGCGGTCGAACTTGTCGCCCAGCGCCAACTCGGTTTCCGCGCGCAGTTCGAGGATGCGCGTGTAGCCGTAGAAATAACTGCCGGCCTGGCCGGGCGCGTTGAAGGTGTAGCGATCGAGTTCCTGACGCGCCATCGGTTTGGACAGGCCCACGTCTTCGATCAGCACCTTCTCGGCGCGCGCACGGTCGATCAGGCCGAGGTTGAGCATCGGGTCGAGCATCGCGCGCGCGGCGCGCATCAGCCGGAACTGCAGCGCGATCAGCTGGCCGTCGAGCGGTTCGTAGGGAATCATTTCCGCTTCGGCGTACAGCGCCCAGCCTTCGACGTTCACCGAGTTGAACGCGAACAGCGTGCGCGCCAGCGACACGCCGCGCTCGACCATCGCGGTGAACTGCAGTTCGTGGCCGGGACGGCCTTCGTGCGCCGACAGCGTCCACGCCACCGCCGGATAATTGAAATCGTCGTAGGTTTCGTGTTCTCCGCTCGCCGCCGGATTGCTGATCGGCAGCACGAACTGTCCCTGCTGGCCGGTGTTGCCGACCAGTGGCGCCGGCAGGAAGTGCGGCGCCGGCTGTGCGGCGCTCTCCGCCTCGGTGCCCAGGCGCATGACCATCGGCCGGTTCGGCACGTCGACGATGCGCTCGCGATGGATGATCGGGTCGATCGCGTCGATCACGCTGCGATAGCGCGCTTCCAACTGGTCGTTCGGGATGGTCTCGCGCTTCAGCGCGCGGATCACGCCGCGGTAGTCGGTGGCTTCGATGCCCTTTTCTTTCGCCACCAGCGGCGCCAACCGATCCATCGCCGCACGGGTTTCCATGAACGCCAGGCGCGCGCGCTGGATCAACAGGTCGGGCGGGATGTCGATGCCCACCTGCTTCAGCTGCAGCGCGTAGAGTTCGGGCGGCAGCCGGGTGTCGGTGCGCGCGCTGGGCAGCACATCGGTGCGGACCCACGCGACGTATTCCGCGATCTGCGCGTCCAGTGTCTTCAGCGCCGCGTCGCTGCCGGCGACCTCGTACTGCGCGAACAGCTTGCGGATGCCCTGGGCATAGGTCTCGGCATTGTTCAGCGCCTGCTCGACTTCGAGTTTGGTGGGGCGCAGCAGCGCGGCATCGCCGGTGCGTTCTTCGTAGCGCTGGCGCGCCTGCGCGAAGATCGAGTCGCCGCCGCCACGCTTGCCGCCGCGCTCGCCGACGCTGTTGCCGATGTAGGCGTTGAGGCGGTCGAGCGCTTTCCTGCGGCGCTCCGGCGGGGTCTGGTCGGACAGCAGTCCGCGCAGGCCGGCGAACACCAGCTGCGGCGCATCGGTCCACGGCAACAGCAGGCGTTCGCCGACCGCGCTGGCCTCGATCGCGTCGTCGGCCGCGCCGATCATGATCTCGAGATCCTGGCGGACGTCGGGATCGCGCTCCAGCCGCAGTTTTTCCTGCAGCGCGGCGCGCGCTTCGCCGATCGCCTTGCGGAAGCGCGCACCGTTGTCGGGACCGAGGTCGGCGACCTTGTCGTCGTAACCGGGCACGCCGAAGAAGGTGGCGGATTCCGGCTGGAAGCGCAGCTGCGCGTCGAGCAGGATCTGGGCGTGGGCGTTGCTGGCGGCGACCCAGGCCGGTGCGGGTCGCGATGCGGGGGTGTGGGTGGCGGCCTTGCCCGCGACCGCCGCCGGCGCGGCGTGGACGGACAACGGCAGGGCGAGTGCGCAGGAGATCGCGAACGCGAGGGCGAGCGGTTTCATCGGAGGAGTCTCATCGGAGGTGGACGAACGCTACGCTGCGGCGGTGGGCACGCCCACCGTCGAAGGTCACGGCGTTCAGTGTGTGCGGTCGTCGGCGCAGGCGCTGAGACCGCGCCACGGCGCGATGCCGCGGAATCGGATCGCGCTCAACCCCGTTTCGCCGCATGCGGCGTTCAGGCACATGAGCGGCCGCACAACCGTGGCCGTGGACGCGTCGGCGCACGCCGCAACGACATCCGTACGAACCCAGACCGAGGAATCCACCATGTCCACACGCCCGCAGATCCATCCATCCCGTCCGCGCGCATCGCGCATCGCCGTCGCGCTGTCCGTCGCGCTCGTCGCGAGTCTTCTCACCACCGCCGCGCAGGCCGCCGATGCGTCTGTCGATGCGGACTCGGCGAAGACGACCCGCCCCACCGCCACCACCGGCTCGCGCATCGCCGATCGCCGTCAGAACGATCTCGACGAAGTGATGGTGATCGGCGCCGTCAACGATCCGGCGGATGCGCAGGCGCCGGAAGACACCTCGGTGCCCGCATTGCCCGCCGCGGCCGCGCCGCGTCGCGCCGAAGCGACCACCGGTTCGCGCATCGCCGATCGCCGCCAGAACGATCTCGATGAAGTGATGGTGATCGGTGCGGTCGACGATCCGCGCGACGCCGACATGCCGGAAGACACCGCGCTGCCGGCATTGCCGGTGATCGACCTGCCGGTCGCGGTGCGCGCGGAGTTCTGATCGTTCTCGACCCGGCCGGGCCGGCGTCGCGATGCGGCGTCGGCCCATGCCGTTCGATCGCTTGCGGTTCGATCGCACGCGATGCGATCGCGTGCGGCTTCAACGACAGGAACCACGGGGAATTTCAATCCGCATCCGCGACCTGCGCGCGGCGGACGCCGGCGGCATCGGCGATGCGCAGTTGGCGCACGGTGCGATTGAGCCCGCGCAGGGCCGCGGGATCGCCGTCGCCGATGGCCAGCGCGATGTGGCCGGCATCGAACTTGCCGTAGGCCGCGTCGTAACTCACCCAGCGCGTGCCGTCCCAGGCCTGCACCCAGGCGTGCGGACTGAACACGTGCGTGCTGCCGGCCAACCGGCCCGAATACGCGAGGCCGTGCGCGATCCGCGCGGGAATGCCGCGGGCGCGCGCGGCCGCGGCCAGCAGCACCGCGAATTCGGTGCAGTCGCCGTTGCGGTTTTCCAGCGCGGTCACCGCATCGTGGTAATGGCGGTAATCGATCGGGCCGTTCATGTGATTGCGCACGGCGTCGGTCAGCGTCCGCATGCGCGTGCGCACCGAGAGCCCGCGCGCGTATTGTCGGGAGAAGCGCTGGATCGCGGGATCGTCGCTGCGCACCCAGGCGTTCGCGGCGAGATAGCGACGCAGCATCTGCGGCGACGGCGGCGCTTCCGCGCCGCAATCGTCGCAGATCGCGATGCGGATGCCGTCCTCGGCGACCACCACGGCCTGTTCGCCGGTCTGCGGCCAGGCCCAGGCCTGCGGCGTCGCGAACGTCAGCCGGTAGTGGATCTCGCCCGCCAGTGCGATGGCGTTGAGACGATAGGGCGAAGGCACGAACAGGCTGCGCAGATACTCGCGGGCTTCTTCGGCCGACAGCGCCGGTGGCGCATTGCCGGGCGACGGTTCCGCGGCGCGCGCGGTGGTCATGACGGACAACGCGCAGAGCACGGCGGCAAACGGCAGGGTCGAACGCATCGCGATGGTTCCGGGCGGAGACGCAATCGTCAACGCGCCGCCGCGGGCCGCGGGGTTAGGTCGTCGCCGGGCGCGGGCGACAAGGCCCGCGCCCGTGCCGCTCAGCGTTTGAGGCAGCGATCGAAATAGGCCTGCGTCAGCCGGTAACGGTGCAGTGCGTCCTTGCCGCGCAGGCCGTGCTTGGCGCCGGGGTAGGTCATCAGCTCGAACGGTACCGCGCGCTTCTGCAGCAGGCTCATCAGCTTGGTCGAATTGCCGAACAGCACGTTGTCGTCGGCCATGCCGTGGATCAGCAGCAGCGCGTCCGGGCGGATGCCGTCGATGTGGGTGAACACGCTGGCCTCGCGATAGCCGTCGACGTTGGCGGCCGGCAGATCCATGTAGCGTTCGGTGTAGTGGGTGTCGTACAGCGCCCAGTCGGTGACCGGTGCGCCGGACACGCCGCAGGCATAGTCGTCGGCCGCCTTCGCCAGCAGCATCAGGGTCATGTAGCCGCCGTTGGACCAGCCGTGCACGCCGATGCGCGCCGGGTCCACCCAGGGCTGGCCGCGCAGGAAGTCCACGCCGGCCTTCTGGTCTTCGACCTCGACGCCGCCCTGGCGCCCGTACAGCGCCGCGCCGAAGGCCGCCCCGCGCCGCGGCGTGCCGCGGTTGTCCAGCGAGAACACCACGTAGCCGCGCTGGGCCAGGTACTGGTTGAACAGCGCGTCGGCGCGCCCCGGCCAGGCCCGCAGCACGGTCTGCGCGGCCGGGCCGCCGTAGACGAACACCACCACCGGGTACTTCTTCGCCGGGTCGAAATCCGCCGGCTTGATCAGGCTGTAATGCAGGACCTTGCCATCGGCGGCCTTGAGTTCGCCGAACTCCACCGGCCGGTGCGCCTCGCGGAAAGGCGCGTACGGATGCGCGGGATCGGCCAGGTCGTTCGCGACCAGGGTGGCGAGACGGCTGCCGTCGGCGCGGTAGAGCTCGGTCTGCGGCGGTGTTTCCGGGTTCGACCACAGGTCCACGTACACCGCCGCGTTGGCGCTGAAGGT
>CAMLLG010000088.1 GCA_946480825.1 uncultured Lysobacteraceae bacterium
TCTCGCCCTGCATCACCCGCACCAGCGAGACCACGCCGAGGTAGTTGTCGAACCACGAATCGATGATCAGCGCCTGCAGCTTGTCGGTGTCGCGCGGCTTCGGCGGCGGAATGCGATGGACGATCGCTTCGAGCACATCGCCGACGTTGAGGCCGGTCTTGGCGCTGATCGCCACGGCGTCCTCGGCGTCGATGCCGATGACCGCCTCGATCTCGGCCTTGGCCCGCGCGATGTCGGCGGTGGGCAGATCGATCTTGTTGAGGATCGGCACCACTTCCAGGCCCTGCTCCACCGCGGTGTAGCAGTTGGCGACCGACTGCGCCTCCACGCCCTGGGCCGCGTCCACCACCAGCAGCGCGCCCTCGCAGGCGGCGAGCGAGCGGCTGACTTCGTAACTGAAGTCGACGTGGCCGGGGGTGTCGATGAAGTTGAGCTGGTAGACCTGCCCGTCCTTCGCCTTGTACGGCAGCGACACGGACTGGGCCTTGATGGTGATGCCGCGCTCGCGCTCGATCGGATTCGAATCGAGCACCTGCGCCTCCATCTCGCGCGCTTCCAGACCGCCGCACAATTGGATGATGCGATCGGCCAGCGTGGACTTGCCGTGATCGACGTGGGCGATGATGGAGAAGTTGCGGATGTTCCGCATGGAATCGGACATAGGGAAGCGCGGCGCGGGGCCGTCGTGGCCTTGTGTGGTCGAACCGCGGATTATCGCACAGGCGGGAAGCCCGCCGGCCGAAGCCATGAGCGGCCGATCGCCCTCCGGATACGCCGAAGGCGGCCATCGGCCGCCTTCGGAAGGAGTGCGAAAGAGCATCCGGCCGGATTGTCGGCCGGAGGGCCGGCGGCCAACCCGATGCGATCAGCCGGCCTTCTCGGGCGACACCGCCAGGAACTGGGTGGCACCGCCGCGGCGGACCAGCAGCATGACGGTCTGGTCGTCGCGGACCTTGGCGAGTTCGCGATCGAACGACGCGACGTTGCCCACCGGGGTCGTGCCGACACGCAGGACGATATCGCCTTGGCGGAGGCCGGCGCTGCGGGCCGACTTGCCCTCGACCCGGGCGATGACCACGCCCTCGCCGGGGCGCAGCCCCAACTCGCGACGGGTGTCGGCGGCGATGTCCTCGCCGACCAGACCCAGCGAATTGCGCTTGCCCTGCGCCGCCGGTTCGCGCGGCGTCGTGGGCTGCGGACCGCCGGCGATTTCGGTTTCGTCGAGCCGGGTCAGGGTGACCGTGCGTTCGAGCGTCTTGCCGCCGCGCAGGATCGACAGCTTCGCGGTGGCGCCCGGCGCCATCGCGCCGATCACCGGCGGCAGATCGCTGGAATCGTCGATCGGCATACCGTCGACCGCGCGGATCACGTCGCCCGGCTCGATGCCGGCCTTTTCGGCGGGACTGCCCGCGCGCACGTCGCTGACCAGCGCACCGCGGGTATCCGGCAGACCGAAGCCCTTGACCGCTTCCGAGGTCACCGCACCGACCACCACGCCGATCTGGCCACGGCTGACCTTGCCGGTGGTGCGGATCTGCTGGGCCACGTTCATCGCCACATCCATCGGGATGGCGAAGCTCACGCCCATGTAACCGCCGGAATTGCTGAAGATCTGCGAATTGATGCCGACCACTTCGCCATGGGTGTTGAGCAGCGGGCCGCCGGAGTTGCCGCGGTTGATCGCCACGTCGGTCTGGATGAAGGGCACATAGCGCTGCTGCGCGTTGGCGGCGCGACCGACCGCACTGACGATGCCCGCGGTGACCGAATGATCGAGACCGAACGGGGACCCGATGGCGACCACCCACTGTCCGGGTTTGAGCGACTTGGAATTGCCGGTACGCAAGTACGGCAGGTCCTTCGCTTCGATCTTCAGCACCGCGACGTCGGACTGCGGATCGCTGCCGACGACCTTCGCCTTGAATTCGCGACGATCCGAAAGCGTCACCTGGACATCGGCGGCGCCATCGACCACGTGATGATTGGTCAGCAGATAACCGTCGCCGGAGATCAGGAAGCCGGTACCGATCGACATGCCCTGCGGGCCACCGCCCTCGTCGTCGCCGGGCGCGCCCGGCATGCCCGGCATCGGCATGTCGGGGCCGAAGAAGCGGCGGAAAAACTCGGGCAGCTCATCGTCGTCGGGGACACCGTTCCCCGGAGCACCGCCGCCGCGCGCCATCGGATTGCGGCCGCTGCCGGTGGCTTCGATGCTGACCACCGCCGGCCCGACCCGTTCGACCAGCAGGGTGAAGTCCGGCAGGCCGGTCACCAGCGGCGCGTTGGGTGCGTTGATGGCTTCGGCGGCGACCGCGGTCACGGCAGATGCCGACATGGCGGACTGGCCGACAGAGGATTGGGCCGCGCCGAGGGGTCCGGCGCCGATCGGCAGGATGGTGGTGGCCGCGGCGGTGGCGGCGGCCGTGGCGGTGACGAGTGCCAGGGTGCGGAAGGTCGGTTTCATCGGGGAATCGTCCTCGATAAAGAGTGGGGATTGAGAGTCACTGCGTGATCCGGATGGAAGCGTCGGCACCCGCGCAGGAGCGCCGATCGCGATCAGGGCGGCGTCGCGACGGAAGATGCGGGCGGCGGCAACTCGAATCGCGGCTGCGGCCTGGGCTGGAAGACGGGATGCAACCCCTGAGTGTCGTCGTCGAGCCCCGCCGTGACCGTGCCATTGCCGGCGGCGCCCGGCACAAGCGCGCGCGGCCAAGGTTTGGCCACGATCGGCTTGGCGACGATCGCATCCGGCGAGAAATCGCCCGCCTCCGGTGTGCGGGCCGACGCGAAGCTGGGCGCCACCGCTTCGCGGGTCGGCGCTGGCACGGTGGCGCGCACGGCGAGCCGGTTGCGTTCGCTGCTGGCCGCGCGGCTGGCGGCCTTGATCCGGGGATGCGCGCCGCGACTTTCCGCGGCCGCCGCGGCGGCGGCCGCAGACGCCACGAGCACCGCGGCGGGGGCCATCCCGTCGCCCGCAGGCGCGTGCGGCTCGGGAACGGGCAGGGGCACCGGAGGCGTGGCCGCGATGGACATGGGTACCGGGGCGCCGGGTTGCGCGCCCGCGGGATCGATCACGACCGCGGTCGACGGGATCGGCCCGGTCGGCACCGAGGCGGATTCGCGCCCCCCCAGGAACGCTGCCAGCGCGACCGACGCCGCGAGCGCGGCACCGCCGCCCCAGCGCAACAGGGGGCGCTGCAGGACCGAACCGGCCGTCATCGACCGACGGGCGGCATGCGCGGACGCCGCCCTCGGCTCCACCGCGCCGATGGCAATGTCATCGGCAGTGTCGTTGGCGATCGCGCGCCCGACGCGCTGGGAAAAATCGGCGGGCAGTGCGCGCCCGGCATGGCCGCGCAGGGCGTCGCCGTAGAACTGCCAGCGGCCCCAGCAGTCGGCGAGTTCGTCGTCGTGCTGCATGCGGCGCAGCAGGAACCGGGTCTCGTCCGCGGACAGGGCGCCGTCCAGCATCGCGGACAGCTGTTCGCGATGGAAGTCACGGGCGTTGGCGTCGCGATCGGGGGAAGTGTCGTGCAGTCCGGTCATGGGCTCGTTGTCGGAATGATTGACGGCATCGGGAGAGAATCGATCAACGGATCGCCCGTTCGCGAGGATCGGGCGCGTCCATCAGCGGTCGCAGCTGCGCGTCGATGGCGTCGCGGGCCCGGAAAATGCGCGAACGGACCGTGCCGATGGGACACTGCATCTGCTGCGCGATCTCCTCGTAGCTCAGACCCTCGACCTCGCGGAGCGTGATCGCCACCCGAAGCTCTTCGGGCAAGGCTTCGACCGCACGCATCACCGTTTGTTCCATCTCCTGACGCATCAATTCTCGCTCCGGCGTGTCGTTGTCGCGCATCCGCAGGGCGGATTCGAACTGTTCGGCATCGTCGATGTCGATGTCCTCGCCCGGCGGCCGGCGTTTGTGCGCCACCAGATGGTTCTTCGCGGTGTTCACCGCGATCCGGTGCAGCCAGGTGGAGAACTGGGCGTCGCCGCGAAAATTCCCCAACGCGCGGTAAGCGCGAAGGAAGGTCTCCTGGGCCACGTCCTGTGACTCGCTCCAGTCGTGGACGTAACGCCCGATCAGCGCCACGACCCGATGCTGGTACTTGCGCACCAGCAGGTCGAAGGCCGCGCTGTCGCCGCGCTGCACCCGCCGGACCAGTTCGAGATCCACGTTTTCGGTCATCGTCTCGGCCATCCGGCCGGCACTCCTGCAGGGAATCGTCCGGCTCGATGGCCGGCTGTTCCGACAATACACGCACGGGAAAAGTTCCCGCCCCCCGCGGCCGCCCATCGGCCGTCGTGTGCAACATCGGTTCATGTGGGGCCCCGGCGCCACTGCCACAAGCCATGCCGCGGCCGCCGACGACAGTCGGGCATTTGACGACGCGGCGGCCTCGTCGGGATCATAGACCCCATTCTCCAGCGTATGGATTTCACCATGAGCACGTCCCAGCCCGGCCTCGACGGCCTGCGCCTCCGCCACTGGAAGACCGAACTGCGCCACGACCGCGTGCTCGTGCTGTCGTTCGACCGCGAGGGCGAATCGGTGAACACGTTCGGCCAGGAGGTGCTGATCGAACTGGGCGCACTGCTCGAACGCATCGTGCTGGAGCCGCCGAAAGCGCTCGTGCTGCGCTCGGCGAAGGAGAAGGGCTTCATCGCCGGCGCCGACATCAAGGAATTCGAGACCTTCGACCGCAAGGGCACCACCGCCGACGCCATCCGTCGCGGCCAGCAGGTGTTCCAGCGCATCGCCGAGCTGCCCTTCCCCACCGTCGCCGCGATCCACGGCTTCTGCATGGGCGGCGGCACCGAGATCTCCCTGGCCTGCCGCTACCGCATCGCCTCGAACGACCCGTCGACCAAGATCGGCCTGCCGGAAGTGATGCTGGGCATCTTCCCGGGCTGGGGCGGCAGTGCCCGCCTGCCGCGACTGGTCGGTGCGCCCGCGGCGATGGACATGATGCTTACCGGCCGCAGCCTCTCGGCCTCGGCCGCGCGCGCGATCGGCTTGGTCGATAAAGTCGTGGACGCGGTCGGCCTGGTCGAAGCCGCCGCCGCCCTCGCGCTGAAAGGAATCGAACGCCCGTTCAAACAGCGCTTCCTGGGCTGGGTCACCAACACCTGGCCTGCGCGCCAGTTGATCGCACCGAAGATGGTGAAGATGACCGCGCGCAAGGCGCGCAGGGAACACTACCCGGCCCCGTACGCACTCATCGAAACCTGGCGCCGCAGCGCCGGCACCGGCATCCGCGCGCGCCTGGACGCCGAGCGCAAGGGCGTGGTCAAGCTCGCCGCGACGCCCACCGCGCGCAACCTCACCCGCGTGTTCTTCCTGCAGGAACGATTGAAGGGGCTGGGCGGCAAGGATCACGGCATCCGTCACGTGCACGTGGTCGGCGCCGGGGTGATGGGCGGCGACATCGCCGCATGGGCCGCCTACAAGGGCTTCGAGGTGACGCTTCAGGATCGCGAACAGCGCTTCATCGACACCGCCATGGGCCGCGCCCAGGAACTGTTCGCCAAACGCGTGAAGGACGAGACCAGGCGCCCCGCGATGGCCGCGCGCCTCGTGTCCGACCTTGCGGGCGACGGCGTCGCCAAGGCCGATCTGCTGATCGAAGCGATCATCGAGAAACCCGACGCCAAGCGCGACCTGTACACCAGCGTCGAACCGAAGATGAAGACCGACGCGCTGCTCACCACCAACACCTCGTCGATCCCGCTGACCGAACTGCGCGAACACATCGCGCGTCCCGCGCAGTTCGCGGGGCTGCACTACTTCAATCCCGTGGCGATGATGCCGCTGGTGGAGATCATCCATCACGACGGTATGGACGCGGCGACCGAAAAACGCCTCGCCGCGTTCTGCAAGGCCATCGACAAACTGCCGGTGCCGGTCGCGGGCACGCCGGGCTTCTTGGTGAACAGGTTGCTCTTCCCCTACATGCTGGAAGCCGCGACCGCATACGCCGAAGGCATTCCCGGGCCGGTCATCGACAAGGCCGCGACGAAGTTCGGCATGCCGATGGGCCCGATCGAACTCATCGACACCGTCGGTCTGGACGTGGCCGCCGGCGTCGGCGCGGAACTCGCGCCGTTCCTCGGCCTGCCGATTCCCGCCGCGCTCGCCGCACCGCCCGAAGCCGGCAAGCGCGGCAAGAAGGACGGCCAGGGCCTGTACAAATGGGACAACGGCAAGGCGCAGAAGCCCGAAATTCCCGCCGACTACAAAGCGCCGGACGATCTCGAAGACCGCCTGATCCTGCCGTTCCTCAACGAAGCGGTCGCCGCTCTGCACGAAGGCGTGGTCGCCGATGCGGAACTGCTGGACGCCGGCGTGATCTTCGGCACCGGCTTCGCGCCCTTTCGCGGCGGTCCGATCCAGTACATCCGCGACACCGGCACCGAAGCACTGCTCGCGAAACTGACGGCGCTGCAGGCGAAATACGGCGACCGCTTCGCCGCGCGCCCGGGCTGGGACAACCCCGCACTCAAAAACGGTTGACCGCGGCCAAGCGCGATCGTCTTTCCAGACCCCCGCCCCGGCGGGGGTCTGCGTTTGCGGACTTGCCAAACCGGCATCGACGGCGGTATAACGTCGGTTATAACAACTTTCGTTGAGGCCGACATGAAACTGAAAATCACGACCGTCGGCAACTCCGCCGGCGTGATCCTGCCCAAGGAACTGCTGGCCCGCCTGCGCCTGGAAAAGGGCGACGAACTGTTCGCGCTGGAAACCCCGGGCGGCATCGTGCTGACGACCTACGACCCGGAACTCGCGGCGCAGATGGAAGTGGCCGAGCAGGTCATGCGCGATCGCCGGACGTTGCTGCACAAGCTGGCGCAATAGGGGCGACGACATGATCGTCTGGATCAGCAAGCGCCTGGCTCTCGCCATTCACGACCGCCAATTGGCCGAACACGGCGGCGGCACCGGGGTGCGCGACGAAGCCCTGCTCGACTCCGCGCTCGCGCGGCCGCAGCAGTTGTTCGCTTATGGGGAACCGCCGCCCGATCTCGCCTCGCTGGCGGCGAGTCTGGCGTTCGGCCTCGCCCGAAATCACCCGTTCGTCGACGGCAACAAGCGAACCGCAGCCGTCTGCTGCGAAACCTTCATCCGTCTCAACAATGCCACCCTGCAGGCCGACGATCTGTCGCTTTACCCGGTCTACCTCCATCTCGCCGCAGGCGATCTCGAGGAAACGGAGTTCGCCGACTGGTTGCGCCAGCATCTCGTGCTGGCGAACGTGGATCAGGTCAACGAAACGCAGGCCGCGTATTCGGGTTGATCGCAGCCCCACCAGAGCAGCCCGCCAGAGCGGACTGCGGGGTCCATATCGTATTCTGTCGCCCTCAACGGAACGACCTTCGTCATGCGCAGAAATTCCACCCCCGATCTCTTCGGTTCCGCGGAAGGGTCGACGTCAGCATCGGACAGTAAACCGCTTGCGGTCACCGCAGCCAAAGCCAAGCGCTCGCCGCTGCAGCAGGAATTCGATCGTTTGAGCGCCCGGATCGAAGAGGGGCAGGCCCTGCTCGCCACGTGGCGGCAGCAGCCGGCCATCATGCTTCAGAAATACCATGCGGAGATGGAACCCGCGCTTCGGGATCTGGCCGATGCGCAGAAATCCCTGGTCGTCCAGATCGATGCATTGCTCACTTCGCCGCCGAAGGGCTTGCGCATGACCGCCCGCCGTCGCGATGCGCTGACGGACCACCTGCTGGATCTGATCGACATGCTGATGGAAGAAGGCCTGGACGATACCCTGGTCGAAATCCACAACCGTCATGCCGACGATCCCATCGACGAGGACGCGGACGACGAAGACGACGAGCTGGCGCAGACCGCCGAAATCCTCGACCTGTTCCGGCAGATGTTCGGCGAAGGCAGCATCGAGCGGCAGCCGGACGAATCGCACGAAGCGTTCGTCGAACGCGCCAGGGCCCAACTGTTCGAGGCCATGGAAGCCGAAGAGCGCAAGGAAGCCGCCGAACGCCGGCAACGCGCCGAAAAGCGCGCCTCCCGAAAGAAGGCCAAGCCAGGCGCGAAAACGCAGCCGGCGTCGGACGACGACGACGCGCCCCCAGCGCCCGGACCCGACCTGTTGCGCACGCTTTATCGCAAACTGGCCAGCAGCATCCATCCGGACCGCGAGAACGACCCGGACGAGAAAACGCGCAAGACCGAAGCGATGCAGAATCTCAACACGGCGTATCAGAGCAAGGATCTGCTCTCGCTGCTGAAGCTGCATCGCCAGACGCTGCAGGCGGACGACGCGGGCGACGCGCTGGCCGAGGACACGCTGCGCGAATACAACGCGCTGCTGAAGACGCAGCTCAAATCGCTGGAATTCGACATCGAAACCGCTATCCGGCAGACCGTGCCGCCGCACATGACCTTCGGTCGCGGTCGGGTGAAACGGCCGGAGCAGCTCGAACGGCTGATGGACGCGGATATCCGCAAGACCGTGGTCGTCGCCGACAGCATCCGGGCGACAGTACGCGATCTGAACGACCCGAAGCTGCGTACCCGGGTGGTCAACGAACTCGTGGAAATGACCGAAGCGGGCCTCTACGAAGATGAATTCGACGCGATGTTGGGAGAGTTCTACCGCTGACCGATCGTCGCACGCCGCGAAGTCATGCGATCCGCATTTCCTCGTATTCGATCCCATCGGCTTCCAGCAACGCACGCGCCTGCAGCGCCGCCACCATCACATCGGCGCCCAGCGCCAGCTCCGAATCCTCTGCGCGATCGGCCAGCCGTCGCAACCGCAACAGCCGCGGATGCAGCGCATCCGCCGCGGCCAGATCGGCCTGCGCCCGCGACAGATCGAACGCCTCCGACGACAGCGGCGGCCGCTCGGCCATCGCCGCCAGCGTCTGCCTACAGAACAGCTCGGACACCTCGCCCATCCGCGCCCAACCCTGCCGCACTTCCGGCCGCAGCGACACCAGCGCCGCCAACCGCGCTTCCAGCGTCGTCAGCGCCGCGTCCACCGCATCCAGATCCTCGGCGGCTAACGTCAACGACATTCCCGCTTCCGACCGATTCTCTTCGTCCATCGCGCATCTCCCGTTCCGCACGGGTGAATTCCCGTGATGCGCACAGCATCGCGAAACAGTCGATCGCGCGCTGTCGGCGGACCACGCGACAGTCTGTCGGGATTTTCCGAAACTGCATCATTCCGAACACGCGCAGACGAGCCACGGCAGCCACTGCCGAACACCCCGCAGGAGCGCCGGAAGGCGCGACGAACAAAGCCGCACACGCACCCTCAGCGCCGCTCAACCCGAACCCCGTCATCCCGAAAGCGCACAGCGCGCAGGGATCTGCTGTTGCTGCGCCGGGAACGGACGAAGAGGACGGATGGCCTGGTTCTGCACGCATCAAGGCAGATCGATTACCGTGAAGCGCAGGCCGTCCGCATCGTCGCGCCTTGGTCCTCGGAAATAGAGATCAATGTAGTTTTGCAAGCGCGTCCATCGCCTCTGCGGTAGTCCACGGATTCTCCGACGCTCAGATATTTTCCTGAAGCGGGTTGTTCAATCAGGCTACTCACCCGAGCACCGATTTTTCAGAAAAAACAATTAATTGAACCTATCAGAACCTATCGAATCCCTGTTCTCACCAAAGTAATCTTCAACACCTTCATTGCGCGCGATAGCGACCGTCGATTTCCCATGCGCGTCCCATCGCCACCAGCATCTCCAGCAATTGCGGGAGACGCTTCTTCCAGGGCCCGCGGGCGGTGAAGCGCGCGGCGATGTCGTCCAGCGACAGCGCCTGCGGGCTGGCGGACAGCACGTCGGCGACCGCGCGCACCTGCGCCACCGCATCCTTCGGCCATGGCTGCGCCTTGGCGGCGACCGTCGGCGCCACCGCCTCGGGCGTCTCGTCTTCGGGGCCGGTATCGATGACCGCCTGCGCGGGCGCGGCCTGCGGATTCTGGAATTCCGGCCGCAGCCAGCGCACGAGGCCGCGCGCTTCCTCGGCGGCGCGTTCGGCGTTCAACGCCACCAGCCGTTCGAGCACCGCATCGTCGAAGGCGCGCTTGGCCTCGTCGCGGGTCTGGCCCTCGGCGGGCGCGTCGTTGCCGTGCGCCACGCGCAGCAGCGGCAAGAGATCGGACCAGCCGTAGGCGTCCAGCACCGCCGCATCCAGTTCGTCGTGGATCTGGCGCAGCACCGACACCAGACCATGCTCGTGGATCGCGCGCTCCTTCGCGCTCAGCGGTTCGCCGCTGCGGATTTTTTCCAGCACGTTGTACATGCCGGTGATCGTGACATCGGGATGCGCGGCCTGTTGGCGTTTGCGGTGAACGTCGAGTTGTTCGGCGAGCGCGCGGATGCGGGCTTCGCGCCCCTCTGCTGCCGGGGGAGAGGTTGAAGGTGAGGGTTCTGCTGCATCCGAGCTTCGGGCCCAGAGCGCTTCAGGCACACGAGCGATGGAAGGAAACGGAAAACAATCGAAGCATGTGGTCTTGTTGTAGACAGGACGATCTTCCAGCGTGGCACCAGCCGCCAACGCCCATTCGACATGGACTGCGGAGGACAACACCCCCAACAGCCACGCATCCTCGTGACCGATGGCGATCAGCTTGTCGTCCGGCAATATCCCGGCATCGAGGAACGTGAAAAAACGATGTTTGCTGGTCTGTACAGTCGCGACATACCTCTGCAGGCCTCTGCAAGCAGAGCGCATCTTTGGCTGGTTTTCTCCGAAAATCCACCAGTTTTCGCGCCTTGAAGCTCTGGGATTGAGATCCCGCTCCGGCTTCACCCGCTCCAACAGCCACTGATACACCTCGGGAAACTGTTCCCGCACCTGCTCGGCATCCAATCCGAACATGTCGATCACGCGGAGATTTCTCGGCGTCTGGGTCAAGTCGCGCCCATTGCGATACGGTCGCAACCGCTGTTCGAGCCCGGGAACGCGGCCGAGGCCGAGCGCGATCGCCTGTTCCTCGGTGACAGTCATTCCTTCGCCGTGCGGAATCACGCCCCGATTGCTCAGCAAGCCGTTCGCACGCAGCGGAAGGGCACCAGAGACATTCGCGCCGATCTTGAGATCGGCGAAGATCGTGCCGCGCTTGTCGAACAGTTCGACCTCGACTTCATCGTCGCCGGTATCGCGTTCGCGAACGACTTCGCGCAACAGCGCAACGCCCTGCCCGCCCTGCGCCACCGTCATCGCGATCCGCACCGCCGCACCATCGACGACATCCACCCACGGATGATCCGGAATCGCGAAGACGAGCGACAGCGCCTGCTCACCCGCACCGTCGTCCCGGCGCAGGCCGGGACCCAGCGGTTGATCTTCAGAGCTGGATCCCGGCCTGCGCCGGGATGACGACGGAGAAGTCGATGCAGTGGTCTTGCCGCCGGCGGCTTTCGCGGTGGGTGGCGCCATGGCCGCTTCGATCACGCGCCGATTGAACGCCTGACGGATCGAATTGGTGGTGATCAGGCCGAAGCGTTCCAGCGCGCCGCGACGCGTCAACAACGCGGCGTGATGCCACCAGTACATCACCAGATCGGCAGACTCGGGCACATCGGGCCACGCCTCGCGCAGCGCTTCGACATAGCCGTCGCCCAGCGCGATCCGCATCCGCTTGTTGCCGATGAACGGCGGATTCCCGACCACGAAATCCGCCTCGGGCCACGCGGCCCTGCGCGGATTCACGTAGCGCTCCACTGCCTTGCGCGCGGTCTCGTCGGGAATCTTCTCGCCGGTGATCGGCGAAATCTTCATGGTCTCGCCGTCCCAGCGCGAAACCGGCACGCCGCGGTCGTCGACGACCAGTTGCACGTCGTCGTAGGCCAGCACCGCGTCGCGATTCTCGATGTTGCGGAAATCGCGGATCACCGGCACCGGCGGATTCACGTCGCCGCGGGTGCGGAAATGCCATTGCAGGTAGCCGATCCACAACACGACTTCGGCGATGGCGGCGGCGCGTGGGTTGAGTTCGATGCCGAGCAGATTGTGCGGATCGACGGTTTCGCCCGCGGCGGCGTCGGCGCGTTCGCCGCCCAGAGCGAGGCCGGTCTGGCGGTCGCCGAGTTCGTCCAGCGCGTTCAGCACTTCGCCTTCGAGGCGCTTGAGATGTTCCAGGGTGACGTAGAGGAAGTTGCCGCTGCCGCAGGCCGGATCGAGCACGCGCACGGTGCAGAGCCGGTGATGGAACCGGCGCAGTTCGGCGGCCGCTTCATCGGGCTTGCCTTCCGCGGCGAGCGCCAACGCGGCGACCTGCGCGTCGCTCCATTCCGCGCGCAGCGGTTCGATCACCGTCGGCAATACCAGCCGTTCGACGTAGGCGCGCGGCGTGTAGTGCGCGCCGAGCTTGTGGCGGTCCTTGGTGCTGAGCGCGCGCTCCAGCAGCGTGCCGAAGATCGCGGGTTCGACATGCTTCCAATCGGCCTTCGCGGCCCGGATCAACAGCGCCAGCTGTGGTTTGTCGAGCGGCAGCGTATCGGGCTGCTTGAACAGCTTGCCGTTGAACTGCAGCACATCGCCGGCGATCGCGGCCGAGAATCCGCCGCGGTCCATGTCGCGCCAGAGTTCGCCGAGCATGCGCATGGCGATGTCGGGCTGTTCGGCGTAGCGCAGCAGCAGATCGCGGAAACTGTCGCCCGGCAGCAGTTTCACGTCCTCGGCGAACATGGTGAACAGACAGCGCATGAGGAACTGGGCGACCGCTTCGGCGCCATGGCCGGCGGCTTCGAGGCTTTTCGCGAGTTCGGCGAGGCGGCCGGCGATCTCGCGGGTGACGCGCGCGGATTCGCGGCTGGGGTCGAGCGCGAGCGGATCGGTCCAGACCTTGCGCAGTCGTTCGCGCAGTTCCGGTTTGCGCAGATCGTCCAGCGCGATGCGATGGCTGCGCGGATCGGGGAACGGCGTGTAGGTGCCGCCGGAACGCGAGAACTCGGCGTAGAGTTCGATGCGGGTGCCGACATCCACCACCACCACGAATGGCGGCCGGCCTTCTTCGGCGGGCAGCGCACGGGCGTACTGCTCCGCCTGGATACGCGCGACCAGTAGAGCTTTGTCGAAGCCTTTGGCCTGCGTCCCAGCCTTGAGCTTCTTCGCCTCAAGCACGAATGCACCGCGGCGATACAAGTCCATCCGCCCCGGGCTCGTGCGACCGTCGCCGTGCGCGAAGGTGATCGGCCGCTCGAACATGTAGTTCTGCTCGGGCGTGGGGTGCGGCGTGTCGACGCCGAGCAGACGGCAGAGATCGAGCAGAAAGCTCTGCGAGGTAGACAGTTCGGAGGCGGCGACGCCCTGCCATTTGGCGATGAACGGTTCGACAGCGTCGCGTTGGATGTCTTCCATGCAGGCTCCTCGGGTGCTGGAGCGATGTTACCGGAGGGCATCGAAGAGATGCGACGACAGGCGCCGTCAGATCAGACAGGGCGAAACGGCAGACCCCTCCACCGATGGCACGGGCGTTCGGATGCCAGGCATGGCGACGGGCTGCGGTGGTGTTTGGATAGTTGGTCACGCCTTCCGGCGCACCTACAAGATCTGGGTGGTGAACCGTGAGGCGCGCAGCGGGCTGAAGCCCGCGCTACCGCCCGCTGTGCCGCCTTCTCTAACGGTGGCAAGCGATGCGACCGTCGCCGGAACGACGAAGGCCCCGCGGTGCGGGGCCTTCGAATCGCAGCGAATCGAACGACAGCAGGTCCCTCGCCTTCGGCTCGGGATGACAGGCCTTCACGCAATCGTCAGGCGAACGGGTCGCGCAGAACGATGTTGGCGTCGCGATCCGGGCCGGCCTAGGCAGGCCCCAGCGTACGACGACGATGGGGCCGCGCCTGCGGGTGGTGAAAACGAAGCGGCCGCGTTCCGCGCGACTTACGCGAACGGGTCGCGCAGGATGATGTTGGCGTCGCGGTCGGGGCCGGTGGACACGATCGCCAGCGGGCAACCGGCGAGTTCTTCCAGCGCGCGCAGGTAGGCGCGGGCGGCGGCCGGGAGTTTGTCCCATTCGGTGATGCCGGCGGTGGATTCGCTCCAGCCCGGGAATTCGAGGTAGACCGGTTTGCAGTCGTTCCAGCCGTCGGCGTCGAGCGGGGCGTATTCGGTGCGCTTGCCGCGGTATTCGTAGGCGACGCACATCTTCAGCTTGTCCATGCCGTCGAGGATGTCGAGCTTGGTGATGCACAGGCCGCTGATGCCGTTGATGGCGACCGCGCGCTTCAGGGCGACGATGTCCATCCAGCCGCAGCGGCGGGGGCGGCCGGTGGTGGCGCCGTATTCCTGGCCGCGGTCGCGGATGCCCTGGCCGA
>CAMLLG010000089.1 GCA_946480825.1 uncultured Lysobacteraceae bacterium
GTGTATTTGGTTTCGGGATCGTTGCCGAGGTTGCCGACCAGGATCACCTTGTTGACGCCGCGTGCCATGAACAGTTCCTGCTGAGTCGCCGGTGGTGGCGAAGAACATTGGATTATAGCCGGGCACCCCGCCATCGGGCTTCTCCCGATCCGGGGGTCGGAATTCTCCGAATCCGGGGACGGCTTCGGCTCTTATAATGAACGCCCTGCCCGTCTGGACCCCCCATGGAAGCGACTCCGGCGCCCGCCACGCTCGACCTGCCCGCCATCCAGGCCTTCGCCGCCCCCGACATGGCCGCGGTCGACGCCCTCATCCGTCGTCGCCTCGCCTCGGACGTGGTCCTGGTCAACCAGGTCGCCGAACACATCGTCGCCGCCGGCGGCAAGCGCCTGCGGCCGATGTTGCTGTTGCTGGCGGCCCGGGCGCTGGGCCACGGCGGCGCCGACGCGCACCAACTGGCGGCCGTGGTCGAATTCATCCATACCGCGACTCTGCTCCACGACGACGTGGTCGACGAATCCGACCTGCGTCGCGGCCGGAAGACCGCCAACGCCCTGTTCGGCAACGCCGCCAGCGTTCTGGTCGGCGACTTCCTGTACTCGCGCAGTTTCCAGCTGATGGTGGAACTGGAGCGCATGCCGGTGATGAAGATCCTCGCCGATACCACCAATGCGATCGCCGAAGGCGAAGTGCTGCAACTGTTGCATGTGCGCAACCCCGATACCGACGAGGCCGCCTACCTGAAGGTGATCGAGCGCAAGACCGCGGTGCTGTTCGCGGCCGCCACCCGGCTGGGCGCGCTGCTCGCCGGCGCCGACGCGGCGCTGCAACAGCGCCTGCACGACTACGGCCTGGCCCTGGGCTACGCGTTCCAGATCGCCGACGACGTGCTCGACTACAGCGCCGACGAAGCCGCGCTCGGCAAACATCTCGGCGACGATCTGGCCGAAGGCAAGGCCACGCTGCCGCTGATCCACGCGATCCGCCACACCGATGCGGACACGCGTGCGCGGCTGCGCACGATCGTCGAGCACGGCGACAGCGACGCGATGCCCGAAGTGCTGGCGGCGATCGAGGCCACCGGCGGTCTCGAATACAGCCGGCGTCGCGCCGAGGATTACGCCGAGGCCGCGGAACGCGCGCTCGAAGGACTGGGCGACAACGCCGCCGTCGCCGCGCTGCGCGGGCTCGCCCGCTACGCGGTGCGTCGCGACCACTGATCGGGGCGCCGGTCGATCGGGGCACGGCGATTGCCGCAGCAATCGCCGTGCGGTCGCGCTTCAGTCGCCGAAGCGCTCGTGGAAGAACAGATTCATCATCGAGAACGCGCGCTTCGCGGCGCGTTCGTTGTAGACGCAACCCGGCGGGCTGTTGGCGCTCTCCAGCGCGAAGCAGTGCACCGCACCGCTGAAATTGACGAACTGCCAGTCCGCGCCGGCGCTCGTCATCTCGCGCTCGAAGCCCCGGATCTGCTCGGCCGGCACGTAGGTGTCGTCGGCGCCGTTGAGCACCAGCACGCTGGCCTTGAGCGCACCCGATCCGGCCGGCAGCGTCGTGTCGAGGCCGCCGTGGAAGCTCACCACGCCGGCGATGTCGGCGCCGCTGCGGGCCAGTTCCAGCACCGCCTTGCCGCCGAAGCAGAAACCGAGCGCACCGATGCGATCGGTATCGACCGGCGCCTTCGCCGCCTGCGCCCGCAGCGTATTGACCGCGGCGGCGACGCGGGCGCGAAGACCGGGCAGGTCCTGATACATCTTGCCGACCTGCGCACCGGCGGCCTTGTCGTCCCTGGGACGCACGCCCTTGCCGTACACATCGGCGACCAGCACGACGTAACCGGCGGACGCGATCTGCCTGGCCTTCTCGACCGACGCCGGGGTCACGCCCTTCCAGTCGGGCACCATCACCAGGCCGGGCCGCTTGACCGAGGTGCTGTCGTTGTAGACCAGAAAACCGCTGAAACGCTGCTTGCCGACGGTCCATTCGAGCGGCTTGGCCTGCATCGCGGCGAACACCGGCATCGACGCCAGCAGGGACAGACACAACAGGGCGAACATCGCCGCCCGACGCATCGAACGCATGGGGGTACTCCTTGCCTGGGGGACCGCCAGCCTACCCCGAAACGAAGACCGTTGCCGCCTCGGCGAGGACGTTCCGTCGGCCCGCGCGTGCCGCCCGGCGGCACGACGGAAACCGTGCATCCTGTACTTCGGCGGATCGCGTACCCGGTCGCTCGCTGCGTCCGCATCCGGCGAATCAATCGTTTACATGCGCGTCGCCTCGATGGCGCGCGCACGCACGCCGCTTCAGGCGATGCCCAGTCCGGGAATCGCGGCGATGGCTTCGGGATCGAAGCCGGCCAGACGCGCGAAATGGCGGCCACGTTCGGTGTAATCGCGATACGCGCCGAAACTCGGCGCGCCCGGCGACAACAGCACCACGCCCTCGCCGCCCAGCAGCGACCGCGCGCGCGCGACCGCGTCCGCGAGATCCGTCGCTTCGGCCAATGCGAATCCCGCATCCGCCGCCACCGGCGCCAGGCCGGCATGGATCTTCGGCCCGTTCTGGCCCAGCGTGACGATGCCCGCGGGCGCGTGCAGGCGCATGGCCTCGACGAAATCGCTCCAGTCGATGCCGCGGTCGTGGCCACCGGCCAGCAGCGCGACGCGACGCGCGCGGAAACAGTCGAGCGCCGCGAGCGTGGCGTGCGGCGTGGTGCTGATCGAATCGTTGACGTAGGCGATGCCGTCGCGCGTGCCGAGCGTCTGCAAC
The DNA here is from genome assembly GCA_946480825.1 of uncultured Lysobacteraceae bacterium. The sequence goes on from CAMLLG010000089.1 coordinate 2,773, forward strand.
CGATGCGGCAGCGGCTGGAAGCTGGCCGCATGGTGCGCGAGCGCTTCGGCGTCGAGACCCAGCGCCTCGATCGCCGCGAGCACCGCGCAGAGATTGCCGCGATTGTGCCGGCCCGGCAGCGGCACGTCGCGGGTGTCGAACACCGCGCATTCGCCGCGATGCACGACATCGCCGCGCAGATGCCAGCCGGCATCGACACCGAACAGGCGCACCTCGCTGTCGGGCAGATCCAGCGCCGACAGGGTGCGGTCGGCGCCGTTGAGGATCGCGATCCGCGGTTGCGCGGCGGTGAACAGCGCGAGTTTGTCCTCGACGTAACGCGCTTCGCTGCCGTGCCAGTCGAGATGTTCGGGAAAGAGATTGGTCGCGACCGCGATGCACGGGCGCACGCCGGACGCGGCCACGTCGCGGGTCTGGTAGCTCGACAGTTCGATCACCCAGAATTCCGGCGGATCCGCCACTTCCAGCAGCTCCAGCAGCGGCAGGCCGATGTTGCCGCACAGCGCGGTGCGATGCCCGCCCGCGCGCAGCAGATGCGCCAGCAGCGCGGTGGTCGTGCTCTTGCCCTTGGTGCCGGTGACGCAGAGCGTGCGCGCCTGCGGATGTTCGCCGAACCACAGCGCGGTGCCGCCGATGAAGCGCGTGCCGCGTCGCGCGGCTTCGAGGGCTTCGGGCCGATACGGGCTGATGCCGGGGGATTTGATCACCACCTCGAACGCGCACAGGCGTTCGGCGCTGGCCTCGGTGTCGATCGACAGCAACGCATCGCCGAGCGCACGCGCATCGTCGGCTTCGCCGGGCGCGCAGAACAACGTCATCGGCAGGTCGGGCAGGCGCCGGCGCAGCGCGCGATGCGCGGCGCGGCCTTCGCGTCCCCAACCCCAGAGCGCGACGCGGCGGCCGCAAAGCTGCGCGATGTCGAGCTGCATGCTGTCGATACTCGCGTTGTCAGGCTTCGAATCGCGCACGCAGGCGTTCCCACAGCGCGACCGGGACGCGGTGCTCATCGTCGAGCACGAGCAGCGGCGCGATCCCGAGTTCCGCGGCGTCGAGCTGCGGCCGGATCTCGCGCGCGAAGCGTTCGACGATCTCGTCCTCGCGCCATTCCGGACGTTCGCTCAACGCGGCCATCGCCGCGCGCGATTCGCGGCCTTCGCCGACGCACTCGAAGGGCTTGTGGTCCTGATATTCGAGCAGCGCGTCGTAGCCGCCGATCTGGCCGGCGTCGTCCAGCAGATTGCGGCCGAAGATGCCGACCAATCGCGGCTTCGGCATGAACGGCGCCAACGCGAGGAACACGAAGTGGCATTTCGGGCAGACGCCGCACCAGCGGTTCACCGGGCGCTCGCCGAGGATGTGGAAATTACGGTTGCAGCTGGAGAAATGCGCGTCGTAACGATCGGTCTTGGCGAACTGCCGCGCCACCGCCAGCTCGCTCAGCGGGCGCAGCAGCGAGTAGTACTTCAGATCGGCCGCGATGCGCCGCTGCACGTGGTCGCCAAAGTCGCGCTCGAACGCCCAGCCCTTCGACCACTGGTGGTTCACTTCGCCGGTGCCTTCGATGAGACTGCCGTAGCTGGCGGAGCGCTCGTTCGAGAACACCACCTGGTCCGCATCGGTCAGGATCGCCGCGAACACCAGGATCGCCGAATTCACCGCGGTCACCGGAATGTGGCCGTTCCACGCGCCCTGGCGGTTGTAGTCGAACAGTTCCGGCGCGAGCTGGCGGCCGAGATTGAGCGTCGGCAGGCCGGTGCGCTCGGCGCAGGCCTTGATCAGCTGCGAACCGCCGATCCAGGTCACGGTCTGGTCGACGCCGGCGCCGCGCAGCGCTTCGATGCTGACCAGCGAATCCTTGCCGCCGCCGATCGCGACCAGCGCGTGTTCGCGCAGGCCCAGAAATTCGGCATTTGCAGGAGGCGCTGTAGGAGGGGCTTCAGCCCCGAGCCCTTTCCCCGACGGCACGATCTCGTCAGAGCTCGGGCCTGAAGGCCCTCCTACGGGGAACGTGATCTTTCCATGCAGGTTCAGCCCGTTGCGATACGCGAATTCGCCGAGACCGTGGACATAGATGTTTTCCAGCAGCGCCGCGGTGTCGGCGTCGATGGCGTAGCCTTCGATGCGGATCTCCGGCGGCACCGCAGCCTTGTAGTAACTCACGCCGGCGATCAGATGCAGCAGGCGCAGCGCCTGTTCGGCGGCGGCCGTGCGGGCATCATCGAGATCGAACGGTGCGCCGGGCACGGTCACGGTTTCGATCAGCTCGGGACCGTCGTCGAACGCGTAGACGAGCTGGGCGACGCCGGTCTGCGCGTCGAAACCGCAGCGGACGAAACGGAAGGCGCGAATTGCGTCGCGTTTGAATTCGGAACTCACGGAACCACTCCAGCAGATAGCGCAGGCGACCAGCGCCTCCGCACGAAACGGATAACGAGATATTCGATGCAGATCGCCGGCAGAAAACCGACGACGAACGCGATGAGAGTGTAACCACCGGCCGTTTCGGCCATCGCGAACAGGCTGCCGGGACGTTCATAGATCGGCAGATAGCGTTCGAATTGCAGCCAGATCCAAATCGTCGCCCATAGCACTGGGAAAAGGATCGGATAGGCCAACAGACAAGTCAGAGCCGCGTTGGTCCAATGCCCTCTGCGGACGAATCCTTTCGAACCCGAAACCCATGCGCTCGACAAGGATGCGGCCGCGATTACGGGCACGATCGCAAGGATGAACAATTGATCCGCGAATCCGGCCAGGTGTCTCAGCGCGTCAAACCAAAGGAAGAATGCGACCAGACCCAACGCGCCGACGCTTGCCGCGGCCAACGCGCTTCCCGCAACGAGCGCGCCACGCTGCGTCACTCGATCACCTCTTCCACCGGCAACGCCCGCAGGTTGTAGGTGTTGGCCATCGCCATGCCGTAGGCGCCGGCATCGGCGATCAGCACGACGTCGCCTTCGACGGTCGCCGCCGGCAACATGCGCGCACGGCCGAAGACGTCGCTGCTCTCGCAGATCGGGCCGACCACGTCGAATGCGGCCACCGCATCGTCGTCGGGGCGCGACAGGTTGTGGATGCCGTGGTAAGCGTCGTACATCGCCGGGCGCACCAGCGCGTTCATGCCGCCGTCCACGCCGATCCGGCGCAGGCCGTCCTTCTCGATCACCTGGGTGACCCGCACCAGCAGCGCGCCCGCTTCGGCGACCAGATAGCGGCCCGGCTCCACCGCGAGCCGGAAGCCCGGATACGCGGCCTTGATGTCGTCGAGACCGCTGCGCCAGGCCGCGACATCGAACGGACGCGATTCGGGCGTGTAAGGCACCGGCAGGCCGCCGCCGATGTCGAGGGTGTCGACGGTGCCGATCTGTTCGGCGAGGCTGGCGAGATCGGCGTAGACCTCGCGCCAGTGCGCCGGATTGTCGATGCCGCTGCCCAGATGCGCATGCAGCGCCACGATCTTCGCGCCGAGCGTCCGCGCTTCGGCGACGAAGGCATCGACCTTCGACAGCGGCAGACCGAACTTGGCTTCGGCGCCGCCGGTGCGCACCTTCTCGTGATGACCGTCGCCGCGGCCGAGGTCGAGACGCAGCCAGAGCGCGCGACCGCGGAAGACCTCGGGCCAGCGCTGCAGCGCTTCGACGCTGTCGACGGTGACGTTGACGCCGCGATCGAGCGCGATCCGGTATTCGTCGCGCGGCGCGAAGCTCGGCGTGAACAGCACGCGCGCGGCGTCCAGCGCCGGCAGGGTCGCGAACACGTGCTGCACTTCGGCCAGCGACACGCATTCGAAGCCGAAGCCTTCGATTTCGAGCAGGCGCAGGATCTCCGGATGCGCGTTGGCCTTCAACGCATAGAAACGGCGGTCGATGGCCGCGGTCTCGCGCAGCATCCGCGCGCGTTCGCGCACGGTCGGCAGGTGATAGACGTAGCGCGGCGTGCCGGCCGCGGCGCGGGCGATCAGATCGCCGGCGCGCGATCGCCACCACGCGGCTGCGCGCTCGGGCTTGCCGTGCGCGATCTCGGTCCAACTCGGGCCGAACACCGACGCGTCCTGCACCGGCATGGCGCCGCCGCGGATCAGTTCGCCGTGGAGTTCGCTCAGGAGGCCGTCGGCATCGGCTTCGTCGATGACGAAGGTGAGGTTGAGATCGTTCGACGACTGCGAGATCAGATGCACGCGCTCGCGACCGAACGTGGCCCACACGTCGGACAGCTTGTGCAGCAGCGAGCGCATGCCGCGGCCCACCAGGGTGATCGCCGCGCACGGCGCGATCACCTTCACCCGGCACACTTCGGCGAGATCCGCGGACAGCTCGGCGAGTACGTCGCTGTTGACCAGGTTCTCGCTGGGATCGAGCGACACGGTGACGTTGGTTTCGGACGAACCGATCAGATCGATCGACAGCCCGTGGCGCTTGAAGCGTTCGAACACGTCGGCGAGGAAGCCGACCTGCTGCCACATGCCCATGCTTTCCATCGACACCAGCACGATGCCGTTGCGGCGGCTGATCGCCTTCACGCCCGGCACGGTAACGGCGCTGCCGTCGATGCGCGTGCCCGGCAGATCGGGGCGCTCGGTATCGAGGATGGCCATCGGCACGCCGGCATCGCGGCAGGGCGCGATCGAGCGCGGATGCAGCACCTTGGCGCCGGTGGTCGCGATTTCCTGCGCTTCGGCGTAATCGAGGCGCGCGAGCAGACGCGCATCCGGCACTTCGCGCGGATTGGCGCTGAACATGCCGGGCACGTCGGTCCAGATCTCGACCCGCTTCGCTTTGAGCAATGCGCCGAAATACGCGGCCGAAGTATCGGAGCCGCCGCGGCCGAGGATCGCGGTGCCGCCGTCGTCGTGACGGGCGATGAAGCCCTGCGAGATCAGCATGCGCGTCGGCTGCGCGGCGAAGCGTTCGCGGAACCCGTCTTCGCCGAGATAGCGGCAATTCACCGACAGCCGCTGCGCCCAGGCGCTGGCGTTGGGCAGCGAGACCGCCGACAGCCAGCCACGGGCATCGCACCAGCCGACATCGAGGCCCTGCGCCTGCAGATAGGCGACACCGAGCGTGGACGAGAGCAGTTCGCCCTGCGCCAGCACGTCGGCCTGCCAGTCCAGCGCGCGGTCGGCGGCGCGCGGATCGTCGCCGAGCGCACGGAGGATGGCGAGGCGTTCGCCGAGCACCGCATCGGGATCGAGATCGAGTTCGACGCAGAACGCGCGATGGCGATCGACCAGCGCTTCGATGCGCGCGGCGATCTCGCGGCCGTCCGCAATCGCCGTCAATTCGTTGGTGACGCCCGACAGCGCCGACACCACCACCAGCACGCGCGTGGTCGTCGCGCGCGCATCGCCTTCCTCCATCCGTTTTTTCGCGAGCCGGCCGATGGTGTCCCAGCGGTGACGGCGCGACACGGAGGTGCCGCCGAACTTGAGCACGACCCAGGCGGGGCCGGCGGAATGCGAATCGGGCATCGGGAGGTAGGGGCTTGATAGACTGGGGGTGCCGGCGGGGGACCGGGACTTCGCATTCTATTCGACCGGGACCGCCCCCATGATGCCGCTTCGCTATCTGCAGATGGATGTGTTCGCCGACCACCCGGGCGCCGGCAATCCGCTGGGCGCCGTGCTCGACGGCGATCGCTTCGATCCCGCGCGGATGCAGGCGTTCGCGGCCTGGACCAATCTCTCCGAAACCATCTTCCTGTTGCCGCCGACCACGCCCGCGGCGGACTATCGCGTGCGCATCTTCACGCCGCGTCAGGAGCTGCCCTTCGCCGGGCATCCGAGCGTCGGCGCCGCCTGGGCCGCGCTGGACGGCGGGCACGTCGCGCCGGACCGGACCCAACTCGTGCAGGAATGCGCCGCCGGCCTGTTGCCGGTACGGGTGGACGTGATCGGCGACCTCCGCTTTCCGAACGTGCGTGCGCCGCGCGCGCGACGCATCGGCGGTCCGGAACTGGCACCGGCCCTGCTGGAAGCGGCCACCCGGAACATGCGGGTTGGCGCGCTCGAGCACGCCCTCTGGGACAACGGCCCGCGCTGGTGGCTGCTGGAACTGGCCGATGCCGACGCCGTGCGCCGGCTGCAGCCGGATCTGCCGGCCATCGCCGCGCTGACGGTCGCGACCGGTGCCGTGGGCCTGGCGGTCCACGCCGCCGATGGCCAGCACGGCCACGATCTCGCGGTGCGCGCGTTCTGTCCCGCCGACAATATTCCCGAAGACCCGGTCACCGGCAGCGCGCAGGCCTCGATCGCGGCGCGCCTCGCCGCCGCCGGCCGCCTGCCCGGTCGCGACGGCCGCTATGTCGGCAGCCAGGGGCGCGAACTGGGTCGCGATGGTCTGGTGCGGGTCTGCGTGGATAGCGAAGGCGAGGTGTGGATCGGCGGCGCGGTGCAGCCGGTGATTCGCGGCCACCTTCACTGGTGATCGCGCGGAAAAGACCGACGACGAGCGCCGCGAGCGATCCGCGGCCGCGGCGCCTCCGCGCTGATACGCTTCGCACCCCCACCGCAGGACCACGCCGCCGATGAGCCCCCGCCGCTACATGCAAGTCGATGTCTTCGCCGATCGCCCCGGGGCCGGCAATCCGCTGGCGGTGGTGCTGGACGCCGAAGGCCTGCGCGACGATGAGATGCAGGCCATCGCGAAATGGACGCGTCTGCCCGAAACCACCTTCGTGCTGCCGGCGACCGGCGACGACGCCAGCTATCGCATCCGCATGTTCAGCCCGCGCCGCGAAGTGCCGTTCGCCGGTCATCCCAGCGTCGGCACCGCGCATGCGGTGCTCGAAGCGGGACTGGCGACGCCGCGCGACGGCCTGCTGGGCAATCTGCTGATCCAGGACGGCATCGCCGGCAAACTGCCGTTGCGCGTGACCGGCGCAGGCGGCAGCCGCACGATCGCGGTGCGCACCCCGCGCGCCAGCGTGCGCGAGATCGCCGAGCGCGACGACCCGCGTCTGCGCGATACGCTGCGCACTCTGCCCCTGGGCGCATTGCCGCCCGCCTTGATGGACGGCGGCCGCCGCTGGTGGTTGGCCGAACTGGAAAGCGAAGCCGCGCTGCGCGCCGCGACGCCGCCGTGGGAGACCATCGGCACGTTGGCGCAGTCGACCGACAGCATGGGCCTGTGCGTGTACGCGCGCAGCGACGACCCGGTGTATTACCTCGCGGTGCGCGCCTGGGTCGGCGCACCCGCGCAATTCGAGGACGCGGCCTCCGGCGCCGCCAACGCCACCCTCGCCGCCTGGCTGGCCTCGCAGAACGCCCTGCCCGGCGACGACGGCTTCTATCGCATCAGCCAGGGCCGCGAAGTCGGCCACGACGCGATCATCGAACTCACCGTCGACGACGCCGGCGACGTGTGGTCGGGCGGAAGGGTGTGCACGGTGGTGAGCGGGCACATCGACTGGCGGTGACGCCACCCAGACGCGACACCATGGGTGCAAAGGCTGGTCTTCGAAGACCAGCCGCTTCCGGTGTCGGTCGATTGTTTCAGCGATTTTTCATGGCGCCGCAGGCTGCGCGAACGAAAACGCGTCCAGCCATTGCAGGCGCGTGCCGCTGCGCACCCACACCCGCGCCTCATCCTTGCGGATGGGCAGACCATTGAATACGACGCCGCGCAGCCGTGCCGATTTCTTCTCGGCGGAAAGCTTCCATTCGCGGCGGCCGGCAGTGCTGAAATCGTGGACCAGAAGATCGACGGCCTCTTCCGATGCCTTGTTCAGCAGCGCGTGCAACTGCGCGGGGGCCATGCGCAACCATCGATCGAGATTCTCCTCCTGCGATCCGTCTTCCACCAGAAACGCCGACCCGTAGGTGCGACGGAAACTCACCGCGGTCTTCATGCGCCCCTTGCCATCCAGCTTCCGCTCGACGACGCGCACGAACAGCACGACTTTCAATCGGTCGAAACGATAGTCGACCACGTAACTCGGATAGACGATCAACGCACGCGGTGCGAAGGGCGGTCCCTGCAGCGGCCGATCCAGCGACACGATGACGGGGTCCGGCGACAGCCCGGGACTGGCGATCCCGCTTCGGAGGGCCGCCTCGATGCTTCCGTTGAAATCGTAGTCGCCCAGATGATCGCGAAGACGCGCCAGCGCCTGGCTTCTCGACGAATCGGGACTTCGCGCGGCGCTGTCGGCCATCCCCGTGATCGCTCCGCCGATGCCGCCGGTGAGCCCGCCCATCATGCCGGCGATCGCCGAGGTGTCGGGGGATTCGATGCCCAACTCGGGCCGATTGAGCACGATCTCGATCGCCAATCGATCCGCGAGCGGATTGGGTTGCGGCTTGTTCGCGCGATCGACGTAAGGATTGTAGGCCTGCGGCAGGTTCTGCGAGAGACAGGCCATCGACGGAGCCAGCAGCATCGCCGCGAGTCCCAGCGAACGTGCGCCCCGCAACAGAAGACGCTTCGCATGCCATGCCGCGATGCGGCGAGCGGATGAAGTGCGATGCATCATGCGCCGAACCGCCCCAGCGGCGCGCCCGCGAGCAGATGCAGATGGATCTGGAACACGGTCTGGCCGCCGTGATCGTTGCAGTTCATGACGATGCGGTAACCGTCCTCGGCGAAGCCCTGCTCTTTGGCATAGCGCGCCGCGGCGACGGCGAGGCGGCCGACGATCCCGGCCTGATCGGGCTGCAGATCGTTGAGGGTGGGAATGGTCGTCTTCGGCACGAACAGGATATGGATCGGCGCCTGCGGTGCGATGTCCCTGAATGCGATGATGTGTTCGTCTTCGTAGACGATGTTCGCAGGAATCTCGCGGCGGATGATCTTGTGGAAGATGGTGTCGCCGGGCATCGCGGGTCTCCTGGGTTCATTGGATGTCGTGCCGGGAAGTCGTGCGCACCGAAGTCCCGGAATGCGTTCGATTCTAACCACTGCGCCGCATCGATGCAGGCCACCGCTCGATCGAAAGACCGCATGCGCGACAGCATCCTGCCAAAGTGGACATGGCCGTGGCGTGCGATCGCGTCCAGTGTGAAGGCGTCGGCGATCACGCCGGCACGACCTCACGAGGAAAACGCATGAAACGCACGCTTTCGTACATGGCGCTGTGCCTGCTCGCGCCCGCACAGATCGCTTTCGCATCCACGCCGCCTGCCGATGCACGCGGCCGCGACCTCGATCTCGTACCGCACGAAATCCTGATCAAACTCAAACCCGGCGCGCGCGCCGCGGACGCCGCCGCACGGATCCCCGGCTTGGCGATCGAAACGCGAACGCAAACGTTGAGCCTGGCGCGGCTGACGCCCGCCGGAGCGCGCCTCTACGGCAAGGAAGAAGCGCGCGCAGCCACGCTGCAACTGCTCGAACGCATCCGCCGACTCCCCGATGTGGCCTATGCGCAGCCGAACTATCTGTTCACGCTGTCGCACACCCCGAACGACCTGCTGTATCCGCAGCAATGGCACTACCCGATGGTCGGCCTGCCTTCGGCTTGGGACATCACCCGCGGCGACGCTTCGATCAGGATCGCGATCCTGGACACCGGCCGCAACTATCACCCGGAACTCGCCGGCAAATGGCTGCCGAACGAATACAACGCCGAACAACCCGGCTACAACGCCACCGATCGATCGAAGTTCTCGCACGGCACGCACGTGGCCGGCATCGCGGCCGCGAGTTCCGGCAACGGCACCGGCATCGCCGGCGTCTGCCAGAACTGCATGCTGCTCAACGTGAAGGTGACCGACGCACGCAACCGGGTGCCGCTGTACAACGTCGTCGCCGGGATCGACTGGGCCATCGCCAACGGCGCCGACGTGATGAACATGAGTTTCGAATTCGCCGAGCCTTGCACGCAGTTGCGTATGCCCGCATTGCGCGATGCGATCACGCGGGCGACTGCGGACGGCATCGTCGTCGTGGCCGCCGCCGGCAACGGCCGCTCGGAGGTCGACAACACCTCGCCGGCGTCCTGCCCCGGCACGATTTCCGTCGCGGCGACCGACCGCGACGCGAAGTGGCTGGCACCCTACAGCAACGGCGGACCGTCCACGGGAATCACCGCGCCCGGCGGCGGCGGAGAGCTGGTGCAGAGCGGCACCTCGACGATCTATGGCGCGACCACCGGCCACCCGAATTGCCCCGATGCGGACGGCCAAGTCTTCCTTCCGAACAACCATGGCGCGCTGTCGGCGTGGAGCGTGCTCGACGAAAACGCGACGCCCCAGATCACGCATTGCTATCGCTATCTGTCCGGCACGTCGATGTCGGCCCCCCATGTCTCCGGCACGGCCGGCCTGATGCTGGCCGCGAACCCGTCGCTGACGCCGGCGCAGATCAGGTCGATCCTGCAGAAAACCGCAAAGCCGATGCCGCTGTGCGGCCCGGACTGCGGTCCCGGATTGCTGGACGCACACGCGGCGGTCGCCGCTGCGCGCGATCTCGCGAATCCGTGAACGCGGCGCACCAACCGTCGAGTTCCCGGGCATGCGCGATGCGCTGCCCGGAAGGTGTTTCACCAGCATGCCCGGAGCGGCATGCTCAAACCGGCATTTCGCTGCGGGTGCCGAAGGCGTGCGACAACGTGCCGCGATCGACGTATTCGAGTTCGCCGCCCAGCGGCACGCCGTGAGCGAGACGGGTCGGCACGACCTGGTGCTGGCGCGCGAGCTGCGCGAGGTAATGCGCGGTCGCTTCGCCTTCGACGGTGGGATTGGTGGCGATCACGAGCTCCCGCACCTCGCCCTCGGCGAGGCGCGCGGCGAGCTTTTCCAGCCCGAGTTCGCGCGGGCCGATGCCGTCGAGCGGGCTGAGCCGGCCCTGCAGCACGAAATAAAAGCCACGGAAGCCGGTGGCCTGTTCGATCACCAGCCGATCCGCCGGCGATTCCACCGCGCACAGCAGATGCGCGTCGCGCGAAGCGCTGGCGCAGGTGGCGCAGACCTCGGTCTCGCTGAAATCGCGGCAGCGCGCGCAGTGACCGATGCGCTCCACCGCCGCGGCCAGCGCGTCGGCAAGACGCTGGCCGCCGTCGCGATCGCGCTCCAGCACGTGGTAGGCCATCCGCTGCGCGGTTTTCTGGCCCACGCCCGGCAGAATGCGGAAGGCGTCGATGAGTTGTTCGAGAAGGGAGGTGGTCATCGTAGGCAACCGGTAGAGCGGGCTGTAGAGCGGGCTTCAGCCCGCTGTTCTCTCAAACGAAGCACGACAGACCGAAGCCTGACGCCTCTCCACTTTTTCTCCCGGAAAATCATCAGTTTGATCCCGTTCGATAGATGACCATCGTCCCAAGCCAAATGCAAAAGACCTGCTTTTGATCGATTCGAATCCAATTTACTGCGAAGGCTGACGGAACGATCTACCGCACGGCCTTTGTTTCGCTCGCTGCCGCGAGCGAGTCACTTTTCTTTGCTTGTGCAAAGAAAAGTAACCCAAAGAAAGCACACCCCGTCGGTCGCGCCCGGCGCGTTGCGCCGGGTGCACGGGTT
>CAMLLG010000090.1 GCA_946480825.1 uncultured Lysobacteraceae bacterium
TCAACGGCACCACCGGCATCGCGGTGGGCATGGCCACCGACGTGCCGCCGCACAATCTCAACGAGATCGTCAGCGCCTGCGTGCGTCTGCTCGACGACCCGGATGCGACCGTGCGCGATCTGTGCGAACACGTGCGCGGCCCGGACTACCCGACCACCGCCGAGATCATCACCCCGGTCGCGGACCTGCAGGCGATGTACGAGACCGGTCACGGCAGCGTGCGCGCACGCGCCACGTATCTGCGCGAACAGAACAACATCGTCGTCACCGCGCTGCCCTATCAGGTCAGCCCGAGCAAGGTGATCGAACAGATCGCGCAGCAGATGCGGGCGAAGAAACTGCCGTGGCTGGAAGACATCCGCGACGAGTCAGATCACGCCAATCCGACCCGGATCGTACTGATCCCGCGCAGCAACCGCGTGGACGTCGAACAGCTGATGGGCCATCTGTTCGCCACCACCGACCTGGAGAAGAGTTACCGGGTCAACATGAACGTCATCGGCCTCGACGGGCGCCCGCAGGTGAAACACCTGAAGCTGCTGCTGTCGGAATGGCTGGCGTTCCGCAGCGATACCGTGACCCGACGCCTGAAGCACCGACTGGAAAAAGTGGAGCGCAGGCTGCACCTGCTGGAAGGCCTGCTGGTCGCGTTCCTCAATCTCGACGAAGTGATCCGCATCATCCGCACCGAGGACGAGCCGAAGCCGGCGCTGATCGCGCGCTTCGGCTTGAGCGAGGATCAGGCCGACTACATCCTCGACACCAAACTGAAACAGCTGGCGCGTCTGGAAGAAATGAAGATCCGCGGCGAACAGGCCGAACTGGAAGCCGAACGCGAGAAGCTCGCCGGCATCCTCGACAGCAAGTCCAAACTGAAGAAGCTGATCAAGGACGAGCTGCTGGCCGATGCGAAGAAATTCGGCGACGCGCGGATGTCGCCGCTGGTCGCGCGCGGCGCCGCGCAGGCGATCGACGAAACCGAACTGGTCGCCAGCGAGCCGATGACGATCGTGCTCAGCGAGAAGGGCTGGATCCGCGCCGCCAAGGGCCACGACATCGATGCGGCGGGATTGAGTTATCGCGACGGCGACGGCCTGCTGTGCGCGGTGCGCGGCCGCAGCACGCAGCAGGTCGCTTTCCTCGACAGCACCGGCCGCAGTTATTCGACGCTGGCGCATACGCTGCCGTCGGCGCGCGGCAACGGCGAACCGCTGACCGGACGTTTCTCGCCACCGGCGGGCGCGGGTTTCCGCACCATGGCCAGCGGCGGCAACGACGATCGCTTCGTCCTGGCCTCGTCGCACGGTTACGGCTTCGTCACCCGCTTCGAGAATCTCACCGGACGCAACAAGGCCGGCAAGGCGATGCTGTCGCTGACGCCGGGCTCGACCGTGCTGACGCCGGTGCAGGCCGGCAATGTCGACGCCGACCGCATCGCCGCGGTCACCAGCGCCGGTCATCTGCTGGCGTTTCCGCTCGCGGAACTGCCGGAGCTCGACAAGGGCAAAGGCAACAAGATCATCGAGATTCCGAAAGCCAAGCGCGGCACCGAACGCGTGGTCGCGATCGCAGTGGTGCCGCCCGGCGGTACGCTGACGGTGAAGTCCGGGACGCGCACGATGTCGCTGTCGTTCAAGGAACTCGACCCCTACCTCGGCGCACGAGGCAGCCGCGGCGGCCTGCTGCCGCGCGGCTGGCAGAAGGTGGATGCGTTGGGCGTGGAGTGATGGATCCCGATTTCTGGCGCCAACGCTGGCACGACAATCGGATCGGCTTTCACCAGGCCGAACCGACGCCGCTGCTGCGGAAACACTGGCCGGCCGTCGGCGCACCGGCGGGCGGCAAGGTCTTCGTGCCGCTGGCCGGCAAGTCGCTGGACATGCCATGGCTCGCGGCCCGGGGCCATCGCGTGCTCGGCGTGGAACTGTCGCCGCTCGCGGTGACACAGTTCTTCGACGAACACGCGCTGCGGCCGGAGATCTTCGAGACGCGCTACGGCATCCATTACCGCGCGGGCGACATCGAACTGATCTGCGGCGATGCCTTCGCGCTCGACGAAACCCTGCTCGCCGACTGCGACGCCGTGTTCGACCGCGCCGCGCTGATCGCCCTGCCGCCGGCGCTGCGCGAACGCTACGTCGCCGAACTCCATGCGCGATTGCCCGCCGGTTGCCGCGGGCTGCTGATCACCCTCGAATATCCGCAGCACGAGAAAGCCGGTCCGCCGTTCTCGGTGCCCGAAGCCGAAGTGCGCGAGCGCTACGGACCGCAGTGGACCGTCGAGCGGCTGGAACGTCGCGACATCCTCGCGACCCAGCCGGCATTCGTCGAGGACGGCGTCACCGCGCTGGACACCTGCGTCTATCGACTGACGCGGCGGACGGCCGCAGACAACGCATCGGAATCGCGCGCGACCGTCGCGACCTCCGAACGGACGCCATGAGACCCGTCGCACCGCTGCCTCCCATCGATCACGAACCGCCGTCGCAGTGCGGCGTCTGCGGTGCAGAGGACCCTGTCTTCCTGGGACGCAAGGAATTCGCGCGCACCGGCAACGATCATTTCGCGGGCGCGCGCCAGTTCGCGGATACCGGCGTGGAGATTCCCTATCACCGCTGCCGCGATTGCGGGCTGGTGTTCACCGCGGCGCTGGACCGCTGGACGCGCGACGACTTCGCGCGCCACATCTACAACGACGACTACCTGTTCTGCGATCCGCCGTTCGCGGAAGAACGGCCGCTGCGCAACGCCGCGATCATCGCCGGCATCTGGCATTACGAAACCGGCAGCCGCAGCGTGCTGGATATCGGCGGCGGCAACGGCCGGCTGGCGGCCGAACTGCGCGCGCGCGGCTTCGACGCGGCCAGCTACGACGCCTTCCACGATGCGACCTCCCGCGAGGATGCGCCGCCGCCCGATCGCCGTTTCGGACTGGTCTGCAGCTTCGAGGTGATCGAACACGTTCCGCATCGCGATCAGGGCGTCTGGATCGCGGAGTTCGCGTCGCGGATGGCGGACTCTCGAATCACGGAATCGCGGCCGGCAGACGCCGCCATCGGTCTGCTCGGCACCGAACTGGTGATCGAGCCGGTCGACATCGAACACTGGTATTTTTCCCCGCGCAACGGCCACATCACCGTGCATACCGCGGACAGCCTCGACCGGCTGCTACGGCCGCATGCGCTGTGCGCCACTTCCATCGCCAACGGTCTGCATCTGATCCGGCGCACGGCATGAGCCGCGCCGCACGGACGCATCACCCGCACTTCCGAGGACGTTCCGCATGCTGAAATGGCTCAAACGCATCGCCCTGCTTCTGCTGCTGATCGCGGTCGCAGGCGCGGGCACCGGTTGGTGGCTTCTGCGCGGCAGTCTCGCGACCCTGGACGGCGAACTCGCGCTGGCCGGGCTCTCGGCGCCGGTCACCGTGCAGCGCGATGCGAACGGCACGGTCACCATCGATGCGGCCAACGAAACCGACGCGATGCGCGCGCTGGGCTATGTGCATGCGCAGGAGCGCTATTTCGAGATGGACCTGATGCGCCGCGTCGCCGCCGGCGAATTGTCCGCGCTCTTCGGCGCGATCGCGATCGACAGGGACAAACAGCAGCGGGTGCATCGCATCCGCGCCCGCGTGCAGGCCGATCTCGCGACGATGGCCGACGGCAAACGCCCGCAGCTCGAAGCCTATACCGCCGGCGTGAACGACGGTCTCGGCGCGCTGCGCAGCCGGCCGTGGCCGTATCTGCTGCTGAGGCAGACGCCGCAACCGTGGAAACTCGAGGACGCCGCGCTGGTCGGCTATGCGATGTATTTCGATCTGCAGGACGCGGGCAATGCGCGCGAACTCGCGATGTGGCGGATCAAGCCGCATCTGCCGCCCGCGCTGTACGCGCTGCTCGCGCGCGACGGTACGCGCTGGGACGCGCCGCTGATGGGCACGGCGCGCGGCGACGCGGTGCTGCCCAGCGCGGACGAAGTCGATCTGCGCAAGCTGCCCGGCCCGCCCGGCGAACGTCACGGCGTCGCCGCCGACGACATCGTGCCGGGCAGCAACAATTTCGCGGTGGCCGGCGCGCTGACCGCCGACGGTCGCGCGATCGTCGCCAACGACATGCACCTCGGCCTGCGCGCGCCGAACATCTGGTTCCGCGCGCGGCTGCGCTATGCCGATGCGCGCGCGCCGGGCGGCAAGGTCGACGTCACCGGCTTCTCGCTGCCAGGGCTGCCGGCGATGGTGGTCGGCAGTAACACCCATGTCGCCTGGGCCTTCACCAACAGCTATGTCGACACCGCCGACTGGCGCATCCACAGCGCGTGCGGCGATGCGGCCGTCGATACCACCAGCTGCGTGAAGCCGGAATCGCATGCGGAGATCATCGACGTCGCCGGCGGCGCGCCGGTGGAATTCGAGGTCCTGGAAACCGACTGGGGCCCGGTGCTGCACCGCGAAGGCGATCGCCTGTTCGCGCTGCGCTGGAACGCGCACGCGAAGGGTGCGCTCGGCTTCGGCCTGACCGAATTTCCGACCGCCCGCGATCTCGACCACATCCTGACGCTGGCCGATCGCAGCGCGGTGCCGGCGCAGAATCTCGTCGTCGGCGATGCCGAGGGCCGCATCGCCTGGCGGGTGATCGGGCCGCTGGCGCAGCGCGCGCCCGGATGCGATGCCGACGAGCCCCGCACCGATCTCGAACAGGCGGTCGTCTGCGCGCCCTGGGCCGTCGCCACCGATCGCGCGCCGAACCTGATCGATCCCGCGTCGCACCGGCTGTGGACCGCGAATCACCGCACGCTCGACGGCGCTGCGCTGGCGCAGGTCGGCGACGGCGGTTTCGCCTTCGCCGCACGCGCGAAACAGATCCGCGACGGCCTGTTCGCGCGCGAACGCTTCAGCGAACGCGACCTGCTGGCGGTGCAGCTCGACGACCGCGCGCTGCTGCTCGGCGAATGGCACGGCCTGCTGCGCGATGCCGCCGCGCGCGCGAAAACACCCGCGCTGACCGCGCTGTCCGAAGCATCGAAACGCTGGGAAGGTCGCGCGAGTCCGGATTCGGTGAGCTACCGCATCGTGCGCGCATGGCGGCTGGCGGTGCACGAACGCGTGGCCGAAGGCCTGACCGCGCCGGCGCATGCGGCGCTGGGAGAAGCTTTCGAGATGCCCGGGTTCCAGCAGTTGGAAGGCGTGGTGTGGCCGCTGCTGCAACAGCGCCCCGCGCATCTGCTGTCGCGCAAATACGCGAGCTGGGACGCGCTGCTGGAAGACGCCGCGAAAGACACCCGCGACGAATTGAGCGAAAAGGGCCCGATTTCCGCGCGCACCTGGGGCGAACGCAACACCGCGACCGTCTGTCATCCGCTGGCGAGAGCCATCCCGCTGGTCGGCAAGCGTCTGCTGTGCATGCCGGCCGATCGCCTCGCCGGCGACGGCGGCATGCCGCGCGTGGTCGGCCCGGATTTCGGCGCCTCCGAACGCATGGTGGTCTCGCCCGGCCACGAGGCCGACGGCATCACCCACATGCCCGGCGGACAGAGCGGACATTTCCTGTCGCCGTTCTGGGGCGCAGGCCACGACGACTGGGTACAGGGACGGCCGACGCCATTCCTGCCGGGCAAGACGGAGTACACGCTGACGCTCGCACCCGCGCAATAGTCGCATCCGCAGGAGGGCCTTCAGGCCCGAGCTTTTCCCTCATTTCGGCAACGGCAAAAAAGCTCGGGCCTGAAGGCCCTCCTACGCCTGAAGGCCCTCCTACGCCTGAAGGCTCTCTTGCGCTTGAAGGCCCGCCTACGGACGCATCACGCGCCTGCCAGCGCCGCCTGATGCACGCCGGCCACCGCGCGCCCCGACGGGTCCGCGGCGTTGGCGAACGCCGCGTCCCAGGCGATCGCGGCCGGCGACGAACACGCGATCGACTTGCCGCCCGGCACGGTGTCCGCGCAGCCGTCGCCGGGGAACGCCTCGTCGAAAATCCGGCGATAGAAATACGCTTCCTTCGTCTGCGGCGGGTTGATCGGAAAGCGCTGCGCGGCGGCGGCGAAATCGGCGTCGCTCACGTGCGCCTCGGCGTGCGCCTTCAGCCCGTCGATCCAGCCGTAACCGACGCCATCGCTGAACTGCTCTTTCTGCCGCCACAGGATTTCGTCGGGCAGATAACCCTCGAAGGCTTCGCGCAGCACCGCCTTTTCGATCTTCCGCGAACCGTCCGGTTGCGCGCCGGCCATCTTCGCGGTGGCGTCCATCCGCATCGCCACGTCGAGGAATTCGGTATCGAGGAACGGCACCCGCGCTTCCACGCCCCAGGCCATCATCGACTTGTTGGCGCGCAGGCAATCGTAGTTGTACAGCGCGTCCAGCTTGCGGATGGTCTCGGCGTGGAATTCGCGCGCGTTCGGCGCCTTGTGGAAATACAGATAGCCGCCGAAGACTTCGTCGCTGCCCTCGCCCGACAGCACCATCTTCACGCCCATCGCCTTGATCCGGCGCGCGAGCAGGAACATCGGCGTCGACGCGCGGATCGTGGTCACGTCGTAGGTCTCGACATGGCGGATCACTTCCGGCAGCGCATCGAGGCCTTCCTCGAAGGTGTAGGTGAAACCGTGATGCACGGTGCCCAGCGCCTTCGCCGCGACTTCGGCGGCGGCCAGATCCGGCGAGCCTTTCAGACCGATGGCGAACGAATGCAGCCGCGGCCACCAGGCTTCGCTCTGGTCGCCATCCTCGACGCGACGACGGGCGAAACGCGCGGCGCAGGCCGCGACCAGCGAAGAATCGAGCCCGCCGGACAGCAGCACACCGTAAGGCACGTCGCTCATCAATTGCCGATGCACCGCGGCCTCGAAGGCTTCGCGCAGCTCGCGCGGCGAGACCTGCACGCCGACGGTGGCATCGTGATCGCGCCAGGCGCGTTCGTAATAACGATGCAGTTCGCCGGTGGCGCTGTCGAACCAGTGACCCGGCGGGAACTGGGCGACATCGTCGCAGACCCGCACCAGCGCCTTCATTTCCGACGCCACCCAGACGCGACCGTCGGCGTCGTGTCCCCAGTACAGCGGACACACGCCGATGGGATCGCGGGCGATGATGAAACGACCGGCGGCGCGATCCCACAGCACGAAGGCGAAGATGCCGTTGAGGCGATCGAGCCACGCGCCGATGTCGCCGCTGTCGCGGGCCTTGCTCTCGGCGTAGAGCGCGTTGATCACTTCGCAGTCGGAGCCGGTCTGGAACGCATACGGCCTGCGCAACGCGCCTTCGAGCGCGCGATGGTTGTAGATCTCGCCGTTGACCGCGAGCGTCAGGTCGCCGTCCTCCGAATGCAGCGGCTGCGCACCGCCTGCGGGATCGACGATCGCGAGGCGCTCATGCACCAGCAGCGCGCGCGGCTCGACATGCACGCCGGACCAGTCGGGACCGCGATGCCGCTGTCGCGCGGAGAGCGAGAGCGCCAGCGGTCGGAGCGGGCCGAGATCGGCACCGGGACGCAGATCGAACACACCGAGAATCGAACACATGGCAGAACTCCTGAGGGGGATCGGTTTTCCTGGGCCCGAAAGCGCGAAACCCGCGCTTTCGGCGCGGGTTTCTGGGACTGGGCGGTCTCGCTGGAACTTATGCCTGGTCGCCGTTTCGCCTCGCGCGCACGGTGTTTCCGCAATTATTGTTGCGGTTGTTCGCGCGATTGCGGTTGGAGCGACGGCGGGTCATGGCCCAACCCTAACCCGGATTCGACGGCATTTGCAAGCAGGTCGCGGTCCCCGCCATGACCCTCACCGCATGCGGGAGAGGGAGATTCGCGCACGGCGAAATGCAGGCGATGAAGCAGCGGCTCGACTTTCGACAGTCGAAGACCGATCAGCCCCCTCTACCGGGGGACCAGCATCCGTTCGATGATCGCGACATACAGATCGGGCAGTCGTTCGAGGTCGGCCACCGACACGTGCTCGTCGACCTTGTGGATGCTGGCGTTGATCGGGCCGATCTCGACGCACTGCGCGCCGAGCGGCGCGATGAAACGCGCGTCCGAGGTGCCGCCCGCGGTGTTCTCTTCCGGGGGCGCGCCGGCGAACGCGGTCAACACGTCGCGCGCGGCCGCGCGCAGCGGGCCTTCCGGGGTGTAGAACGGTTCGCCGCCGCGATGCCAGCGGATGTCGTACGCCAGACCGTGCGCGCGCAGGATCGCCTCGCATTCGCTTTCCAGCCGCTCGGCGCGCCAGGTCGGATTGAAGCGCAGATTGAACAGCACCTGCAGCTCGCCCGGAATCACGTTGTTGGCGCCGGTGCCGGCATGGACGTTGCTGATCTGCAGGCTGGTCGGCGGAAAATTCTCGTAGCCCTCGTCCCAGCGACGCGCGGCGAGTGCGGTCAGCGCCGGCAATGCCTGATGGATCGGATTGCGCGCTTTCTCCGGATAGGCCACATGCCCCTGGACGCCCTTCACCGTGAGCGTCGCCGAGAGCGTGCCGCGCCGGCCGACCCGCAACAGGTCGCCGAGCGCGGCCTTCGACGACGGCTCGCCGGTGATGCACCAGTCGATGCGCTGGCCGCGCTCGCGGAAGACGTTCGCGACCTTCGGTACGCCGTCGATGGCGTCGCCCTCTTCGTCCGAAGTCAGCAACAGGCCGACGGTGCCGGCGTGATCCGGATGCGCGGCGACGAAGCGCTCCAGCGCGATCACGAACGCGGCGACGCTGCCCTTCATGTCGGCCGCGCCGCGACCGTAGAGCTGACCGTCGCGCACGGTGGGCACGAAGGGATCGCTGGTCCACTGCTCGACCGGCCCCGGCGGCACGACATCGGTGTGGCCCAGCAGCATCAGCACGGGACCATCGCCCGCCGGCCCCGCATGCGTGGCCCAGAGATTGTCTGTCTGGCCGAAGCGCAGATGTTCGCAGCGGAAACCCGCGCGTTCGAGCCGCGCGGCGATCAACGCCTGGCAACCGGCGTCCTCGGCGGTGATCGAACGACGCGCGACCAGATCGCAGGTGAGATCGAACACTTCAGACATCAGCCGACTCCGAAGCGCTTCTTGAAGCCGTTGTCGCTGAAACCCTGGCTGACGACACCGTCGGACGTGACGATCACGGGGCGGCGAATCAACTGCGGATATTCCTTCAACAGCAGTTTCCACTCGGCGTCGGAACCCGGCGTCTTGCGGTTGTCGGGCAACTGCCGCCAAGTGGTCGAGGATTTGTTGATCATCGCCTCCCAGCCGCCCAGCGCATCCTTCCACGCGACCAGCGTCTCCGGCGATTGCCGCTGATCGCGGTAATCGACGAACGCGTGCGTGATCTCGAAGCGCTTCAGCCAGTTCCGCGCTTTCTTGCAGGTATCGCAGTTGTTGAGGCCGTAGAGCGTCGTCATATCGTGCTTCCCGTAGAGCGGGCTTCAGCCCGCTGAACTTTGCGGTGTATCGAACAGCGGCCTCGAGGCCGCTCTAGCTTCGCTCAATCGGCCAACCCGCGCAGCAGATCGTTGATCGAGGTCTTGCTGCGCGTCTTCTCGTCGACCTGCTTGACGATCACCGCACAGTACAGCGAATGCGAGCCGTCGGCGGCCGGCAGCTGACCCGAGACCACGACGCTGCCTGGCGGCACGGAACCGTAGGAGATCTCGCCGGTGGCGCGGTTGTAGACGCGGGTGCTCTGGCCGAGGAACACGCCCATGCCGATCACGCTGTGATGGCCGACGACGAAACCTTCGACCACTTCCGAACGCGCACCGATGAAGCAGTGATCTTCGATGATGGTCGGCGAGGCCTGCAGCGGTTCGAGCACGCCGCCGATGCCGGCACCGCCGGACAGATGGCAGTGTTTGCCGATCTGCGCGCAACTGCCGACCGTGGCCCAGGTATCGACCATCGTGCCCTCGCCGACGTAGGCGCCGATGTTGACGAAACTCGGCATCAGCACCACGTCCTTCGCGATATGCGCGCCGCGGCGCGCGATCGCACCCGGCACCACGCGCACGCCGAGACTGCGGAAGCGCGCTTCGTCGAAACCTTCGAACCGCGCCGGCACCTTGTCCCAGAACGGCGCCGGCTGCGCATCGATCAGTTGCATCTCCTGGGTGCGGAAGAACAGCAGCACCGCTTTTTTCAGCCATTCGTTGACGGTCCAGCCGCCGGTGTCGTTCGGCGCGGCGACGCGCAATTCGCCGGATTCGAGGCCGGCGATGGCGCGATCGACCGCGGGACGCACACGCTCGGCGAGCTCATCGGCGACAAGTTCCGCGCGACGCTCCCAGGCGCTGTCGATGATGGACTGGAGTTCGGTGACGGACACGGTGTTCATGCGGGGGCGATCTTCTTCGTGGGGCGAGAGGGAACGTGCGGACATCAGGCAGGCGAAGCGGCATCGAGCGCTGCGCGCAGCGCTTCGCGCAGCGCGGCGCTGCCGGCCTCGTCCAGCGGCCGGTCGTCGGCGTCGGCGATCAGGAACAGATCCTCCGCGCGTTCGCCGAACGTGGCGATGCGCGCGTCGTGGACGCGCACATGCTGCTGGCGCAGCACGTGGGTGACGTCGGCGAGCAGGCCGGGGCGATCGGTGCAGATCAGGCTCATGCGTGTGCGCTGGCCGTCGGCGGCGGGCTCAAGCCCGATCCGCGGCGCGATGCGGAAATGTTTGAGATGCCGCGGCTGGGCGCGCCTCGACGGCAACAGGCGATCGAGATCGCCGGCCAGCGCGCGCTGCAGCGCGGCCTCGATCTGCGCCGGCGCGGGCGGATTCTGCGGATCGCTCGGCAGCACCTGGAACGTATCGAAAATGCTCGCCTGCGGACCGTCCAGCGCGCGCGCCTGCTGGATCGCCAGGCCCAGGCGATCCAGCGCGATCACGATCGCGGCGAACAGACCGTCGCGGTCGGGCGTGCGCACGAAGACTTCGTAACCGCTGGCGGCGTGACCGCTGGCTGCATGACCGCCGGCGTCGCCGCGCAACAGGCGCGCGCCGATCACGGTGGCTGCGCTGTCCGCGCCGTACAGCGCAGCGGCCTGCCATGCGATCTGGTCGGGCCGGCTGCGCAGGAAATTCTCGTCGGGCATGCGCGCGAACACCGCATCGATGTCGGCATCGGTGAAGCCATCGGCCGCCAGCAGATCGCGCGCCGCCCGCTGGTTCTCGGCGATGCGCTCGCCGGCCGCGACCGGATGCTCCAGACCACGACGCAGCGCGAAGCGCGTAGCGGTATGCAGGTCGGCCAGCAGACGATCCTTCCACGCGTTCCAGAGTTTCGGCGATGTACCGGCGATATCGGCGCAGGTCAGCAGATAGAGATGATCGAGACGCTGGCGATCGGCGACTTCGGCGGCGAAACGATGGATCACGTCCGGATCGGTGATGTCCTGTTTCTGCGCGGTCACCGACATCAGCAGATGTTTTCGCACCAGCCATTCGACCAGCGCGGTGTCGGCTTCGGACAGACCGTGCGCCTCGCAGAACGCGCGCGCATCGACCGCGCCGAGTTCGGAATGATCGCCGCCGCGGCCCTTGCCGATGTCGTGGAACAGCCCGGCGAGCAGCAGCAGTTCCGGCTTGCGCAGCGACGGCCACACGGTATGCGCGTTGGAGAAACGCTCGTCGCCGGTGCCTGACGCGAAAATCGCGAGATTGCGCAGCACCGCCAGCGTGTGCTGGTCGACGGTGTACACGTGGAAGAGATCGAACTGCATCCGGCCGGAGACCTGCGCGAAGGCCGGAATCCAGCGCCCCAGCACCCCCAGCCGCGCCATCCGCTCCAGCACCTTCACCGGCTGCGGCCCGCGCAGCAGCGCCATGAACCGCTCGCGCAGCGCCGGCGCCGCGTCGTGGTAGGCCGGAATCTTCGGCAGCGTTTCGGCCAATGCCCATGCGGTCATCGAATGCAGGCCGCGGCTTTCCGGATGCGCCGCCCATACCCCGAACAGCTCGAAGACTTCGGCAGCGCCCCGATGCAGCCAGGCGCGGTCGCGCGCGGCGACATAGCTGCGGCGCAATTCGAAGCGCTCGTCCAGCGGCAACGTTTCGCCCGCGCCTTCCAGTTGTTCTTCGAACCGCTGCAGCAGACGATCGTTGATCCGCAGCACCCGCCCGGCGCTGCGGTAGAAGCCCTGCATCATCTGTTCGACCGCGAGGCTGTCGGCGTCGTCGGTATGGCCGAGGCGCGTGGCCAACGGCTTCTGGTAATCGAAACGCAGCCGCTCCTCGCGCCGGCCCGCCACCAGGTGCAGGCCGAAGCGCAGCCGCGACAGCGCCTTGCGTTCGCGCTCCAGGGTGTCGAATTCCACCGCGCCGATCTGGCCGAACGCGAGCATCGATTCGAGATTGCCGCTGCCGAGCAGCCGCTGCGCCATCCAGCGCAGCGTCTGGATGTCGCGCAGGCCGCCCGGGCCGTCCTTGAGATTGGGTTCGAGATTGTCGGCGGTATCGCCGAAGCGCGCGTGGCGTTGCCGCTGTTCTTCGACCTTGATCCGGAAGAACTCGCGCGCCGGCCAGACCCGATCCGGCGCGATCGCCTCGCGCAGGGCGCGACGCGCGGCGTCGTCGGCGATCAGGCCGCGCCATTCCATCAGTGCGGTCAGCACGGTCTGATCGGCGGCGGCTTCGCTGCATTGCGCCGGCGAGCGCACCGCCTGGCTGGCCTGCAGACCCGCATCCCACAGCAACGCGAGAAATCGCGACAGCGCATCGCGATGCGCCTGCTGCGCGGCGTCTTCGCCCAGCACCAGCAGATCGATGTCCGACTGCGGAAACAACTCGCCGCGCCCGTAACCGCCCACCGCGAACAGGGCGAGTCCGGCATCGCCGGGAACGCAGAGCGCCCAGGCCGCGCGGATCGCATCGTCGACCGCAGCGGCGCGGCCGGCGACCAGCGCATCGACATCGTCGCCACGATCGAAACGCGCGGCGAGTCCGGCGTCGACGTGCGCCAGCGTGGCGCGCAGCGCGGCGGCACGGGCACCGTCGTTGTCCGGCATCGCGTCGGACGCCGCATCCGACGCGAAAGACGCCGAACGGCCGTCCGCGGGAGGCTGGGCCGCGACGCTCATGGGATCAGAGATCGTTGTCGTCGCCGGGCAGGCGAGTCAGGATCTCGACGCCGGTTTCGGTCACGGCGATGGTGTGTTCCCACTGCGCCGAAAGCTTGCGGTCCTTGGTGACCACGGTCCAGCCGTCGGGCATCAACCGGGTGTGGCGGGTGCCTTCGTTGATCATCGGCTCGATCGTGAAGGTCATGCCCGGCTTCAGCACGATGCCGTCGCTGTGCGGCGTGTAGTAATGCAGCACCTGCGGATCTTCGTGGTAGATGCGGCCGATGCCGTGGCCGCAGTACTCGCGCACCACCGAGAAACGTTCGGCTTCGGCGTAGGTCTGGATCGCGCGGCCGACATCGCCCAGAGTCGCGCCCGGCTTCACCGTGCGGATCCCGCGGAACATCGCCTCGCGGGTCACTTCGACCAGGCGTTTCGCCATCACCGAGGGCGTGCCGACGAAATACATGCGGCTGGTATCGCCGTGCCAGCCATCCTTGATGACGGTGACGTCGATGTTGATGATGTCGCCGTCCTTCAGCACCTTGG
>CAMLLG010000091.1 GCA_946480825.1 uncultured Lysobacteraceae bacterium
GCGGCCGCCGCGCCATGCTGCCGTCGGCGTTGAGGATCTCCACCAGCACGCCGGCCGGCTCGAAGCCCGCCAGCAGCGCCAGATCGCTCGCGGCTTCGGTATGCCCGGCCCGGTTCAGCACGCCGCCGGGCTGCGCCATCAGCGGAAAGATGTGCCCCGGCTGCGACAGGTCATCGGGCTTCGCGTCCGGCCGCACCGCCGTGCGGATGGTGTGCGCGCGGTCGTAGGCGCTGATGCCGGTGGTCACGCCCTCGGCCGCTTCGATGCTGACGGTGAAATTGGTGCCGTGCGGCGAGGTATTGTCGCGCACCATCGGCGGCAGGCCGAGCTGGCGGCACCGCTCGCGGATCAACGACAGGCACACCAGGCCGCGCGCGTGCGTGACCATGAAATTGATGTCCTGCGGCCGCACGAGTTCGGCGGCCATGATCAGGTCGCCCTCGTTCTCGCGGTCCTCGTCGTCGACGATGACGACCATGCGGCCGGCGCGAATCTCGTCCAGCAATTCCGGAATGCTCGCGAAACTCATGACACCTCTCGTGCGGACAGCAGTCGCTCGACGTAGCGCGCGACCAGATCGACTTCCAGATTCACCGCGGCGCCGACCTGCGTCGTGGCGAACGCGGTCTGCGATACGGTGTGCGGGATCAACGCGACCTCGAAGCCCTCGGCGTCCACCGCGTTCACGGTGAGGCTGACGCCGTCGACGCAGATCGACCCCTTGGTCGCGATGTATTTCAGCAGCCGCGCCGGCGCGGCGAAACGCCAGCGCTGCGCGCGCGCATCCTCGTGCACCGACAGCACGCGGCCGAGGCCGTCGACATGGCCGCTGACCAGATGCCCGCCGAGGCGATCGGTGGGACGCATCGCGCGTTCGAGGTTCACCGCATGACCGACCGCGAGTTCGCCCAGCGTGGTCAGCGCCAGCGTTTCCGTCGACGCATCGGCGGCGAAAGACGCCGCATCGAACTCGATCACGGTCAGGCAGACGCCGCTGACCGCGATGCTCTCGCCCAGCGACACGTCCGCGAACGGCAGGCTGCCGACGCCGATGCGCAGGCGCAGATCGCCGCCGCGCGGTTCGAGCGCGAGCACGCGGCCCACGCCTTCGATCAGACCGGTGAACATCAGGGTTTCCTTCTGGCATGCACGAACAATGGCCAGCGCAGCGGCGCCGGGCCGGCCTTCAATGACTGCGGATAATCGGGACGCGCACTGGCGTACTGCGCGGCGACCGCGGAGAAATGATCGGGAAAGCGCCCGGGCACGGAATCGCCGCCGGGCCGGGGGCGATCGCTCCCGCTCACGCCTCGCGCTCCGGACGCAGCAGCAGCCGCAGATCGTCGCCGAGGCGGCGCGTCTCCGCCGTGCGCAGATGCAGGCGCTGGGCCATGTCGTCGATGCGCAGACCGTCGAACAGCGGACGCGCGTCGGCGCCGAGCAGGATCGGCGCGACATACAGCAGGACTTCGTCGACGAGTCCGGCGCGCAACAGCGCACCGGCGAGGGTCGCGCCGGCCTCGACCTGGACCTCGTTGATCTGGCGCGCGGCCAACGCCTGCAGCACCGCGTCGAGGTCGAGCAGGCCATCGCGCATGCGCACCGCAGTGTGCGCGGCATCGAAACCGCGCGGCGGCTTGGCGTCGGACGCGTGGAAATACAGGGTCGGCGCATCGCCGGCGCGGATGTGGCCGCGACCGACGGTGGCGAGGCCGGGATCGAGCACCACGCGCAGCGGCGGCACGAACGGCGTGTCGTCGTCGAAGCGCACCGTCAACTGCGGATCGTCGACGAGCACGGTGCCGGCACCGGTGAGCAGGGCGCCGGCGCGCGCACGCCAGTGCATCACGTCGCGGCGCGAGGCCTCGCCGCTGATCCATTTCGAATCGCCGTTGGCGAGCGCGGTGCGGCCATCGAGACTGCTCGCCAGCTTCACCCGCACCCACGGGCGCTTGCGCTCGACGCGCGAGAGGAAGCCGCGATTCAGGCGTCGCGCCGCGGCGGCCATCAGCCCGTGTTCGACCGCGATGCCGGCCGCGCGCAGCGCATCGAAACCGGCGCCGTCGACCTGCGGGAACGGGTCGCGCATCGCCGCGACCACGCGCCCCACGCCGGCGGCGATCAGCGCTTCGGCGCAGGGGCCGGTGCGCCCGGTGTGCGCGCAGGGTTCGAGGGTCACGTAGACGGTGGCGCCGCGCGCGCGATCGCCCGCGGCCTGCAGCGCGACGATCTCGGCGTGCGGACCGCCGGCGACCGCATGCCAGCCTTCTCCGACCACCTCGTCGCCATGCGCGATCACGCAGCCGACCATCGGATTCGGTTTCGTGGTGTACGCGCCGCGTTCGGCGAGGCGCAGCGCCTGCGCCATCATCGCGTGGTCGGTCGCGGAAAAGACCGCCGTGCCCGCCGCGCTCATCGCTTCTTCTTGTCCTTGTCGGCATGCCGGTCGAACGGCACCACCTCGCCGCCGAGCAGCGGCAGTTGGCCCTCGCCCGGCAGCTCGCGCTCCAGCCGATCGAGTTCCTCGCGGAAATCGGCCACGTCCTCGAACGCGCGATACACCGACGCGAAACGCACGAAGGCGACGTGATCGAGCTTGCGCAGTTCGCCCATCACGAATTCGCCGACGCGCCGCGACGGCAATTCGCGTTCGGTGGTCATCCGCAACTGATGCACGACCGAACGCACCGCCGCTTCGATCTGCTCTTCCGACACCGGGCGTTTGTGCAGCGCGCGATCGAAGCCGTGGCGCAGCTTGCGCGCGTCGAAGTGTTCGCGCCTGCCGTCGGACTTGATGATCGCCGGCAGCTTCAGTTCCACCGTTTCCAGCGTGCTGAACCGCTCGCCGCAGGCCTCGCATTCGCGCCGGCGACGGATCGTCGCACCGTCTTCGCTGACGCGCGAATCGATGACCCGGGTGTTGTCGTGCTGGCAGAAGGGGCAGTGCATGTCGGATCGATGTAGGGCGGGCTCAAGCCCGCCGATCTCCGTTGTAGCGACCCGTTCGGCGGGCCGGGGCCTGCCCTACGGGTCGCGGGGGTTCAACCGTAAACCGGAAATTTCCGGCACTGCGCCGTCACCGCTTCGCGGACGCGGGCGATGACCGCTTCGTCCGTCGGTGCGTCCAGCACGTCGCAGATCCAGTGCGCCAACTCAATGCAATCCGCTTCCAGGTAACCGCGGGTGGTGACCGCGGGCGTGCCGATGCGCAGGCCGGAGGTGTAGACCGGCTTCTGCGGGTCGTTCGGCACCGCGTTCTTGTTGACGGTGATGTGGGCGCGGCCGAGGGCTTCTTCCGCATCCTTGCCCGTGATGCCCTTGCCGATCATGTCGACCAGCATCAGATGGTTCTGCGTACCGCCGGAGACGATCTTGTAGCCGCGGGCGATGATGGTGTCCGCCATCGCCTGCGCGTTCTTCACCACCTGCTGCTGATAGGTCTTGAACTCCGGCTCCAGCGCTTCCTTGAACGCGACCGCCTTGGCCGCGATCACGTGCATCAGCGGGCCGCCCTGCAGGCCCGGGAAGACGAGCGACTGGAACTTCTTCTCCAGTTCTTCGTTGGCCTTGCAGATGATGAAACCGCCGCGCGGGCCGCGCAGGGTCTTGTGGGTGGTCGAGGTGACGACGTGCGCGTGCGGCACCGGGTTCGGGTAGACGCCGGCGGCGACCAGGCCGGCGACGTGCGCCATGTCCACGAACAGGTAGGCGCCGACCTTGTCGGCGATGGCGCGGAAGCGCGCCCAGTCGATGATCTGCGAGTAGGCGGAGAAGCCGGCCACCACCATCTTCGGCTTGTGCTCCAGCGCAAGCCTTTCGACTTCGTCGTAGTCGATCAGGCCCTGGTCGTTCACGCCGTACTGCACGGCGTTGAACAGCTTGCCCGAGGCATTGACCTTGGCGCCGTGGGTCAGGTGGCCGCCGTGGGCCAGGCTCATGCCCAGGATGGTGTCGCCGGGGTTCAGCAGGGCGAAGTACACGGCCTGGTTGGCCTGCGAACCGGAATGCGGCTGCACGTTGGCGTAGTCGGCGCCGAACAGCTGCTTCACGCGGTCGATCGCCAGCTGCTCGGCGATGTCCACGTACTCGCAACCGCCGTAGTAGCGCTTGTGCGGGTAGCCCTCGGCGTACTTGTTGGTCAGCACGCTGCCCTGGGCCTCCAGCACGCGGGGGCTGGCGTAGTTCTCGCTGGCGATCAGCTCGACGTGATCCTCCTGCCGGCGCGCCTCGTGGGCGATGGCCTGGGCCAGTTCGGGATCGTAGGTTTCGATGCGGGCGTCGCGCGGGAACATCGGGTCTCCGGGGGCAAGAGCGGGCGGGATGGCCGATTGTAGCTCGCCCGGCCTCCGCCGACCCGGCCCCGGAAAGCGAAAAGCGCGCCGGAGCGCGCTCTTCGGGGACCTCGGGGCCTGTTCAGTGGTGCAGAAGCAGGTCGGCGATGATGCCGGTGGCGATGGCGACCATCAGCAGGTTGCCGCGGTCGTCGCGGACCCAGTGGTAGCCGCGAGGGGGGCGGCGCACGTGGTAGTGGCCGTAGTCGTTCACCACGTAGACCGGACCGCGGTAATAGTCGCGATAGCGCTGTCCCACGGCCCAGCGATGGTAGTGGGGGGCCGGGCGGTAGACCACGCGCGGCGGGACGTAATACCGGCGGTCGTCATAATAACGGTCGTACCGGCGGTCATCCCGGCGCCCGTCGTGATAGCCATGGCGATAGGCCTGGCGCTGGTCGCGGCGGTCATGGCGGTCGTCCCGGCGATCATCGCGCCAGTCGCGGCGGTCGTCCCTGCGGTCGTCCCGATGGTCGTAGCGGTGCGAGCGGCCCCGGTCGTGGCCGCGATCGTCGCGCGCCAGCACGGGAGCGGTGACGGCGAAGGCCAGGACGGCACAGGCCATGCCCTGGAAAAGACGCTTGGTGTTCATGGAAAGCCCTCTGTGTGGCACGTGAGCCCATCATGCCGATTGCATCTGAACCGATTCCGGCTGGAAAACGGTTACGGCCGCGTCAATGGCAGGTTAGCGGAACGTGTTCAGCCGCCGGTCGGCACGGCCGGAGCGGCTATAATCGCCGCCTTCCCTTCTGCCTCCCCGCCCGCCGCCGAACCGGCCGGGCGCCGGGGCCTGCGTACCGGAGCCTGCATGTCCTCGCAATACATCTACACCATGAACCGGGTCAGCAAGGTGGTCCCGCCCAAGCGGCAGATCATCAAGGACATCTCGCTGTCCTTCTTCCCGGGCGCGAAGATCGGCCTGCTCGGCCTCAACGGCGCCGGCAAATCGACCGTGCTGAAGATCATGGCCGGCGTGGACACCGACTTCCAGGGCGAAGCGCGTCCGCAGCCCGGCATCAAGGTCGGCTATCTGGCGCAGGAGCCCGAACTGGATCCGACCAAGACCGTGCGCGAAGCGGTCGAGGAAGGCGTCGGCGAAGTGCTGCAGGCCCAGGCCGCGCTGGACGCGGTCTACGCCGCCTACGCCGAGGAGGGCGCCGATTTCGACAAACTCGCCGCCGAACAGCAGCGGCTCGAAGCCATCCTCGCCTCCGGCGACGCGCACATGCTGGAACAGCAGCTCGAAGTGGCCGCCGACGCGCTGCGTCTGCCGCCGTGGGATGCGGTGATCGGCAAGCTTTCGGGCGGCGAGAAACGCCGCGTCGCGCTGTGCCGCCTGCTGCTGCAGAAGCCGGACATGCTGCTGCTCGACGAACCGACCAACCATCTCGACGCCGAATCGGTGGAGTGGCTGGAACAGTTCCTCGCCCGCTTCCCGGGCACCGTGGTCGCCGTCACCCACGACCGCTACTTCCTCGACAACGCCGCCGAGTGGATTCTCGAACTCGATCGCGGCCGCGGCATTCCGTGGAAAGGCAACTACACCGACTGGCTGGTGCAGAAGGACGAGCGCCTGAAGCAGGAAGAAAACCAGGAGAAGGCGCGCCAGAAGGCGATCGCGCGCGAACTGGAATGGTCGCGGCAGAACGCCAAGGGCGGTCGCAGCAAGGGCAAGGCGCGTCTGGGCCGACTGGAAGAACTGCAGTCGGTCGATTACCAGCGCCGCAACGAGACCAACGAAATCTTCATCCCGCCGGGCGAGCGCCTCGGCAACTCGGTGATCGAGTTCAAGGGCGTGTCGAAATCGTTCGGCGACCGCCTGCTGATCGACAATCTCGACATGCTGGTGCCGCCGGGCGCGATCGTCGGCATCATCGGCCCCAACGGCGCGGGCAAGTCCACGCTGTTCAAGATGCTGATGGGCATCGAGAAGCCCGACAAGGGCACGATCAACGTCGGCCCGACCGTGAAGCTGGCCTACGTCGACCAGAGCCGCGACAAGCTGGAAGGCAACCACAATGTCTTCCAGGAAGTGTCCGGCGGCCTCGACATCCTCAACATCAACGGCGTCGAGATCCAGTCGCGCGCCTACATCGGCCGCTTCAACTTCAAGGGCCAGGACCAGCAGAAGATGGTCGGGTCGCTGTCCGGCGGCGAACGCGGCCGCCTGCATCTGGCCAAGACCCTGCTGCAGGGCGGCAACGTGCTGCTGCTGGACGAACCGTCGAACGACCTCGACATCGAAACCCTGCGCGCGCTCGAAGACGCGCTGCTCGAATTCCCGGGCAACACCTTCGTGATCTCGCATGATCGCTGGTTCCTCGACCGCATCGCCACCCACATCCTGGCCTTCGAAGGCGACTCGCACGTCGAATTCTTCCAGGGCAACTATCGCGAATACGAGGAAGACAAGAAGCGTCGCCTCGGCGAGGAAGGCGCCAAGCCGCACCGCCTGCGTTTCAAGGCGCTGAAGTGAGATCCACGCCCGCCTTCATGGCGGGCGTTTCGCATCCGCCGCGGACGACGTTTCCGAACTGAGGCACAGTTCACCGGATCGACGCCGCGGGAACGGCCGCAAGTCCTTACGTCCGACACCCGACTTTGAAATGATGACCGAGACCCCGAGCCAGAAGACCCCCGAGCCGATGCGAGGCTTCATCGACCGCCTGCAGGACCGCTGGCTGCACGCCGACACCCTCGTCTGCGTCGGGCTGGACCCCGAGCCCGCGAAGTTCCCGGCCCGCTTCGCCCACGACCCGGACGCGATCTTCAACTTCTGTCGCGACATCATCGACGCCACCGCGCCCTACGTCTGCGCATTCAAGCCGCAGATCGCGCATTTCGCGGCAGCCCACGCGGAAGAAGCGTTGCGCATGCTGATCATGCACATCGGTTTCCGCCATCCGGGCATCCCGGTGATCCTGGACAGCAAGCGCGGCGACATCGGCAGCACGGCGCAGCACTACGCCAGCGAAGCGTTCGAACGCTATGCCGCCGACGCGGTGACGGTGAACCCGTATCTCGGCCGCGATTCGGTGCAGCCCTTCCTCGACCGCGCCGACAAGGGCGTGGTGATCCTGTGCCGCACCTCCAATCCCGGCGCCGGCGATCTGCAGGACATGGTCGTGGGCGGCCGTCCTCTGTACCAGCATGTCGCCGAGAAGATCGCCCGCGACTGGAACGACAACGGCAACTGCGCGCTGGTGGTCGGCGCGACCTGGCCGGACCAGCTGCGCGAAGTCCGCGCACTGGTCGGCAACGTGCCGTTCCTGGTGCCGGGCATCGGCGCGCAGGGCGGCGACGTGGAAGCGGTGGTGCGCAACGCCAAGACCGCGGACGGCACCGGGCTGATCGTCAGCTCGTCGCGCGCGATCCTCTACGCCTCCAACGGCGACGATTACGCCGAAGCCGCCGCGCACGCCGCGCGCGCGCTGCGCGACGAGATCAATCGTCATCGCTGACATCGCATCGGCCGCGACTACGACGGCGCGATCGTGCGGGGCTATCGGTGCATCCTCACGGGTCTCGGGGGCGGACCGTGATGCGAATCACCTCGTGGCGATGAGGCAAGGGATACCGTAGCGCCATTCCGCGCTGGACGCGGTCGGCTGCAGGCGCGCGCGAACATCGGCGCGGCGCTCGGACGATCGATGAGATCGAGCAAAGGATTCCGGAGAAGACGATGACCTCAACGATCCCGACGACGGTGCGCACGGCGACCGAAGCGGTCGCGTTCGTTCTGTCGCGATGGCGCACGATCGCGTTCTTGCTTCTGCTGGGCGGCTCCGGTCTGGCGGTGTTCGCGCTTCGTTTCGCCGATCGCGACGCGGACCGCACGAGACCCACGAGCGTGCGGATGCCCGCCGCATCCGGTACCACCGCAGCGGCAACGACGAAACCACCGCCGATCCTGTCCCGTCCCTATCGATCGGTGCCATCGACCCGGAACCGCTGCAGCGCGTCCGCCAACGGCATGGCGGCGACGAATCGACTGCTGTCGCAGACCGCGACGCATCTGGGCACCGGCAACGGCGACACCGTGACCGGCGTGGAGATCGCGGCGGATTGCAGCGTGCTGGCGGTCGGCAGGATCGGCCCGCTGGTCGGTGCCGAACTGCCGCAACCGCTCGTCGCGGGCGTGGCTTCCGGCACCGGGCTGCTGATCGAATTGACCCAGGAAGGCCGCGCGGTCCGGCGTCAGCGCGGTTTCGGCAATATCGTCAACGACATCGCGACCAATGCCGTCGCCGAGATCGTCATCGGCGGCGACGCCGGCATCGCACGCCTCGATGCCGGGCTGCAGAACGTACGCTGGAGCAAAACGGCGCTCGGCACCGCCAATCGCGTCGCCCTCGCCGACAACGGCAACGTCGCCGCGCTGTTCGGCAAGACGCTGCGCATCTTCGACGCGCAGGGCAACGAAACCGGCAGCCGCAGCTTCGGCGATGCCGAAGTCAACGACGTGGCGATCGATGCCGCGGGCGTGTACGTCACCGGTTTCGCGCAGCGCGACGGCGGCCCCTGCTCGCAATTGCAGGTCGCCTGGGTGCGGGCCTACACCGCGACGGGCGCGGAGCGCTGGAAAGCCTGGGACTGGAGCCACGCGCAGGCCGCGGCGACCAGCTCATCGTGCGCCGACACCCGCGGCCTGCGCATCGCGACGGGCCGCGACGGCGGGCTGTACTTCGCGGGCGAGTCGGCCGGCGGCAACACCATCTATCGCTATCAAAGCACGTTGCTGACGGAGAACGCGCCAAACGTTTCCACCGATCCCTTCGACAGCGGATACAACACCGCGTCCAATCACATCACCTATCTCGCGAAACTCGATCCATCGTCCGGACGCGTGGTGAGCGGGCAGTTGCTGCTGTCGCGGCTGTCGGACGGCAAGGGCAACACGATCCGCCCGCGCGCCATCGCCGCCGACGAGAGCGGACGGATCTATCTCGCGGGCGTCTCCGCCTGCTGCATCCAGAACCGCAGCGCGCTGTCGTTCAACGGCTCCGCCACCGCCGCGTATGCGGGCGGCGATCCCTTCGTGCTGGTGTTGTCGCCGGATCTGCGCACGCGGCTGCTGTGGTTCTCGGCCGCCAACGGCGGCAAGGGCGAAGCGCTGGGCGTCGCGGCCTCGCGCGGGCTTGCGGTGCTGGGGGCGCGCAGCGATGCCCCAGGCATGTTGCTGGATCGACCG
This sequence comes from uncultured Lysobacteraceae bacterium, assembly GCA_946480825.1. The sequence continues at coordinate 9,523 of CAMLLG010000091.1, forward strand.
GTGCAGCCGACGCGCCCGTCCACGGCGACGACCGGCGGCCATCTGACGACATGGTCGGTCGCCGAGCCTTGACGCGGTGCGGATACCGGCGGAAAGGCGAGAGCAATCGCCATCGCCCGGCGTGCGCACCGACTGGAGAATCTTCGGCCCATCGAAATCAAGACACGGTAGAGCGGACTTCGGGCTACTGTCCTTCGCGGAAGCATCAGCCCGAAAGCCGCTCTACCGTGCATATTTCGCAGCGGCCTGTTTTCATCAGCCAATGACTGGCCAGGCCACTCCGCATCCAATCAACCATGATTCGATGTCGTCGGCCGTGGGCACGGCCCAACCCTCACCGTGCACGAGGTGCTGCCTGGGCCGGCAACGGCGTCGCCGCCCGCTCCTCGCGCAGCACCAGGATGCCGTCGAGCATCTCGGCCCACGGCGCCGCGTGGACCTTGCGGTAGTTGATCGGGCGCGCGGCGATCGTTCCGGATTTGCGCAGGCGCTTGCGATCGATGTAACGCAGGCCGGCATCGTCATCATCGAGCGCGACGCTTTCCAGCGCGTGCGCATCCGCGGGCGCCAGCGCGTTCGGCGCACCGGACGCGCCCGGATTGCCGAAGGTGCCGGCGCGCGCGGTGAAGCCGATCGCCGCGGCACGATCGCCATGGACGGCATGGACATGTGCGCCCAGCGGGCGCATCTCGGGCGCGACGCCGTTCAGCCGCTTCGCCGCGTGCACGGTCGCGCACCAGACCACGATCTTCGTGCCCGCCGGCCAGCGCGCACGATGCCACTGCAGCGTTTCGAACATGCCGAGATCGCGCATGTCGCCGTCGCCGTTCATCGCCATGTCGAGATAGCGCGCATAGGCCGCGGCCATCGCGGCGATGTCGGAGGCGGGATCGATGCCTGCGGATGCGACGGCCGCGCGGACCGCATCGCTGCAGGCGCGCAGGCGACGCTGGGCCGCGTCGTCGAACGGCTGCGCGTCGTCGTAATGCCAACCGTTGTGGCGATCGAATTCGGTCCGGCACGACCGGCGGTGTTCGCCGTCGAGCACCGCCGCCAGCGCGCCGCCCAGTTCGCGACGTGCGTAGTGGCCGGTGATGCCGCCGACCTGCGGATCGATGCCGGCCACGCGCAGGCGCCCGGCCATCGTCTCCGCGTGCAGGAACGCGATCAGCGGCTGCGCCTCGCGCGCCCGCGACCACAGCGGGCCGATGGCGTCGGCCAGATCGCGCTGCGTGACGGTACCGGCCTCGACCGCGCGCGCATGGGCGAGCAGGTCGTAGAACTGGCTCTCGAACAGCACCGCACCGAAACCGCAGCGTGCCACCAACCGCTTCACGATCTCGGTCTTGACCTCCAGCGTGCGCCCGCCGCCATGGTTCGCGTCCTCGCCGAGCAGCACGATGTCCTTGCGGCAGACATCGCGAACGAGGCGATCGATCTCGCGACTCTCGCGGCGATCGAACGCGGCCGGCTCCGCCGCGCAGGCCTCATCGGTGGACGCGACGAGCAGCAACGCCGACAGCGCCGTCGCGACCACGCCGCGCGCGCGGATCATCGCGTCATCGCCCGCAGCGCCGCGAACGGAAACCGCCCCCAGATCATCGCAGCGACGCACAGGCGGATCAGTGGATTGCGGCGCGGCGCCTCGAACCTGCGGAAGTACCGCCACAGGCCGCGGTGTTTGTGCCATTCCACGAACAGCGGCCGGCGGCGGCTGGACACGCCGCGCACATGCACGACGCGCACGTCGTTGGCGGCCGCGACGAAAGCGCCGGCCTCGCGCGCGCGCCGGCACAGATCGAGATCTTCGACATGCAGCCGATAGGCCTGATCGAAGCCCTCGATCCGCACCATCAGCGCGCGCGGCAGGAACATCAAGGCGCCGGAAATCGCCGGCACGGGCTGCAGCGTCTGCGCATCGTCGACGGCGATCTCGAGCCTGCGCGCGCTGGCGCGGCCCAGCATCGACGCGAAGTCCGGATCGCGGCGCCGCGCGGCGCCATCGCGCACGCCGGCTTCGTCGACCAGATCCGCGCCCAGCAGCGATTCGTCCGCGCAGGTCCGCGCGTGCGCGCGCAGTCGCGACAGCGTGTCGGTTTCGACCAGACAATCGGGATTGACGAACGCCAGCCACGGCGCGTCGCTATCGTCCGCGCCCTGATTGCAGGCGGTGCCGAAACCTGGGTTGTCGGGATTCGCGATGAAGCGCAGGCGCGGATCGGCCAGCGCATGCCGCTGCACGATTTCCAGCGTGCCGTCGGTCGATGCGTTGTCGACCACGCGGATCTGCGCGACGCCTTGCGCCGCGCGCAGGCGACGCAGACATTCGCCGATGGTTTCGGCGCTCTGATAGGTCACCACGACGACCGCGATGTCGGGCGCGTCGCTCATCTCGCGGCCATCTCGTCGTCGCCGGACGTATCGTCATCGGCGAACAGATCGGGCTGGGTGCGCAGTTCGGCGTCGTCGAACGCGTTCTCGAAGGCATGGCCGAGCGCGGCGCGCAGCGCGTGCAGCGGGTCCTGCATCAGGAACTGCGCCAGCCGCGCATGCCAGGTGGGCCAGCGCACGCCGAGGGTTTCGACGTCGTCGCCCAGCGGCCGGCCTTCGCCGCGGCGCGCGACGAATGCGGTTTCGCACAGCGCGTTGCGCCAGCCCAGACCGGCCATGCGCAGCGACAGATCGATCAGCGCGACGTACGACGACGCGTAGCTGGCGGCGTCGAGACCGCCGGCCTTGCGACGCGCGCTGCCGCGCAGGAACAGGGCGTGATCCACCGCCGCGGGCAATTCGGGATGATGCGGCAGCAGCGTGGCGGCGGCGCGCGCCAGCCGCGCGGGCTCGTCGGGCACAGGCATCACTTCGCCCACCCGCGGCCAGGCCGCGGTCTCGCCGGCGTTGCACCACGGCGTGGCGGTGGCGATGGCGGGATCGCGGGCGGCGCAGGCGACCAGTTGGGTCGCCCAGCCGGGACACGGCACCGCATCGCTGGACAGCACCAGCACGTCGGCATCGCCGCAGGCCTTGAGCATGTCGTCCAGATGCGCGGCTTCGCCGATCGGCCGCGGGCGGCGGGTGTAGTCGGCAAGCAGCGCGGTGCGCGCGAGCCAGCGTTCGACGATGGCCAGACCGCGCGGGCCGGCCTGCGCATCGTCGGCGAGCCAGACGCGGGTGCCCGCGGGCGTGCCGGCGTCGAGCGCGGCGAGGCAGGCGTCGAGGGCGTCGTCGTCGACGCCCACCGGCACCA
>CAMLLG010000092.1 GCA_946480825.1 uncultured Lysobacteraceae bacterium
TCGACTTGCATGTGTTAGGCCTGCCGCCAGCGTTCACTCTGAGCCAGGATCAAACTCTTCACTTAAAATTTTCGGACCGAAGTCCTAATGCTTTGAGTGCAGCCGTCGTCCAAGCCCAAATTACTTTCTAGCATTTGCATGCTTTGAATCTATTTGGTTCTTGTTGGAACGTCTGCAAGATGGACAACCATCCACTTGCCAGACGCCCGCACAAGTCACCTGCGCACACTGTCAAAGATCGTCGGAATCGGCCTCAGCGCCTCATCCCTTTCTGTCTCTTTCCCTTCGCCGCCGAAGCGTCCGAGGGAGCCGCACATTATAGGGTAGTTTTCGTTGCCGTCAACACCCTGCTGCGATTTTTTTCAACCTTGCGACCCGTGCCGGCGTCGCTGAGGAGGTCTCACATTCTGGCGGGTTTCGACTCATTCGTCAACACCCGACTTCCTGTTTCGACCGCCTTCGCTTCGGAGCTTTTCGGCCACCTTTGCGAGGGCTGCGCATTATATGGGGGCTTCAGAATCCGTCAACACCCCTGCGCATCTCTCTTTCCATCGCTTCGAAATCTTTTGGATTCCGCTGCGAAGGCCGCGCATTGTAGGGGAGCTTTCGAATCCGTCAACACCCCAGCGCGTCTTTCTTTCCATCGCCTCGAAATCTTTCGAATTCCGTTGCGAGGGCCGCGCATTATAGGGGGGCTTCCGAATCCGTCAACTCCCCGCCGCATCGGCGTTTTCTTCGCTTCGGAATCTTGCGGACACCGCTGCGAGGGCGCGCATTGTGCACGGCAACAATGCGTTTGGGAAGGGGGCATCGACGGCGGATGCATCTTGACGTCGGACGCGCACTCGTGAATGTTCGCGGAAACCGTCGCAATTCCAATCTCCGGAGGTCGCCCATGCGTGCATTCGTCGTTCTGATGCTGTTTTCAAGCGTTTTCGCGAGCAGTTGCGGCAACGCGCAGGAACATTGGGTCGAGTTGCAGGGCGAGCGTTTCGTGGTGGAAATCGCCGACGACGACCAGGAGCGCGCGCGCGGATTGATGTTTCGCGAATCGATGGGGGACGATCGCGGCATGCTCTTCATCCACGATCATCAATCGCCGCAGGCGTATTGGATGAAGAACACGAAGATTCCGCTCGACATTCTCTACTTCGACAAAAACCGGAAGCTGGTATCGCAACAGCGCGACGTGCCGCCGTGTTCGCTCGGCAATCGCTGTCCGCCCTACCCGAGCAACGCGCCGGCGCTGTATGTGCTCGAACTCAACGCCGGGCAAGCGGCGAGGCTGGGGCTGAAGGATGGCGCCGAGCTGTCATTCGGCCCGGACATTCCGCCCGCACGCTGAATCCGCCGGTGACGGGACTTGTGCACCGGAGAACCAGCCCGCAGTCTTGGGCCATGAGCATGCCGTTCAATCTCCCCGACTGGTCTTCGCTGGCCGGCCTCGACGACGATCAGATTCCGCTGCTGGGCAGCGCGCTGCTGATCGCCCACGATGAGTATCCGGACCTGGACCCGGCCGCCTGCGACGCCATGGTCGAGGCGCATGTGGCCTCGTTGCGCCCGCAACTGAACGCCATCGACGGCGCGCCGTTGAAAATGCAGGCGATCAATCACCGGTTGTTCGATGAACTTGGCTACGCGGGCAATCACGATGAGTATTACGACCCGCGCAACAGTTACCTGAACGAAGTGCTCGTCCGCCGGCTCGGCAATCCGATTTCGCTGGCGGTCGTGCAGATGGAAGTGGCGCGCAGACTCGGGGTGCAGCTGGATGGCGTTTCGTTCCCGGGCCATTTCCTGGTCCGGCTGCCGGTCGACGACGGCGTGCTGGTCATGGATCCCTTCAACCGCGGACGGCCGCTGAACGCGGAGGAGCTGCGGCAGCGGGCGAGGCCGCATTTCGGCGAGGACGTGCCGGACGAGGCTCTGCTGCAGATTCTGGACCCGGCCCCGCCCAGGGCGATCCTGGTGCGGATGCTGCGGAATCTGCATGCCTTGTATGCGGAGAACGGAGACTGGGCGCGCGCGGTGCGCTGCGCCGATCGGATCCTGCGGCTGTTGCCCGACAACGCCGATGCGCTGCGGGATCGCGGTCTGGGCTATACCGAACTGGGCCATTCGACCGGGGCGGTGCGGGATCTGGCCCGCTATCTGCAGACGGCACCGGAAGCCGACGACGCCGAGGCGATTCGCCACCGGCTGGTGGAACAGGGCGTGCGACGACAACCCCTGCATTGATCTGCAGCGACCGGGGCCCGCGGCCGGATGGCTGCGCAGACCCCGATGACGCACTCGCGATGGCTTACGCCATCTCCATCTCGAAATCGCTCTTGGTCACGCCGCAATCCGGGCAGGTCCAGGTGTCGGGAATGTCTTCCCAGCGGGTGCCGGGTGCGATGCCCTCGTCCGGCAGTCCCTTGGCCTCGTCGTAGATGAAACCGCAGACGACGCACATCCAGGTGCGATAGACAACGGGGGCCGCAATGTCGTTCATCGGATAATGTCCAGTGTGGGGAGAATCGCCACCATTCTCCCATCCCTGAACCACCGCCGAAAGCACCCTTCAGATGAATTTCCGCCCGCCATTCGCTCATGCCGCACCGGCCGCCAACCGCCCCGCGCATCGCGACTGGCGGCGTGGCCTGTATCTGATCACGCCCGACGAGACCGACACCGCGCGGCTGCTCGCGCGGGTGGAGGCGGTGATCGGGCACGCCGCGCTGCTGCAATACCGGAACAAGACCGCCTCCCGCGCGACCCGTATCGCCCAGGCGAAGGCGCTACGGGCGCTGTGCGCCGGTCACGGTGTGCCGCTGATCGCGAACGACGACGTCGCGCTGGCGCGGGAGGTCGGCGCCGATGGCGCGCATCTGGGCGAAGACGATGGCGACATCCGAACGGCGCGCGACCAGCTTGGGGCGAGCGCGATCATCGGCGTGTCCTGCTACGACGACCTTGCACGGGCGCGGGCGGCCGCGGAGGCCGGCGCGAGCTACATCGCCTTCGGCGCCTTTTTCCCCTCCTCGACCAAACCGAACGCACGTCGCGCATCGCCCGATCTGCTGCGCGACAGCGCGGCGCTCGGGCTGCCGCGGGTGGCCATCGGCGGTATCACGCCGGACAATGCGCAGGGTCTGGTGGACGCCGGCGCGGATCTGTTGGCCGTGATCAGTGGCGTCTTCGACGCACCGGACCCGGCGGCGGCGGCGCGCGCCTACCGCGATTGCTTCGCATAACCCTTCCCCACCGAGAAACCGATGAAGACCGACCGTTCCCACGACCTGTTCACCCGCGCCCGGCGACTGATGCCCGGCGGCGTCAATTCGCCGGTGCGCGCCTTCAAATCGGTGGGCGGCGAGCCGTTCTTCGTCGAGCGGGCGGACGGCGCGCATCTGTACGATGCCGACGGGAATGCCTATATCGACTATGTCGGGTCGTGGGGCCCGATGATCGCCGGCCACAATCACCCGAAGGTACTGGAGGCGGTCATCGCCACGGCTCGCAACGGTCTGAGCTTCGGGACACCCAATCCGCTCGAAGTGACGATGGCGGAAACCATCACCCGGTTGATTCCGAGTTGCGAAATGGTGCGGATGGTGAATTCCGGCACCGAGGCCACGCTGTCGGCGATCCGGCTGGCGCGCGGCGCGACCGGACGCAGCCGGATCGTGAAGTTCGAGGGCTGCTATCACGGTCACGGCGACTCCTTCCTGGTCAAGGCCGGCAGCGGCATGCTCACCCTCGGGGTGCCGACCTCGCCCGGCGTGCCGGTGGGCCTCAGCGAACTCACCGCGACCCTGAGCTACAACGATTTCGAAGGCGCGACCCGGCTGTTCGACGAGATCGGCGACGAAATCGCCGCGGTCATCATCGAGCCGGTGGTCGGCAACGCCAACTGCATCCCGCCGCGGCCCGGCTATCTGCAGCATCTGCGCGAGCTGTGCACGCGGCACGGCGCGATCCTGATTTTCGACGAAGTCATGACCGGGTTCCGCGTCGCGCTCGGCGGCGCGCAGGCGGTCTACGGCATCACCCCGGACCTCAGCACGTTCGGCAAGATCATCGGCGGCGGCATGCCAGTGGGCGCCTACGGCGGCCGCGCCGACCTGATGCGCCAGATCGCGCCCAGCGGCCCGATCTATCAGGCCGGCACGCTCAGCGGCAATCCGGTGGCGATGGCCGCAGGCCTGGCGATGCTGGAGCTGATCCAGGCGCCGGGTTTCTACGAAACCCTCGACACGCGCACCGCGGCCTTGTGCGCGGGCCTCGAGGCCGCGGCGCGCGATGCCGGCGTGCCGTTCAGCACCAACCGCGTCGGCAGCATGTTCGGTTTGTTCTTCACCGCGGAGAAGGTCGAAACCTACGCACAGGCGACCGCCGGCGACACCGCCGCGTTCAACCGCTTCTTCCACGCGATGCTGCGGCACGGCGTGTATCTGGCGCCTTCGGCGTTCGAGGCGGGCTTCCTGTCGATGGCCCACGACGATGCGATCGTCGCGGCCACCATCGCGGCGGCGAAGGCGTCGTTCGCGGAGCTGCGGCCATGAGCGCGCTGCGGCCCGAAACGCTTTCGGTCCACACCGGCAACGAATCCGACCCGGCCACCGGCGCGGTCGCGCCGCCGATCCATCTGGCCACCACCTTCCGGCATGGCCCGTCGGGCGAACGCATCGCCGGTTACGAATACCAGCGCGAGGGCAACCCGACCAACGACCGCCTGCGCGAAGCGCTCGCGGCGCTGGAGGGCGGCGAAGACGCGCTGACCTTCGCGTCCGGCATGGCCGCGATGACCGCGCTGCTGGAAAGCCTGCCCAACGGCGCGCGCGTGCTGATTCCCGACGACTGCTACACCGGCCTGCGCATGCTCTGCGCCGAATATCTGCCGGAACGCGGCATCGAGGCCGTCGCCCTCGACATGGCTGATCTCGACGCGGTGCGCGCGGCCTGCGCAAGGCCGACGGCGATGCTCTGGATCGAAACGCCGTCGAACCCGCGGATGAAGATCGCCGACATCGCCGCGCTGGCGGAGATCGGCCGCGCGGCCGGTGCGGTGATCGTCGCCGACAACACCTTCGCCACGCCGCTGCTGCAGCGCCCGCTGTCGCGGGGGGCGGATGTCGTCATGCATTCGACCACCAAATATTTCGGCGGGCACAGCGATGTGCTCGGCGGCGCGCTGGTGTTCGCGAAACGCGGCGAACTCTTCTCGAAGGTCGCGCATCGGCTGCACATCACCGGCGCGACCCTGGCGCCGTTCAGCGCGTGGCTGACCCTCCGCGGCTGTCGCTCGCTGGGCGCGCGGATGGCGATGCACTGCGCGAACGCGCGCACGGTGGCGGACTTCCTGGTCACGCAAGCGGGGATCGAGCGGGTGAACTACCCGGGGCTGGCGTCGCATCCGGGTCACGCCGTCGCCGCGCGGCAAATGCGCGATTTCGGCGGCATGCTCAGCGTCGAAGTGCGCGGCGGCCGCGAGGCCGCGCTGGCGCTGGCGTCGAAGGTCCGGATCTTCACCAACGCCACCTCGCTGGGCGGCTGCGAATCGCTGATCGAACATCGCGCGTCGGTCGAAGGCCCGAACCCGCGCTCGCCGCAGAATCTGCTGCGGCTCTCGGTGGGGCTGGAGCATGTCGACGATCTGATCGAGGATCTGCGGCAGGCGTTGAATTGAGCGAGCGGTAGTAGGGCTTCAGCCCCGAGGCTTTTGCACGCTTCGCCGTGCACGATGATCCAATCGGGGCCGAAGCCCCTCCTACAGACGGTTTATTTCACGAACGCCCGCAGGGCCCGCGTCAGCCGCGCGAGGCCTTCGGCGACCTCGTCGTCGGCGATGTTCAGCGCCGGCACGAGGCGCAGCACGTCCGGGCCGGCCTGCAGCAGCAACAGGCCTTCGGCGGCGGCGAGGTCGAGGATCTCGCCCGCGCGTCCCGCATGGGCGGGCGCGAGGACCGCGCCCAGCATCAGGCCGCGACCGCGGATTTCGGCGAACACCCCAAGCTCGCGGTCGATCGCCGCGAGGCCTTCGCGCAGCGCGCGGCCCTGCGCCTCGACATTCGCGACGATCTGAGGCGACTGCAGTTTGCGCAACACGACGCGCGCGACCGCCGCGGCCAGCGGGTTGCCGCCGAAAGTGGTGCCGTGGGCGCCGAACTGCATCGCCTCGGCGACCTTCGGGCCGGCCAGCATCGCACCGATCGGCATGCCGCCGCCCAGCGCCTTCGCCAGGGTGACGATATCGGGAATCACGCCGTCGCCCTGATGCGCGAACAGCGGGCCGGTGCGGCCCATGCCGCACTGGATCTCGTCCAGCATCAACAGGGCGTCGTGACGGTCGCACAGCGCGCGAACGCCGGCCAGATAACCGTCGCGGGCCGGCATCACCCCGCCCTCGCCCTGCACCGGCTCGATCAGCACCGCGCAGACATCGCCGGCGGACATCGCGGCGTCGAGCGCGTCGAGATCGTTGAAATCGACATGCCGGAACCCGCCGGGCAGCGGCTCGTAGCCGGCCTGGTATTTCGGCTGCGCGGTCGCGGTGACCGTGGCCATCGTGCGGCCGTGGAAACTGCCGTGGCAGGTGACGATGACCCGACGCTCCGGCGGACGCCCCTGCGCACTCGCCCATTTGCGCGCGAGCTTGATCGCGGCCTCGTTGGCCTCGGCGCCGGAGTTGCACAGGAACGCGCGCTCGGCGAAGCGCGAGGCGGCGACGAGTTCCTCGGCGAGGCGCACCGGCGGCTCGCTGTAGAACACGTTGCTGGTGTGCCAGAGCTTGCCGACCTGCTCGGTCAGCGCGGCGATCAGATCGGGATCGCAGTGGCCGAGGCCGCAGACGGCGATGCCGCCGGCCAGGTCGATGTATTCGCGACCGTCGATGTCCCACAGCCGGCTGCCGAGGCCACGCTCGAGGATCAGACTGCGCGGCTTGTAGACCGGCAAGTAGTAGCGCTGACCCTTTTCGACCAGCGCCGCGGTATCGCCATGCGCCATCACCAGACTCCGGTGTTCGCCATCGAGGCCCAGGGTTCCTGCGGTGGCAGGCGGCCCTCCTGCAGCAGTTCGACCGAAATCAGATCGGGCGAGCGCACGAACGCCATGTGGCCGTCGCGCGGCGGACGATTGATGGTGTAGCCCATCGACTGCAGGCGCGCGCAGGTGTCGTAGATGTTCTCCACCCGGAACGCGAGGTGGCCGAAATTGCGGGCGGAGCCGTAGTCCTCCGCCGGCGAACCGTCTTCGGGCGGCCAGTTGTAGGTCAGTTCGATCTCGGCGCCCGGGGTTTCGTCGGCGGCGAGGAACACGAGCGTGAACCTGCCGGCCGCGTTCTCCATGCGCCGGACTTCCTTCAGACCCAGCCCTTCGCAATAGAAGCGCAGCGAAGCATCGATGTCTCGAACGCGGACCATGGTGTGGAGGTATTTCACGGGAGGTCTCCGGGCGTTGGGGGCGACAGTGTAAGGGCGCGGAAACGAGCCGGCGGGGAACGCTGTTTTCCGGCGAGCCTCCCTCTCCGGCTCGCGGGAAGGCGGCAAGCCGCGCGATCAATCCAGAAACACCATCAACCCAGACACATCATCAACCCAGACACATCATCGATCCAGAAACAGATCCGGCAACAGCGCCTGTGTCGGATCGATGGCATAGCCGGACAGATCTGCGACGCCGGCCTCGGCCAGCACGTCGTCGTCGATCAGGAATCGGCCGTGGAAACCGGCGGCGTCGCGCACCAGCACCGCATGCGCGGCGTCGGCCATGATCTCGGGCCGGCGGCACTGGGCCGGTTCGACGCCGGGAATCATGTTGATGGCGTCGGTCGCGATGACCGTGCGCGGCCACAGCGCGTTGACGGCGACGCCCTGCGGCCCGAATTCGGCGGCCAACCCGAGGGTCACGAAGCTCATGCCCATCTTCGCGAGGGTGTAACCGGTGTGCGGGCCCCACCAGCGCGGTTCCAGGCTGGGCGGCGGCGCGAGCGTGAGGATGTGCGGGTTCGGCGCCTGCAGCAGATGCGGCAGACAGGCCTGGGCGCAGAGGAAAGTGCCGCGGGCGTTGACCTGCTGCATCAGGTCGAAGCGCTTCATCGGGGTATCAAGCGCGCCGCGGAGCCAGATCGCGCTGGCGTTGTTGATCAGGATGTCGATGCCGCCGAACGCATCGACGGTGGCCGCGACCGCGGCGCGGACCTCGTCCTCTTCGCGGATGTCGCATTTCAGCGCGAGCGCGGCGCCGCCCGCGGCTTCCACCGCCGCGGCGGCGCTGTGGATGGTGCCGGGCAGCCTGGGATTGGGCACCGAGGATTTCGCGGCGATGGCGACGTTGGCGCCGTCGCGCGCGGCGCGCAGCGCGATGGCCAGGCCGATGCCGCGCGAGGCGCCGGTGATGAAGAGGGTCTTGCCGGTGAGCGAAGTCATGGTTGGCGTCTCATGGTTTGGGGCCTTGGCCTTCGTTGTCTTCCCACTTGAGCAACCGCCGGGTGACGAAGCGGTACACCGGCTTGCCGGTGCGGAACCACAGCTGGCGCACCCACGAACGGCGCTTGAGCAGCCTGCGTTCGACCGGCGTCAGCGCCTCGGGGCAATACGTGCGCTTGTGCTTGAGCAGATGGCGCAGATCTTCGCGCGCGAGCAGGCGCATCCAGCGCGAACGCGGACGGCCGCAGACCGCGAGCTGGAAATCGATGATCGCCGGCGTGCCGTCGGCGAGCACCAGCCAGTTCGCTTCCTTGGCCAGATCGTTGTGCGCCAGCCCGCGCCGGTGCAGCGCCTGCAGACGCCGGCGGGCGAGCCGGAAATAGGCGCGGTCGCCGCGCGGCGGCCGCTGGTACATCGCCGCGCCGTCGAGATAGCTGCGGTCGAGCCGGCGCCCGTCCCAACCGAGCAATTGCGGGACCGCATCTTCGCCCAGCACTCGCTGCAGCCCGCGCGCCTCGCGCCGGGCCAGCCACCACGCCGGCAATCGCAGCCACAGCGGCACGTGGGCCAGGTCGCGACGGACGAACAACCCGCCGGCATCGCGCATCAGCGCGATCCGGCCGAAGCTGTCGGCCTTGAGCGCCTGCAGTTCGATGGCATCGAGGGACATGCGCGGATTGTAAGGCCCCGGCCGCCGCTCGCCCCGCATGGACGACGGGCAGTCGGCAAGCAGGCGACCGACAGGGGTCGCCTGCCATAATGTCCCGATGACGAGCGCCTGGCTTGAAAACATCACCGAATGGATCGGGGCGCACCCCGTCGCGGCCGGTGGCGTGATCTTCCTGATCGCGTTCTGCGATGCGCTGGCGGTGGTGGGCATCGTGGTGCCGGCACTGCCGCTGCTGTTCGCGGTGGGCACGCTGATCGGCCTGGGCCATCTCGATGGTCCGTACGCACTGGCCTGCGCCGCGCTCGGCGCCTTCGCCGGCGATGCGCTGAGCTACTGGCTCGGGCACCGCTGGGGGCCGGCGATGCGCGAGCACTGGCTGTTCCGGCGCTATCCGCAGCTGATCGATCGCGGCGAGCGCATGTTCCGCAAGCACGGCAGCAAGGGCATCGTGATCGCCCGGTTCGTCGGCGCGGTGCGGCCGTTCGTGCCCGCGGTCGCCGGCATGCTGCGGATGCCGCTGAAACGCTACGTGCCGGCCAGTCTGGTCGCCGCCGGGCTGTGGGCCGCCTGCTTTCTCGCACCGGGCTGGGTCTTCGGCGCGTCCTACGACGCGGTGGCCGCGGTCGCGGACCGCCTGGCGCTGGTGCTGCTCGCCCTGGTCGCGGTGCTGGCCCTCGTCTGGGCGGTGGTGCTGTACACCTATCGCTGGTTCGCCGGGCATGCCGATCGCCTGCTGGCCCGCGCGCTCAAATGGACCCGCGCCCACCCCCGACTGGCCCGCTACGCCGCCCCGCTGATCCAGCAGAGCCGCCCGGAATCGGCGGCGCTGGCGATGCTGGCGATGTGCCTGACCGCGATCGGCTGGGGCTGGTTCGCACTGCTGGCGGTGGTGATGGCGAAGGGCGGGCCGCTGGCGCTGGATCATCAGGTCCACACCGCCATGGCCACGCTGCGCAATCCGCTGGCGGATCGCTTCCTGGCGGCGGTGGCCTCGATCGGCGATCCGCAGGTGGTCTTGCCCGCGCTGGGCCTGACCCTGGGCTGGCTGCTGTGGCGCCGCAGGTTCGCGGCCGCCCTGCACTGGCTGGCGGCGGTCGCGTTCGGGGTGGTGTTCACCGCGTTCCTCGGCTTCTCGGTGGACATGCCGCGGCCGCCCACCGCGGTCAGCGGGTTCGGGTTCCCGTCGTTCACAGTGACCATGCTGACCATCGTTTTCGGCTTCTTCGCGGTGCTGATCGCGCGCGAACTGCCCGGACGCCAGCGCGTGTGGCCGTATCTGGTGGCGGGCGCCGCGGTCGCGCTGCTGGGATTCGCGCGTCTGTACTTCGGCGCGCACTGGCTGAGCGACATCGTCGGCGGCGCGCTGTTCGGCATCCTCTGGCTGCTGGTGCTGGGCATCGCGTATCGGCGGCACATCGGCCGCTCGTTCTGGATGCGCCCGGTAGCCACGGTCTTCTATCTGAGTTTCGCGGTGGCGGCGCTGTGGCACGCGCCGCGCGCGGTCGACGACGTCCTGGCCCAGTTCGTGACCCCAGCACCGACGCGAACGCTCGCCGCCGACGACTGGTGGCGCATCGACTGGGGCAGCCTGCCCGCGCGCCGCGACGAGCGCGACGAAAGCCGGCGCTGGCCGCTGGACCTCCAGATCGCAGGCCCGCTGGCGCCGGTGCGCGCCCGGCTCGAAGCGGACGGCTGGCAGGTACAGCCGCAGGCGAACTGGGTGACCACGCTTGGCCTGCTCGATCCCAAGCGCCCGCAGACGCGCCAACCGGTGCTGCCGGCAACGCTGGATGCAGAAGCCGAAAGCCTGCTGGTGCGGCGTGCGGGGTCGCGGCCGGGCGAGATCCACGTGCTGCGCGTGTGGCGCGCACCGGCGCTGCTGGACGATGGCCGACCGCTCTGGGTCGGAAGCACCCAGACCCTGCGCTGGAGCCGGCCGATCCCCGCCTTCGGCCTGTGGATGCCGGTGGCGGACGACGGCATCGCGCATGCGCGGGTGCGCGAGGCGTTGGCAGGATTCGACGGCATCGAAGGCACGCACCCGCAGGGCGGGCTGCGGGTGCTGCGTCTGCGCAGCGGACCGGCCGGCGCCGCGAACTGAACCGTCGCGGCAACGCTCAGGCGATCAGCGCGAGCAACCGGTCCAGGCGCGCGTGCGGGTCGTCTTCCTGCAGCAGTGCCTGCCGTTGCGGCAGGGCGATCGACAACAGTTCCGCCAATCGCCAGCCCACCCACGCCGCTTCGTCGAAACGCGCCGGCGGCGCATCCGCATATTCGCCGCCGACCCGCTCGATCGCCTGCCGCAGCAGACTGCCGAGCAGGCCGTGCTCCGGACGCAGTTCGTCGTCGGGATCGGGATCGAGCCAATCCACCTCGCCGACCAGCAGGCCGTTGCTGCGCACGTGGGTCTCGCGCACGCGGAAACGGCGTGCGCCTCGCACCTGCAGGGTCAGCAGGCCGTCGTCGCTCTTGCCGAAATCCTCGATGCGCGCCTCGGTCCCGACCGCCGCGGGCGTCGCCGGCTGGCCCGCTTCCTCACCGTCGAGAATCAGGCACACGCCGAAGCCGGTGCCGCTGCGGCCGCAGTCGCGGACCAGATCGAGATAGCGGGTTTCGAAGATGCGCAGGCCCAGCGAACCGCCGGGCACCAGCACGGTCCGCAGCGGAAACAGCGGCAGGGATTCGGTCATGGGTGCATCGATCCTGTTCCGATCAGCCCAGCGCCGCCAGAAACCGCCGCGGCGCGCCGTCGAAGCCGCCGTTGGACATGAAGATCACGTGATCGCCTTCGCGCGCCAGCGCGCGCAGCGCCGCGACCAGCGCATCGGCGTCGGCCACGGTGCGCGCGTCGCCGCGGATCGCATCGACCACCTTCGCCGCGTCCCACGGCAGTTCGGGACGATGCAGGAACACCACCGCATCGGCGATGTCGAGCGACGGCGCCAGCGCCTCGGCGTGCGCGCCGAGCCGCATCGAATTGCTGCGCGGTTCCATCGCGACCACGATGCGGGCATCGCCGACCTTCGCGCGCAGGCCTTCCAGCGTGGTGCGGATCGCGGTCGGATGGTGCGCGAAATCGTCGTAGACGGTCACGCCCTGCGCGGTGCCCAGCACTTCCATCCGCCGTTTCACGCTGCGGAACTCGGCCAGCGCCGGAATCACCGCGGCGGGCTCGACGCCCACCGCATTGCACGCGGCCAGTGCGGCGAGGCCGTTGAGCACATTGTGCAGGCCGAGCATCGACCAGCGCACCTCGCCGACCGGCTCGCCGTTGCGGAACACCGCGAACGCACTGCCGTCGGCGGCGATCAGCCGCGCGCCCCAGTGGAAGGCATCGTCGGCCATGCCTTCGCGCAGCAGGCCGAAACGTTCCACCGGCGTCCAGCAGCCCATCGCCAGCACTTCGTCCAGGCGCGCATCGTCGCCGTTGACGATCAGCCGCCCGCGGCCGGGCACGGTGCGCACCAGATGGTGGAACTGGCGCTGGATCGCGGCCACGTCCGGAAAGATGTCGGCGTGGTCGTATTCCAGATTGTTGAGGATCGCGACCAGCGGCCGGTAGTGGACGAATTTGCTGCGCTTGTCGAAGAACGCGGTGTCGTACTCGTCGGCCTCGACCACGAACTCGCGACCGCCGCCCAG
>CAMLLG010000093.1 GCA_946480825.1 uncultured Lysobacteraceae bacterium
ACTACACCGACGACACCCCGCTGTTCAACCGCTTCCAGATCGAATCGCAGATCGAGAACGCCTACGAGCGTTCGGTCCGTCTGCCGTCGGGCGGCTCGCTGGTGATCGACCAGACCGAAGCGCTGACCGCGGTCGACGTGAACTCCTCGCGCGCCACCAAGGGCGGCGACATCGAGGAAACCGCGTTCAACACCAATCTCGAAGCCGCCGAGGAAGTGGCGCGACAGATGCGCCTGCGCGACCTGGGCGGTCTGGTCGTGATCGACTTCATCGACATGGCCTCGAACAAGCATCAGCGCGATGTCGAGAACCGCCTGTCGCAGGCCTTGAAGCACGACCGCGCCCGCGTCCAGCTCGGCCGCATCTCCAAGTTCGGCCTGATGGAAATGTCGCGCCAGCGCCTGCGCCCCAGTCTCGGCGAATCCAGCCAGCTGGTCTGCCCGCGCTGCGATGGCCACGGCCGCATGCGCAGCATCGAATCGCTGTCGCTGTCGATCATCCGCCTCGCCGAAGAGCATGCGATGAAGGACAACACCGGCCAGGTGCTGGTGCAGGCGCCGGTCGAGATCGCCAACTACCTGCTCAACGAAAAGCGCCGCGCGCTGAGCGAGATCGAGAAGCGCCACGACGCGCCGATCGTGATCGTCGCCGACGAATCGCTGCACACCCCGCATTACGAAGTCACCCGCCTGCGCGAGAACGAACTGGGCGAGGAAACCGCGAAGCCGAGCTACCAGCGCGGCACGCCGCGCAAGCTGGCGACGATCGCGCTGACCAAGGCCAACCTCAACATCCCGGCCGCCCCGGCGGTGACCAACGTCAAGCCGGCCCGCCCGGCGCCGCTGCGCGAAGACCGCGAGGAAACCCCGCGCCCCGCTCCGCAGCAGCCGCAGCCGGTCGCGCAGGCGCCCGCGCCGACGCCCGCCTTCGCGCAGCCCGCGCCGGCGGCGAAATCCGGCGGTTTCATGGGTTGGATCAAGAGCCTCTTCGGTGGCGACGATGCACCGCCCGCGCCGGCACCGGCACGCCCGCAGCCGGGTTCACAGCAAGGCCGTGGCGACCGTGGCGAGCGCAACGATCGCCAGGACCGCAACGGTCGTCGCGATCAGCGCCGCGACGAACGCGGCGCGAAGGGCCAGCAGCAGCGCGAGCCGCGCCGCGACGACCAGCGTCGCGACGAGCCGCGCCGTGAAGAGTCCCGCCGCAATCCTTCGCAGCCGCAGGGCCAATCGCCGAAGCAGCAGGGCTCGCAGCCGCAGAAACAGCAGCCGCAACAGCAGCAGCCTCAGCAGCAGAAGCAGAACCCGCAGCAGAAGCAGACGCAGTCGCAGAAACAGGCCAACACCGACAGCGCACCGCGGCCGCAGCCCCAGCAGTCGCGTCGCGAAGAGCGCGCGCCGGCCGCGGCTGACGCACAGAAACCCGCCGTCGCCGCCGCACCGGTCGAAGCGGTCGTCGTGCCGGCCGTGATCGCAGCGGCGCAGAGCGCTGCCCCGGTCAACGCGACGATCAACGCGCCGGGCAAGATCGACGCGCACGAGGCAGAGCTCGACAGCACTGCGATCGCCGAGGGCGTCGACTCTGGTACCGATGCGGGCGACGACGGCGCGCAGGAAGCCGGTGGTCGCCGCCGTCGCGGTCGTCGCGGTGGCCGTCGCCGCCGTCGCGGCAACGGCGAGGGCGTGGTCGCCGGCGAGATGATGGCCGACGACGTGCTGCCGGGCGATGAGCCGCAGGTGGCCGCGCTCGACCGCAGCCAGCCGGAGTTCGATTTCGACGACCTGCCCGCCATCGAGCGTTTGCCCGCGACGACGCCCGTCGCTGCGGGCACTCCACCCGGCGATGCCCCACCGATGCCAGCGGCCGTCGTCGAAGCGACTGCCGTCGAAACCGCTGTCGTTGAAACCACTGCGGTCGAAACATCCGTCGCCGCAACCGCCACCGAAGTTCCGGCGGCCGACGCACCGGCTGTCGAAGCGCGCATCATCGAACCCGCCGCGATCGAAACTGCCGCGATCAACCAGGCTGCCGTCGAACACGCCGTCGTCGAACCGGCGGTGATCGAATCGGCCGTCGTCGAGCATGCCGTTGTCGAACCGACGGTCGTCGAACAGACCATCGTCGAGCAGACGGTGATTGAACCGGTCGTCGTCGACACCGCAACCGTCGAAGCATCCACCGCGGATGCCGGCGTGACCGTGGCGCCGCCCGAAGTCGCACCCGAACTGGTGCAGGACATCGCCGCGCCGCAGTACGGCATCGGTCTGCAGTTGTTCGAGACCCTGCCGGATGCGCCCGCACAGGCCGACCGCGACAAGACCGACGGCGACCGAACCGACGAGGCGCCGAAGGACAACGCCTGACGCCCACGCGCCCCGCGTGCGTCACACGACGCGCGCGGGGTCGCTCAGGCCGTACTGCGAGGACAACCGCGCCAGCGCGATGCTGTCCTGGATGCCCAGCTTCTCGAACAACCGCGCCTTGTGCGTGTTCACCGTCTTCGCGCTGAGACTCAGCCGCTTCGCGATGTCTTCCTGTCGCAGGCCCTGCACCAGCAACATCGCCACCTCCAGTTCGCGCGGCGACAGACTGTCGAACGGCGTGACTTCGCCGCCCAGCCCCGCCAGCGCCAGATGCTGTGCGATGCCGTTGGCGAGATAACGCTTGCCCCGCGACACGTCGCGCACCGCGCGCAGCAGTTCCGCGGCATCGCCGCCCTTGCCGACATAGCCCGAAGCACCGGCTTCGATCAGGCGCTTGGGGATCGGTCCGTCCTCCAGCACCGATACCACCACGACGCGGCTGCCGTAATCGCCCTTGACGATACGCTCGGTCACTTCCAGCCCGCTGATGCCCGGCAAGTGCAGGTCGCAGAGCACCACGTCGGGCTTGAGTCTGCGGATCATCGGCAGGGCGGTTTCGCCGTTGTCGGCCTCGCCGACGACTTCGATATCGGTCTCCGCCGACAGCATCATGCGCATGCCGGTGCGCACCAGCGCGTGGTCGTCGAGCAGAAAAACGCGGATGGTCATTCCCTGTGCCCCTGAAGTTCGTCCCGGACACAGACTAGGCGAGCACCGCCCTGCCCTCAACCGGCCTTCGCCGCATCCGCGTGTAGGAAAATTCCGACTCTCTCCACGCAGGTCGTCGGTGGGTGCGGATGACTTCCGACACCTCAAGCGCCGGGCACGGTCTGTCAGGATCGGGACGTCATCCTCCGGAGTCCGCCCGATGTCCCTGCTTCCGCGCCGTCAGACCCTGCCGGCCTCCGCGCTGCTCGTCACCTTGCTCGCCGCCTGCGCATCCGCGCCCGGCCCCACAACGGACGCGAGCGCCGCGCGCGGCACCTGGCACGAAGACGTGGCGATGATGGCGGATGCGGCCGACAACGCCGGCCGGCGCGCGCATCTCGAACGGCGGCTGCAGGGGCTCGGGCTGCGCGTGGACAAGCAGACCTTCGCCGCCCACAGCCTGCAGGGCGAAAATCTCGTCGTCGATCTCGGCGGGCCCGCCGATGCGCCATTGCTGCTGATCGGCGCGCATTACGACCGCGTCGATGCCGGACGCGGCGCGACCGACAACGCCTCCGGCAGCGCGGTCGCGCTGGCGCTGGCCGAGCGCTTCAAACGCAGGCCGCTGGCGCACCATCGGGTGAAGGTGGCGTTCTGGGACCTGGAGGAACACGGACTGCTCGGCGCGGCCGCCTATGTCGGGCAGAAGCGCGAACAGCCCGCGCTGTACGTGAATTTCGATGTGTTCGGCTGGGGCGACAGTCTGTGGATGATGACGCCCGATCCCGCCCACGCGCTGGTCGCGACCACCCGCGATGCGGCGCGGGCGCAGGGCCTCGCATTGAGCGCCGGCGAGCAATACCCGCCGTCCGATCATCGCGCCTTCCTCAAGGCCGGATGGCCCGCGGTCTCCTATTCCCTCGTCGGCGCCGACGAGATTCCGGGCATGCTGGAGATGCTTGCGGGCAAGCGGCCGATGTCGCGGCCGAAGGTGATGACGGTGATCCACACCGCCGGCGACACGATCGAAGAAATCGATGCCGCCGCCGCGGCCAAGGGCGTGGACGCGGTGGAAGCGGCGCTGCGCGACTGGGATCGTGGGTCGCGCTGACGTCAGGAGCGGCATGAGGGGTCAGGTTCATTTCGAACGAAATGAACCTGACCCCTCGAATCCATGATCACGACGACGGCGGAAACGGATCGCCGGGGCGCCAACCGCCGGCCGCGAGCGCGTCCAACAATCCGGCGACTTCCGCTTTCGCATCGAGGCTGTGCACCGGCAACACCAGCACATCCCCGGCACGCGCCCATGCCAACGCTTCGCGCGCGGCATCGGCCTCGCGCAGCCGCACCGGCAGCGCGGATTCCGGCATCCCCAGACGCAGCAGTTCCTCGCGGATCACCTGCGCCACTTCGCCGGCGGTGCGTCCGCGCAGATAGCCATCGATGTCCTTCACCACCACCAGATCCGGCGCGTAGCGCGCGGCGACCGCGGCCAGATCGCGGATCTGCCCGTCCTCGCGATTGCCCGCCTGGCCGAGCAGCAGCGCGAGTCGACCGCGACGCTGCGCCTGCGCGATGTCGAGCAAGCCGCCGAGACCGTCGGGGTTGTGCGCGTAATCGAGGAACACGTCGATGCCCGCGAAGGCCCAGCGCTGCAGGCGACCGGGGTTGTCGGCATGACTGCGCCCGAACTCGGCGAGCACCGCGCGCAATGTCGCGACCGGCACGCCCATCAGCGATGCGGCGAGCGCCGCGCCGGCGGCATTGGCGATGTTGTAGCGGGCGCGGCCTTCGAGCGTGATCGGCATCGCGTCGATCGCGCCGAGGTCGTGGGTCTCGCGGCCATCGTCGAGCAGCAAGCGTCCGTCGCGCGTCGCGCAGCGCGGCAGATCCATCGCGTCCGCGGGCAACGCGGCATCATCGACCGCGAACCATGCGATCCGCGGCGCGCGTTCCGGCCCCAGTCGCAGCAGCAGCGGATCGCCGGCATTGAGCACCAGCCAGCCCTGCGCCGCGACCGCGCGCGCCACCGTGAGCTTGACCTCGGCCAGATCCTCGACCGAATGGACCCCGTACTCGCCGAAATGATCGGCGCTGATGTTGGTGACGACGGCGACATCCGCATTCGCCAGCGCGAGCCCGCGGCGCAGCAGACCGCCGCGCGCGGTCTCCAGCACCGCGGCCTGGACATCGGGGCGACGCAGCAGCTGGCGGGCACCGGCCGGGCCGGAATAGTCGCCGCTTTCGAGGCGATCGATCTGCGCGGTGTCGCCGACACCCGCACCGACGAACAATCCGTCGGTGCAGGAATGCGCGGTGCGCAGACCGTGCGCGCGCAGCATCGCCGCGATCAGGCGCACGGTGGTGGTCTTGCCGTTGGAACCGGTGACCAGCGCGGTGGGAATCGCGCCCAGCGCCGCCCACGGCACATCGTCCACGGCCGGCAACGCATCGAGCGGCCAGCTGCGGCCGCGGGTGCCGAGACCGAGACTGAGCGCATCGTCGTCGAACAACGCAGGCACCGCGTGCGCCTGCGCGGCCTCGATCAACGCCAGCGCCGCCGGCCGACGTTCCTCCGCGGCGAAACGCTGCAGCGTATGCAGCGCGAGCGCGGTGTCGTGCGCGGCCGGATGCCCCGGCGCATGGAAATCGAGGAACCCGACGCTGGCGCACCACGCCCATTCGTTGATTTCGGTCGCGGCGTAGAGCTGATCGGCAGGCGCGACGAACGCCAGCGACGTGCCGCTGCGATGCACACGCACCACCGGTTCGGTCGTCGGCCAGCCGAGCGCCTCGCGCGCCGCATTCGCGCGCATCCACCACGCCGCCAGCGCGATCGGATCGCGCGCCTGCGCACCGTGGGTTTCCAGCGCCGCGCCGCAGCCGGCGAAATACACGTTCGATCCGGTGAGTCGCCGAGAATCCTCGAAAGGAGGCTCGCAGGGCGACTCGCCCGGCGGAGGGATCACGGTGCTCAGTCGTCGCTCTCCCGCGAGATGAAGATGCCGCGCTCATCGCGGCTCACGCCTTCCCACTGTTCGGGCGAGAAGCGGGGCTCGGCGTCCGCCGCATCGGCGGCATCGATCGTTGCAGGCGCGCGCGGCGGCGCCTTCTCGGGCACGCCTTCGGGCTTGAACTTGATCACCTGTTTCCACGAACGCACCAGCGCGTCGGCGAACACCAGCAGCACGTCGCCAGGCTGGGCCATGCGCAGACCGGCATCGATCGCCTCCTGTTCGTCGGGAATCAGGCTGATGCGGTCGTCGGGCACGCCGTGTTCGCGCAGGGTCGCGGCGATCAGCTTCGGTACTTCGTCGGGCGCGCGGCCGCGCAGGCCGTCGTCGCGCCGGCAGATGTAGTGATCGAACCCGCCGGCCACGGCCTTGGCGATCTCGCGCAGATCTTCGTCGCGACGATCGCCGGGGCCGGCCACCACCACGATCCGGCGGCCGCTCACTTCGAGACGCTGGGCCAGATCGGCCATCGCCGCCACCGCGTGCGCGTTGTGGCCGTAGTCGAACAGCACCTTGAACGGATGCTCGTTGAACACGTTCATCCGGCCCGGGGCCTGGAAGAAGGTGCTGTCGAACGTGCGCAGGCCGGCGCGGATCGCATCCAGCTTGATGTTCATCGAGAACGCCATCGCCGCCGCGAACATCGCGTTCTGCACGTTGTGCAGCGCCTTGCCTTCCAGCGTCGCCGGAATCAGATGCGTCCACAGCAGCGGGATGTGGCTGCCCTTGTCGTACAGCGTGATCATCTGGCCGTTGACGCCGGCCTCCAGCGCGCAGGCGCGGCCACCGGCGCGGATGTGTTCGCGCACCAGACCGTGCGACGGATTCATGGTGACGTAGCAGATGACCCGGGCGTCGGTGTAGCCGCCCATTTTCAGTACGTTGGGATCGTCGGCGTTGAGCACCGCGCAGTCTTCGGCCACTTCGACCACGATCCGCTTGACCTCGGCCAACTGTTCGAGCGTATCGATGCCCTTCATGCCGAGATGGTCGGACTGCACGTTGAGCACCGCGCCCACGTCGACCTTCGACACGCCCATGCCGGCGCGCAGCAGACCGCCGCGCGCGGTTTCCAGCACCGCGAAATCGATCTGCGGATCGGCCAGCACCATCCGCGCCGACACCGGCCCGGTCATGTCGCCTTCGACCGTGCGCTGGCCGTCGATGTAGACGCCGTCGGTGGTGGTGAGGCCCGGCGTGTAGCCGGCCATCTTCACGATGTGCGCGAGCATGCGCGAGGTGGTGGTCTTGCCGTTGGTGCCGGTGATGGCCGCGATCGGCACCCGCGACGGTGTGCCCTGCGGGAACAGCATGTCGATCACCGGGCCGGCCACATCGCGCGGCTTGCCTTCGCTCGGCGCCACGTGCATGCGGAAACCGGGCGCCGCGTTGACTTCGCAGATGCCGCCGCCGATGGTCTTGTAGCTTTCGGCGATGTTGGTGCTGAGGAAATCCACGCCGCCCACGTCCAGCCCGATCGCCTTGATCGCGCGCACCGCCATCTCGCGATTGTCGGGATGGATGATGTCGGTCACGTCGGTGGCGGTGCCGCCGGTGGAGAGATTCGCGGTGGAACGCAGATAGATGATGCGACCGGCCTCGGGCACGCTGTCCGCGGTCACGTCGACGCGCGCCATCATCATCTCGGCCTGCGCATCGAGTTCGATCCGCGTCAGCACCTTCTCGTGACCGATGCCGCGCCGCGGATCCTGGTTCACGATCTCGACCAGTTCGCGGATGGTGTGGGTGCCGTCGCCGACGACATGGCCCGGCGTGCGTTTGGTCGCGGCCACGAGTTCGCCGTTGACCACCAGCAGCCGGTGGTCGTCGCCTTCGAGATAGGTCTCGACGATGACCGAGCGCGAGATCTCCTTCGCCTTGAGAAAGCCTTCGACCACTTCCTCGTCGCTGGTGAGGCGGATCGAAATGCCGCGGCCGTGATTGCCGTTGTAGGGCTTGGTCACCACCGGAAAACCGATCTTGCGCGCGGCGCGGCGCGCGGCGCCTTCGCTCTGCACAAGCTCCTGGCGCGGCACCGGCAGGCCCAGCGAACCGAGGATCTTGTTGGTTTCTTCCTTGTCGCTGGCCAGTTCCACCGCGATATGCGGCGTCTTGCCGGTCACCGTGGCCTGGATGCGCTGCTGATATTTGCCGTGGCCCAACTGCACCAGCGACTGTTCGTTAAGGCGCAGCCACGGGATGTTGCGTTCTTCCGCGGCCTTGACCAGCGACATCGTCGACGGACCCAGCGCGCGCCGCTGCGCATAGCGGATGAAGGCGTCGCGCGCTTCGGGCCAATGCCAGTCGTCGGGCACGGCATCGGCCGAGCGCAGTTCCGCCGGCAACAGCGAGCGCAGCAGCTTCAGCGCCAGTTCGCCTGCCTCGATGCCCTCTTCGCGCTGCGCGTATTCGTAGACCACCGAATACACACCGGGGCGGCCATCGATGCTGCGGGTTTTTCCGAACGTCACGTCTTCGCCGGCCATGTTCTGCAGCTCGATCGCGACGTGTTCCAGCACATGGCCCAGCCAGGTGCCCTCGCCTTCTTTCATCCGCCGGATCAGACCACCGGGCTCGCGGTAGGAACAACCGTGTTCGGCCAGGCCGGGCACCGCTTCGACCAGCGCATCGACGAAGGCCGGGCCGAGCCTGCCGGTGGGCCAGTCTTCCAGCTTGCCCAGATCCAGTTCCAGCCGGATCACCGGGAAATGCGCATACAGCGAGGGGCCGACGAATACCGAACGATCGAGGATGCGCATGCGGACGAACTCTCCTGGTTATTCCTTGGACTTGAGCAGCGCACCGGCCGAGGCCTTGCGCGTGTGCAGGTTGAACGTAGCACCGGCGACGAGGATGTGGAAGCTCAGCCCGAGCAGACACACCGGCTCGCCTTCGTCGACCTGCGCCATCGACGAAAACTGCAGACCGGCGGCGTCGACGACGGTCACGCCGCCGCTGCCCAGCACTTCGACGGTGTTGTCCGGCGAGATGAAGGCCGCGGTGTCCTCGTCCAGGCCGATGCCGATCGCGAACGGATTGAACGCCAGCGCCGCGGTGAGCCGGCCCAGACGATCGCGTTGACGGAAATGCTGATCGATGACGAACCGGTTGGTCAGCCCGAGTCCGGGCGCGAGCCGCACCATGCCGGCGATCGGGGTCGGGCCTTCCTCGCCGAACGCGATCATGTGTTCGCTGAGAAAAGCCGCACCGGCGCTGGTGCCGGCCACGTGCGTGCCGCGCGCGTTGCAAATGCGGATCGCCTTCGCCACCGCGGTACCGCCGAGCAGCGTGCCGAGCCGCAGCTGGTTGCCGCCGGTGAAGAACACGCCGGTCGCTTCCTGGATGCGTTCGACCCGGCGTGGCTCGTCGGCATCACGGCGAGTATCGAAATCCATTGACTCGACCCGGCTTACGCCGAGGTCGTTGAAGATTTCCACGTAGCGGGGGCCGGTGCCCAGCAGTCTGCTCGCGGTCGGAATCACCACGATGTCGGCATCGGCGCCGCCGCAGAGTTCGACGAACCGGGCGAGGATCGCGCGATCGTTCTCTTTTTCCTCGGCGCCGCCGATGGGGATGATCCAGCCGCGTTCTTCGCCGTCGGGAATTTTACTGGGGCACATCTGACATCCTGGATTTGGTTAGTAAGTTGTGATCACAAAAAATCCTGTCATCCCGAGCATCAAGCGCGATCCGCCTGCGCATTCTCGAACATGCCCATGCGCAGCACCTCGCCGTCGCGCAGATGCCACGCGCCCTGCGCCATCACGTCGGCCACGCGGCCATCGGCCTGCAGCGCGACGAGATCGGCGTCGCCGCCGACGGCGATCTCGCCCTTCCCCGGCAGACGCAGCGCGCGCGCCACGTTGCGGGTGAAGGCCGGCAGCACGGCGTCGAGCGCATGGCCGCGCGCGAGCAGCGCATGGATGGTGTCGATCAGCGCCTGCGAACGGCCCACATCCATCCGGCACAGGCGGCCATCGCGATCGAAGGCCGGCAGACAGCCGCCGGCATCGGAACTGATCGTCAGCCGTTCGGGCGGCGCACCCGCCGCGCGATAACGTTCCCAGGCATCGGCGGCGGACCACGCGTCCTCGCCGTCGTCCACCGGAAACGCGGTGATGTCCACGGTGCAGCCGCGCTGCGCCAGCGCCAGCGCTTCCTCGAACAGGCGCCTGCGGCGATTGATATGGGTGGGATGGAAAACGCGGGCCGGCAGTTCGGTGTCGTCCAGCGCGCGGCGCACCAGTTCGAGACCGCGCGTTCCGTCGCCCAGATGCAGATGCAGCACGCCGGCCTTGCCGGTCATCAACCCGGCGACATGGCAGTCGGACGCGATGCGCAGGAATTCGTCGAACGTGGGCTGGCTGGAACGATGGTCGCTGATCGCCAACTCGCCGACCCCGATCACCGGGTCGAGATAGACGATGTCGCCGCGCACGCTGCCGGTCAGCGTGACCGGCGGCAGGTGATAGCCGCCGCACCAGGCGAAGGCGCCCAGCCCCTGCTCGCGCAACGCGTAGACCGAGGCCAGCAGTTCGCCGGGGCTGCGAGCCAGATCGTCTGTACCGAGCACGCCGACGACCGTGGTCACGCCCGCCGCGGTGAACCGCGACAGCGGCACCGGCGGCACTCGCGTCGCGAAGCCGCCCTCGCCGCCGCCGCCGGTGACGTGGGCGTGGGCGTCGATCAGGCCGGGGATCAGGCGTTTGCCGCCGAGGTCGATGGTGTCGAGACCCGGGATGACGGGCGCGGGCTCTGTGGTTTCACCGATCCAGAGGACTTTGCCGCCGCCGATCAGCAGTTGCCGCGGGCCCCGGTCTTCGGGGGCGAAGAGGTGGGCGTTGCGGATGAGGGTCGGTGGTGCGCTGTGCGCGGCGGGGAGGGTCGGGGCCATCCGGCATTTTAGCCGGTTGGGCGGCGGGGCGCCTTCCGGATGGCATACGCGGGCGCACGGAATAAAGTCGCGGGAAGTGGTGGGATCAGCGTCCTGTTGTCATCCCGAGCCGAAGGCGAGGGACCTGCTTATGCCCTCCCATGGCGATTGCAGCGCACGATGATGTATCGGTCGCGACGGGTGGCTTTCGCGCTCTCGACACCGGCTGGTCGTGCATTGCGTGTAACGCCCGGAACCTTTTCCGCGCTGGAGCGCGGGTCCCTTTCTTTTCGAAAAGAAAGGGACGAAAGAAAACACTCAAGTCCAATTCAAATCTGCCGACGGAACCATGGCCGGGATTTTTCTACGAGACATCCCTGTCTCGTAGAAAAACGGCGCACCTCCTGTGCGCCGCCCGCCGGGTCTCCGATTGCGGAGAGGGTGCGGCGATGCGTGACGTGCGTCGGGACGAATCGGTTCAAGGTTTTCGTAGTCGGGGTAAGCGCAGCTTACCCGGGGAAAACGGCCGGGTCATCGCGGGTGCGCTGCGCTTACTCGGGCTACGGCACTACTAGCGGCAATTTTCCGGTCACTAAGCCGAGTAATTTCTTATAAAGCAAAAAAATACTAACCAATGATGGCGGAGAGAGTGGGATTCACTCGGGCCATCCATGGCCCTCGCCCTTCGGGCAGCTTCGCTGTGCACATCGGCAATCCTGCCGATGTGTCGAACCCGGTGCGTTCGTCCACGCACCGCCCTCCCCCAGACACGCAAACGCCCCCGAAAGGGGGCGTTTGCGTGTCTGGCGGAGAGAGTGGGATTCGAACCCACGGTGGGCGTAAACCCACGGCAGTTTTCAAGACTGCTGCCTTAAACCGCTCGGCCATCTCTCCGTAAAAAAATACTGTCATCCCGAACCCGGCCTCATCGGGTGAGGGATCTGCTGTTCACAACGCCGGAAAGCGTAACAGCAGGTCCCTCGCCTTCGGCTCGGGATGACAACGTGAAGCGCAGCTCTCAGCCAACCCTCACACCGTCTCCACGATTTTAACCGGCTTCTCCGGCGCCATTCCGCCCGGGCAGTGCAGGCAGTTGAGGCGGGAAGCTTCGAGCAGCGGGGGCATGTTCTCGGCGAGGTGGTCGATGAACATGCGCACCGCGGGCAGCAGGCCGCGGCGGGAGGCGAAGA
>CAMLLG010000094.1 GCA_946480825.1 uncultured Lysobacteraceae bacterium
GGGCCTGGCGAAGGACGCTCTCGGGCAGGGTGGCGGGACCGGCACTGAAGTTGAAGGCGCGCGACATCGGACGTTCCAGGGCGTGAGGGGTGGGCCCCGGAGTATGCCGCAGCGCAGCATGGTTGTGGGCGCATGCGGATGCCGAAAAGAAATTTGCAGATGCCGCGCAACCAATGGCCTTCGACCAACGTCTTATGATCGAACCCACATCGCCGTCCCGCCCCGGAGCCCCATGCCCCTGCCCGCCTCTCTCCGCGACGCCCTGCGCATTCCTGCCGCCGACATCACCGACGAGGCCGTCTATCGGGACCGCCGCCGCCTGCTCGGCCTGATGGCCGCCACGCCGGCGCTGGCCCTGTCCGGTTGCGCCGAGGCCGAGCCGCCGCCCCCGCCGAAGACGGCCGACACCCCCGCGCAGCTGAAATCCGGGTTCCGCACCAGCGAGGAACTCACCCGCTACGAGGATGTGACCACCTACAACAACTTCTACGAGTTCGGTACCGGCAAGGCCGACCCCTCGCAGGCGGCGAAGACGCTGCGGACCAAGCCCTGGATCGTGGCGGTCGCGGGCGAATGCGCGAAGCCGGGCAAGCTCGAACTGACGGATCTGCTGAAAGGCCTCAAGCCCGAGGAACGGGTGTACCGGCTGCGCTGCGTCGAGGGCTGGTCGATGGTGATCCCGTGGCTCGGCGTGCCGCTGGGCGCGCTGCTGAAGCGCTTCGAACCGACGTCGAAGGCGAAATACGTGGCCTTCACCACGCTCGCAGACCCGAAACAGATGCCGGGCGTGCGCTATGCCTCGATCGACTGGCCCTACGTCGAAGGCCTGCGCATCGACGAGGCCATGCATCCCCTGACCCTGTTCGCCACCGGCATGTACGGCAAGCCGATGCCGCAGCAGAACGGCGCCCCGGTGCGGCTGGTGGTCCCGTGGAAATACGGCTTCAAGAGCATCAAGTCGATCGTGGAAATCCGTTTCGTCGAGAAGATGCCGCCGACCTCCTGGAACCAGTTGCAACCCGAGGAGTACGGGTTCTTCAGCAACGTCAATCCGAACGTCGACCACCCTCGCTGGAGCCAGAAGACCGAACGGCGGATCAGCGGCACCGCCAGCAAGCTGTTCGCGGAACGCATCCCGACCCGGATGTTCAACGGCTACGCCGAGCAGGTGGCGGGCATGTACAAAGGCCTCGATCTGAAGAAATGGTTCTGAAGGCTACTACCGGAAGCCGTCATCCCGAAACCGAAGGCGAGGGATCCGCTTTTCCCTGCGCTGCGATGCCCCCTGAAACCGCCTGATGCCCACATCCTCGCCCCGCCTCATCGCCGCCAAAACGCTCGTGCACGGACTGTGCCTGACACCGTTGGCGATCCTCTCCTGGCAGTTCTGGGACGTGTTCCGCACCGGCAGCGACGCCCTCGGCGCCGATCCCGTGGCCGAGGTCGAACACCGGCTGGGCATCTGGGCGCTGCGCTTCCTCTTGATCGCGCTCGCGGTCACGCCGCTGCGCCAGCTCAGCAGACAGGCAGTGCTGCTGCGGTTCCGGCGCATGCTCGGGCTGTACGCGTTCGCCTACGCCACCCTGCACCTCGCCGCGTATCTGGCGCTGGACCTGCGCGGCTACTGGCTGCAGATCTTCGAGGAGATCGCGAAACGTCCCTACATCACCATCGGTTTCGCCGCGTGGCTGCTGCTGGTACCGCTGGCGATCACCTCGACCCAAGGCTGGATGCGCCGTCTCGGCCGGCGCTGGGGCCAACTGCACATGCTGGTCTACGCCATCGCCGTGTTCGCGGTGCTGCACTTCTGGTGGCTGGTGAAATCGGACATCCGCGAGCCGGCGCTGTACGCCGGAATCCTCGCGGTGCTGCTGGGCTGGCGGCTCTGGAAGCGCTGGCGCAAGCCGGGTCAGGCAGCCGGAAAACCGGTGCGATCAGTCGCCGCCCAGCAGCAATAGGCCGGCGATCGCCGCCGCGAGCAGAGCCGCGGTCAACAGCAGCCAAGGCAGACGGCGACCGCGGCGGCGCGGCGGCGGTGCGGCCTCGACGGGCCCCTCGTTCCCGGCGACCCGGGTCAACAGCACGGTATGGGCAGCCGGCGCTTCGATCACGAACCGGTGATGCACGTCGAACACGATCTGGTCGCCCGGCGACAGCAGCGCATCGCGCACCGCTTCGCCATTGACCACGCTGCCCTCGCCGCTGCCCAGATCGCGCAGGACCACCTGATTGCCGATCATTTCGATGCGGGCGTGGCGCTCGGCGAAGGCCGGATCGTCGATCCGGATGTCGGCCTCGTCGCTGCGGCCGATCAGCCGCGGCGCTTCGAGGGTGAAACTGCGGCCGTGATGGCGCCCGCCGACGCCGCGCACCACCACCCGGCAATCGCCTCGGAATTCGCCCGGCACGTGACGGAGGGCCTCGGGAAGTGCTTCGACCCTGCGCGAGGACACCAGCAGCATCTCCACGCCGTCGAGATAGATGGCATCGCCCAGGCGCAACATCGCCATGCGCTTCACCGGACGGCCGTTGACGTGGATGCCGCGGGCGCCGTCGGCCACCGTCATCCACACGCCACGACGATCCACGAACAGCCGGACCGACGGCGCCTCGTCGTCGCCCACCAGACCGACGGTATCGCCGATGCGGCCGATGGCATGGACTCCCGAGCCGAGCGGCATTTCGGGGTGATGGTGTTCGGGGAAACGCAGTTTCAGACCTTCCATGCGGCCGCAATCTACCATGGCCCGTGCGTCCCTTGGCCCCGGCGACAGACGGAAGCGCTGCGGCTAGACTTCCGCAGCCGGCGCCGTTCCGCCGCATCGTCTCGATCCATTCCAGCCGATCCATTCCAGCCG
The DNA here is from genome assembly GCA_946480825.1 of uncultured Lysobacteraceae bacterium. The sequence goes on from CAMLLG010000094.1 coordinate 2,859, forward strand.
ATCCTTTCGGCCCGACCGCTTCGGCCCAACCAGTCCAGGGGAGTTCCATGTCCGGCATCGACATTCATCATTCGCATTCCCTGCCGCATGCCAAGGCGCGCAAGGCGGTCGAGGAAGTCGCGAAGAAACTCGCCGAACGCTTCGAGATCGAATACGAATGGGACGGCGACGACCTGCATTTCAACCGTTCCGGCGTCGACGGCAAGATCGCGCTGAAACCGAAGGAACTGCACGTCACTGCCAAGCTCGGCTTCTTCGTCTCGGCCTTCAAGGGCCCGATCGAGAACGAAATCCAGCGCGTCCTGGACGAACGTTTCAGCTGAGCGCGACGCTTCAGCGATTGCGCATGCGTATGCGTTTTTCGCCCGGGGGATGGGCGTCGGGCAGCGGCTCGAAAGGCTTCGGATGGTCGGCGAACAGGCGCCGCGACACTTCGCGTTCGCTGCGCTCGATATCGGCGATGAAATCGGCGACATCGTCCAGTTCGGCATAAGCGCCGAAACCGCGTTCCAGAAACGACTGCAGCTCGCCGAAACCGGCCGCGCGCGCGGGACCGCGCAGCACGCCGAGCAGGGTCGAGACGCCGCGGGTGCGCAGCGCATGGCCCAGACCGTAACCGGCGACCACGATCAGATCGATCTGGTGAGCCCGCAGACGCGGCAGCCCCACCTCGCGGTACGCCTTCGCGTAGAGCGCATCGTCCAGCGTGGTGCGGCGCGGCGCCAGCCGCTGCAGCGCCTCGGCCATGCGCAGATCGAACGCATGGCTGAGCGTGCCCAGTTCGATCGCGTCCGCCAGGGTTTCCAGCAGGCTCTGCGGCAACAGGCGCTGCATCTTCGGCACCACGCGGGCGATGTCGGCATCTCGGCGGCCGAAGTCGCGGTCGCCGTACAGATCGGTGAGGAAGAACCGTGCGGCCGGCGCGCGCTTCGGGTCGTGCATGAAACCCTCGAAACTCGCGGCCAGGCGCGCCGCCTGCCAGCGCCGCAGTTCCGGCAGCCAGCGCAGCGCGTTGCGGGGTTCGCGCTTCGGATCGTGGACAGCCTGATGCCAGGCCAGCCGCTGCGCGAGCACGCGACTGAGCTTGCGTTTGTCGAGTCTGCGGCGGCCATGCGCCAGGTCGGGCGTGACAATCTTCATCGGCTGTGATGATCGGCCCCGCGTCGGCGCGCGGCAAGCCCGGGCCATCGACGCGACCGCTGCCCGCGGGGTTTCGAGCGGCGAATCAATGACTTGATCGCCGCACGCCACGACCGGAACACGAACGGAACACCAAGGGGATCGGCGGACCTGCATATCCGACCATGGTGCAGGCGCCGCATCGGACCCTTTCGGCTACACTCGGGAAGTTCCCTTCGTATCGACTGCATGCTCTCACTTCACGCCGCCAAGCGGCCGGTTCCGAACAAGACCGGCAAGCGCAAGCCCTCCACCCGCACGCCCGCCCCTTCCTCCGCACGCATCGGCCTGGCCATCGCGGGCGGCGGACCCATCGGCGCCATGTACGAATTGGGCGCGCTGCGCGCACTCGACGAGGCGCTGGACGGCATCGACCTGACCCGGATGGATTGTTACGTGGGGGTCAGCAGCGGTGCGTTCCTCGCCGCGGGCCTCGTCAACCGCATGTCCTCCGCAGAGATGTGCCGGATCTTCATCACCGGCGACAGCGACGACGTGCGGTTCCGGCCGGAGACCTTCCTGCGCCCGGCGATCTTCGAATACATGCGTCGCGCCTCGGCCCTGCCCCGCCTGACACTGGAGTGGTGGAGCAGCCTGCTGAGTCCGCGCGATTCGCGCCTGTCCGACCTGATGGTCCGCTTCGGCAGCCTCGTCCCGACCGGGCTGTTCGACAATTCCGAAGTCGAGCGCTTCCTGCGCGAAATCTTCTCGCGCCGTGGCCGCAGCAACGACTTCCGCCAGCTCGAGCGCGAGCTGTACGTGGTCGCGGTCGACCTCGACAGCGGCGAGGCGGTGCGTTTCGGCGCGGGCGAATGGAAGGACATCCCGATTTCCAAGGCCGTGCAGGCCAGCGCCGCGCTGCCGGGCCTGTATCCGCCGGTCGAAGTGCGCGGCCGTCACTATGTCGACGGCGCGCTGCGCCGCACCATGCATGCCTCGGTCCTGCTGGAACGCGGCATCGATCTGCTGATCGGCATCAATCCTCTCGTGCCCTTCGATTCGACCAAGGTCGACAGCGACGCCGGACATCACGGCGGAGTGGATCCGCATCGGATCTGGCAGGGCGGTCTGCCGGCGGTGATGTCGCAGACCTTCCGCACCCTGCTGCAGTCGCGCATGCAGGTCGGCCTGGCGAAATACGCGCAGCAATACCCCGACATCGACCAGTTGATCTTCGAGCCCAACTCGAACGACGGCGAGATGTTCTTCACCAACGCCTTCAGCTTCTCCAACCGCCGCCGGGTCTGCCAGCTGGGATATCGCAACACCCTGCAGGACCTGCGCAACCGCGCCGATGCGCTGGGTCCGGTGCTGGCGGCGCACGGGATCCGCCTCCGCGAGGATGTCCTCAACGATCGTCACCGTACCGTGCTCAGCAGCCTCGGCGAAGCCCCGCCGCGCAGCACCGAAACCACCGCCCGCCTGCGTCGTGCGCTGGACGAAACCGAACACTTGATTCGGCGGCGCGAGGGCGGCTGAGCGCGGAAAAGCGCTTCGCGGATGCCGCTCCGGCGCGGCGTTTCCCACCGGGTCGTGCGATTCCCGTCTTCGGGTCGAGTCGCGCACGCCGCATCAGCGCCTCTTCGTGTGAATACTCTAGACAAGCGGCGCATTCTGCCGCGCAATCGATCACGCGCCCGCCGGGAGGGCATATGGCCAAGTTCAAGAAAACCACCGCGAAGAAGACCAGCACCAAGACGTCGAAGGCCGAAGCCGAACGACTGTCCAACTCGCTCAGCGAATCCGCCCAGCAGATCTGGCTCGCCGGCGTCGGCGCCTTCTCCCGCGCACAGGCCGAAGGCACCAAATTGTTCGAAGGCCTGGTGAAGGAAGGCATGGGTCTGGAGCAGACCGTGCGCAAGTTCGCCGGCGGCCGCGCCGAAGTGGTCCGCGACGTGGTCGAGAGCCGCGTCGGCCAGGCCCGCGAACGCGCCACCGACACCTGGGACAAGCTGGAGAAGGTCTTCGAAGACCGCGTCCAGCGCGCACTGGTCAAGCTCGGCGTGCCGAGCCGCGAAGACCTCAACGATCTCAGCGGCCGCGTCGAAGCGCTGACCGCCGAACTGCGCCGCCAAGGCGGCAAGCCGGCCGCCGCGCCGCGCAAGGCCGCGAAAGCGACGAAGACGGCAGCGCCGGCCAAGGCTCCCGCCAAGCGTACGCGCAAGGCCAAACCGGCCGCCCCCGCGGAATAATGAACGGCGCGGGGAAGCGCAATCGTATGCATTCCCTGCGCAATCCCTGCCTCTGTTAGGTTTCGACTGTCGCGCCCCCATCTCTCTCGCGTCGCGCAAGCGACGCACCCATTGGCGGCCCAGGCCGTCTTTGACCCGCCCACCGACGACGAAGACCGTAGCTCCCCTCCCCTCACGGCTTCAGGTAGGCGGGTTTCTTTTTGTCTTCGGAAAGCCAAGAACGCCGCAACCTCGCGAGCGATGTATGAAAACGAAAGGCAGCCATGCGGCTGCCTTTCGCGTTTTCGACGATGCAGAGCGTCGCCGGCTTACCAGTGCACGCCCCGCATCAGTGCCGCGAACGCGATCTGCTCCTGGCTGGGCTGGTCTTCCTTCAATGCCTTCTTGTCGCCCTTGGCCGCCGCAGAATCCGGGAACAACTCGAACGCGGTGCTCATGATCACCTCGTACGCCTTCGGCGCGACCGCGTTGAGCAGCGCCGAGAAGATGCCGAGGCGTGTGGCGATACGGCTGGGTTTCTCGATGATGCCCTTCACCACCATGTCCGCAGCCTCGTCGGGGCTCAGGGTCGGCACGCTTTCGTACATCTTGGTCGGCGCGATCATCGGCGTGCGCACGAGAGGCATGTTGATCGTGGTGAAACTGATCCCCTTGCCCGAAAGTTCGCCCTGCGCGCATCGGCTGAACGCATCGAGCGCCGCCTTCGAGGCGACGTAAGCCGAGAACCGCGGCGAGCTGGCCAGCACGCCGATCGAGCTGATGTTGATGATGTGGCCCTTGCGGCGCTGGATCATCGTCGGCATGAAGCCCATGATCAGCCGCAGACAACCGAAATAGTTCAGTTGCATGGTGCGCTCGAAGTCGTGGAAACGGTCGTAACTCAGCTCGATCGAGCGACGGATCGAACGGCCCGCGTTGTTGATCAGGATATCGACGTGGCCGTGCTCCTTGAGGATGACCGACACCAGACGGTCGCAATCGGCCATGTCCGCAAGATCCGCGGTATAGGCGAACACTTTGCCGCCTGCCTTCTTCATCTCGTCGCGGGCTTTGAAGAGCTCCTCCTCCCCACGCGCCACGATCACGGTGACCGCACCGGCCTCGGCCACGCGCTGCGCGGTGGACAGACCGATCCCCGAGGAACCGCCGGTCACGACCACGACCTTGCCCTTCACTTTGCCCTTCAGACTGCGATCGATGAAGAGATCGGGATCGAGATGGCGTTCCCAGTAGTCCCACAGGCGCCAGGCGTAATCATCGAGCTTCGGCACCGAAATCCCGCTGCCCTTGAGCGCGCGTTCGGTCTCGCGATTGTCGAAGCGGGTGGGATAGGTGATGAACTTGAGGACGCTCTTCGGAATCTTGAAATCGCGCAGCAACATGCCGATGAAGCGCTTCACCGGCGGCAGACTGCCGACCGCGCCGCGGATACCGCTGGGCACGAAGGCGAACATGCGCGCGTCGAGGCGCATGGTCATCTCGGGCGCATGGCCCGCCCGCGCGAAAGTATTCAGTACTTCGCCCACGCGCATCGGTTCCGGGTCGACGAGGTGGAAGCAATGACCGTCGAGCTTGGGTTTGTGCGCGATGTGATCCATGGCATCGACCACGAAATCCACCGGCACGACGTTGATGCGGCCGCCTTCGATGCCGAGCATCGGCATCCATGGCGGCATCATTTCGCGCATCTTCTTCAGCAGCGTGAAGAAATAGTAGGGACCGTCGATCTTGTCCATCTCGCCGGTCTGCGAGTGACCGACCACCATGCCCGGGCGGTAGATCCGCCACTTGATGCGCTTTTCCTTGCGGACGAGACCTTCGGAGTCGTGCTTGGTGCGCAGGTACGGATCGTCGAGGCCCTCGGCCTCGTCGAACATGTCCTCGCGAAAGATGCCCGGATAGAGACCGGCGGCGGCGATCGAACTGGTGTGGTGGAAGCAGCCGGCACCGATGGCGGCAGCCAGGTCGAGGGCGTTCTGGGTGCCGTCGACATTCGCCTTGCGCTGGCTCTCGGCGTCGGCGGTCAGGTCGTAGATGGCGGCCAAGTGGAAGAAATGTTTGACCTTGCCGATCAGCGTTTTCAGCTGCGCTGCGGTGAGGCCGCATTTCTCGGCGGTCATGTCGCCATGCACCGGCACCACCCGCTTCGGATCCCACCCCATCTTCTTGGCCAAAGCGTCGTATTTCTTCTGCGAATCCTTGCGCACCAGCACGTAGACCGTACCCTTGCGCTTGAGCAGATTGCCGACCAGGAAACGACCCAGGAACCCGGTGGCGCCGGTAACGAAATAACTCATGTCCTCACCCTCATGAGACCGAAACGATCGACCGCGGCGCGGCCGAGGGGCCTAACTTGCCAGAGCCGGCGATCAAGAACAATCCGCGTCGGGCGGGTCTCGGAAACCGGCCGCCGATGCCCCCGCTCATCCCGCAGGCCAGGGAGAGGTCGTATTGACCCCACGGGCCGCTGCATGCTGTCATGCCCGCCTCACCGGAGGGATTCACATCATGTCCGACCTGCAGAACCAATTCGAACAAGCCGCCAAGGACATCCAGGCCCTGACCGAGCGTCCCGACAACGACACCCTGCTCCGCCTCTACGCGCTGTACAAGCAGGGTTCGGAAGGCGATGTGCACGGCGACAAGCCCGGTTTCTTCGACTTCGTCGGGACCGCGAAATACGAAGCCTGGGCCAAGCTGAAGGGCACCGGCCAGGACGATGCCAAGAAAAAGTACATCGATCTGGTGAAGAAGCTGGCCGGCTGACGACCTGCCGGCGGACTTTCGCCGACACTCGCACCCAGCGCCTCCGATGGCGAAACAGACGCGACAGCGCATCCTCGACGCCTCCCTTGCGATGTTCAACACGCAGGGGGAACCGAACGTCACCACGAATCACATCGCCGACGAGCTGGAAATCAGCCCCGGCAATCTGTACTACCACTTCCGCAACAAGGACGACATCATCGAGCAGCTATTCGCTCGCTACGAAGAGCGCATGGACAGCGCGCTCGCGGCGCCCAGCGGCCGCCTGCCCGAGTTGGAAGACATCTGGCTGCAACTGCATCTCGTGTTCGAATGCATCTGGGACTATCGCTTCCTCTATCGCGATCTGGTCGAAATACTCAGCCGCAACCGTCGCCTGCGTCTGCGCTTCGCGCGCATCCTCAAACGCGCCGACGATCGTGCGCACGGGGTCATGCGCGGCCTCTCGCAGGCCGGGATCATGCGCGCGTCGGCCGACGAGCTCGACGCGGCCGCCACAAACGTGCTCGTACTCTCGACCTTCTGGCTGAACTACTCCGCCGCGCGAGGCGATCGCGACGAACAATTGGCGATCCGACAGGGCATCGTCCAGGTGATGATGCTGCTGGCGCCGTTCCTGCGCGATGCGGAGCGTGTCCATCTGAACACGCTGATCCGAGCCTACCTCGAGTAAATCCTGTCGCGGACATAAGAAAAATCGGCAAAAAGAAAGGGCGCCTCGGCGCCCTTTCTTCATTGCATGATGCGATCGATCGAACGTCGATCAGGCCTTGCGCATGCGCTTGCCGACGACTTTCTTCGCGGTGCGGCGGACGTTCTTCTTCGCGACCGGCTTGCGACCGCGGCGCGTGGCGCGCTTGGCCTTGCCGGGCTTGAACTTCGCCACCAGGGGTACCAGCACGGTTTCGATTTTCTGGGTGGCGTGGGCGACACCATTGCCGATCTGGTCACGCAGTTCGCCGGCGGTTTCGACCAACATGGACTGCGCCTGGCCGACGGCGGCGATGGCCTGACGACGGGCCTGAATCGCGCGGTCGACGGCCTGTGTCGCGGTGGCGACGGTAGTGCGGCCGGCCATCACGGCGAGGCCGAGACCTGCGAGCCAGAGGTGACGGGCGTTCGCGTCGGGAACGATGCGGGTGATCTTCTTGCGTGCCATGCGTGTGCTCCGGTTGTGGGGGCCGGTCGACCCGGCTTTGGACGATGCCAGCATGCTCGGCCATGGCCGAGCAAACACACTAGCGGCACTGCCGGGGCTTGCCTCCCATCGCGACTCGCGGGATGCTGAATACTTCCATCGCGAGGACTCGAACATGGCCAAATCCAACTGGGCCGCATTTCCCCACGACGCCAAAGCCTACGCCTATGCAGGCGATGCGCTGAAGAAGGCATGGCCCAAGCTGCACGCGGGCGACTGCGAACCGTTCCCGGACGACAAGCGCGCCGCGGCATTGATCAAGGCCGCGGGCAAGGCAGCGCCGAAGGACCTCGATGCCGGCGCACTCGCGGAGGCATTGCAGGAAGCGTGGCGCGCGTTCCACCGCGGCGATTTCAAGACCGCCTACGATGCCGGCGAAGCGCTGGGACCGGTAGGCGCGTCGGTCGCGATCAAGGCGATCGGCATCCACGCCACCTACCTGGTCGACGACGACAAGGAAAAGCTCAAGCGTTTCGAGGATGCGGCGAAACTGGGCGAAGCGGCGATCAAGGCCCTGCCCGACGACGCCAACAGCCACTACCGGCACGCCTTCGCTCTTGGACGCTACAGCCAGGGGCTGTCGATCACCAAGGCACTCAAGGAAGGCATCGCCGGGAAGGTACGCGCCTCTCTGGAGACGGCGCTGGAACTCGCCCCGAAGCACGCGGAAGCGCATACCGCGATGGCCCTGTATCACGGCGAGATCATCTCCAAGATCGGCGCGATGATCGGCGGCCTGACCTACGGCGCGAAGGCTTCGGAAGCCGAGAAGCACATCAAGGAAGCGCTCAAGCTGACGCCGACCTCGCCGATCGCGCTGATCGAGCACGGCAACCTGCTGATGCTGCTGCACGGCGACAAGAAGGAAGACGATGCCGCCGCCGCCTACGAGAAGGCCGCGAAATCCAAACCGCTGGACGCGATGGAAGCGCTGGACGCGGCCTACGCGAAGTCCGAGATCGAATGATGGCGGGAACCCGCGGACCGACCGGTGCGGGCACTACACACCATCCATGGCTTGCCTCCGCGCGGTCGGCTCCGTAAAATGCCGGGCTTGGACATCGGGCGGTTAGCTCAGCGGTAGAGCATTGCCTTCACACGGCAAGGGTCGCAGGTTCGAACCCTGCACCGCCCACCAGTGACACGAAAGCCCGGCTCCTGCCGGGCTTTCGTTTTCTGGAGAACGGAAACAGCGGGCGCGCATCGCGCCCGCTGCCGTGTTCCGGGTCAAGCCATCATCGGCCGGTTCGGGGTTTCGCGCTGCTGCGTCGTGTCCTGCGCCGGCGCCTGCGGCTGGGTCTGCTGCGGTT
>CAMLLG010000095.1 GCA_946480825.1 uncultured Lysobacteraceae bacterium
TGGCACCAGACCGCGAAATCGGCGCCGCTGTCGTGCAGGCGCAGCGGCAGGTTGCCGACCGCATGCGCGAGATCGAAACCGACGATGGCGCCGGCGGCATGACCGAGGCGCGCGATCTCCCCGAGGTCGAAGGCCTGGCCGCTGCGGTACTGCACGCCGGGCCACAGCACCAGCGCCAGCCGGTCGCGGTTCTGTTCGATGGCGCGTTCGATCGCGGCCATCGAGTGCGTGCCGTCCGCGCGGTCCGGTTCGAGTTCGATCAGATGCCGCTCCGGCGGCAGGCCGTGGAACTGCAACTGCGAGGCCATCGCATGACGGTCGGACGGAAACGCGCCGGCTTCCATCAGGATCGCGTTGCGCTGCGCATCGGGCCGGAAGAAACTGACCATCATCAGGTGCAGGTTCGCGGTCAGCGAATTCATCGCCACCACTTCGTCGGGCTGTGCGCCGACCACGCCGGCAAGGCCGTCGCGCACCAGCGCGTGATACGGCATCCACGGCGCGGGTTCGCGGAAATGCCCTTCGACCGCGTCGCGCGCCCACTTGTCCATGACTTCGTCGACGTGCGCGCGCGCGCACTTCGGCTGCAGACCGAGCGAATTGCCGCAGAAATACGCCATTTCGCGGCCGTCGTGGCGCGGAATATGGAACTGCGCACGGAAGTCGCGCAGCGGATCTTCCGCGTCCTGTCGCTGCGCCCAATCGTCGGTCATCGATGTGTCGTTCACGCGAACCTCGCCATCGGCAGCCCCAGCCATTCGAGCGCGGTGCCGTGGTATAGGCGCGCCTGTTCGGCCTCGGACAGCTCGAGCGCCGCGATGCCCGCGCCCGGCGTCTGTTCGCCGAGCGGGAACGGATAGTCGGTGCCGAGCATGATCCGCTCGGTGCCACAGGTGTCGATCAGATAGCGCAACGCGCGCGGATCGGCCACCCAGGAATCGAAATAGAGCCGCGACAGATACTCGCGCGGATTGCGGAAGTTGTCGGTGGCGACGAGATCGGGGCGCATGTTGAAGCCGTGTTCGATCCGGCCGATGGTGTACGGGAAACTGCCGCCGCCGTGGGCGAGGCAGACCTTCAGCTTCGGCAAACGCTCCAGCACGCCGCCGAACACCAGGCAGCACGCCGCGCGCGATTGTTCCGCCGGCATGCCCACCAGCCACGGCAGCCAGTACTTCGGCATCGATTCGCTGCCCATCATGTCCCAGGGATGCACCAGGATCGCGGCGCCGAGTTCCGCGGCGGCCTGGAAGAAATCGAACAGCTCCGGCGCGTCGAGGTTCCAATCGTTGACGTGCGAACCGATCTGCACGCCCTGCAGGCCGAGCTGGTCGACGCAGCGTTCGAGTTCCTGGATCGCGAGCCGCGGCGACTGCAGCGGTACAGTGCCGATGCCTGCGCAGTGCCGCGGGTAATCGCGCACCGCTTCGGCCATGTGGTCGTTGAGCGCCTGATGCAGATCGTGCGCGTGCTGCGGTTTCGCCCAATAGCTGAACATCACCGGCACCGTGCTGAGCACCTGCACCTGCACGCCGAAGCCCGCGTATTCCTCGACCCGGATCTTCGGGTCCCAGGTCTTGGGCCAGATCTCGCGGAAGAACTTGCCGTCCTTGTAGATGCGCGAGCGCCCGTCGTCGCCGTGATGGATCACCGGGAAACGGATGTCGCCGTACTTCGCCGCGAGGTCGGGCCAATCGCGGGGCAGGTAATGGGCGTGTGTGTCGATTTTCAGCATGATGGATGCGTCATTCGGGAGACCGCTCGGGGTCCTGGGTCAATGCCTCCAATCCGCGCGCGGCATCCCAGATGCGGATGACTTCGACCGCATCCGCGATGTCCATGTAGTAGATCAGGATGCGCGGGAAATCGGCGAGCGGATGGAAGCGCAGCGGTGCCGGCAGTTCGGGCAGGACATGCGCGTGTCGGGGCGAGCCGCACGCGGGATGGGTGGAGAGAAGCGCATAGGCGGCTTCGACCGCATCGATGAAGCGCAGGGCGACCGCCGTGCCCGCCGATGTCTGCAGATGGTCGGCGATGGCCGCCACATCCGCGGCCGCTTGCGGGCGTTGTCGCAAGGGTTTGCCCGGCCATGGCCCGCTCATGCCTTGCCGATGCGTTCGCGCTGTCGTGCGAAGAAATCGTCTGCCACGGGTTCGGCGGCGCCGGAGCCCAGACCTTCGGCGATGAGCGCGCGCAGTGCATCTTCGGCCTTGCGGCGCTGGCGTTCGCGGATGAGTTCCCGGACGTAGTCGGAGGTGCTGGCGAAACCGCCCTCGCGTACTTCGTCGTCTACGAAGCGTTTCAGCGGTTCGGTCAGCGAGACATTCATGGTGGCGGCCATGGCAAGCTCCCGTTCAGTGGCAAAGCGAATGGCAAAAACTGCCAATGCGAGGATAGCGCTGCGGCATGGCCTTGTCACCCGCGCGCATCACGTCGATTTCGCGTTGCAGCAGGGTCTTCAGGCCCGAGAGATCTGCCCGGTATGCAGTACGGGGTCAGGTCAAGGGCTGGGGATTTCCGGGATCAGGATCGAAAGATCGGGGCTGAAGCCCTTCCTGCGGATCACGTCTGCGGGTCGTACTTCGCCGGCGCGGGATTGAAATGGCCGCAGGCCTTGCAGGTGCGGTGGTCGTGCGAGCGATAGAAGCGATCGAACACCGCGGGGAAATCGGTTTCGATGTTCACCAGCGGGAAGAATTCCTCGTACAGTTTTTCGTTGCAGCGTTCGCAGTACCACTGCAGACCGTCGAGTTCGTGCGGCAGGCGCCTGCGTTCGATCACCAGGCCGATGCCGCCGGCCATGCGCTGCGGCGAGTGCGGCACCCGCGGCGGCAGGAAGAAGGTTTCGCCGGCCTTGATCGGGATGTCGCGCGGCGCCCCATTCTCCTGGATTCGCAGGATCATTTCGCCTTCGAGCTGATGGAACCACTCCGGGCCTTCGTCCCAGTGGTAATCGGTGCGCGCGTTCGGGCCGCCGACGACCATCACGATGAACGCATCGTCGACGATGCACTTGTTGCCGACCGGCGGCTTCAGCTTGTGCCGATGCGCGTCGATCCAGGCCTGCAGGTTGATCGGATTGGGCAACATGGGCGTCTCCTGTGGCGTCAGCCGGCCAGTCGCTGCGCGAGCGCGGCGTAGAGCGGAATGCCGATGGCGAGATTGAAGGGAAAGGTCAGGCCTAGCGCGGCGGTGATGCAGCGGCCGACATCGGCTTCCGGCAGACCCGCGCGTACCGCCGCCGGTGCGGCGATGTAGGACGCGCTCGACAGCATCGCGCCGAACACGCCGGCGCTGCTCGCCGACATGCCGCAGGCGTGCGCCAGCAGCACGCCGACGATGCCGTGCAGCAGCGGCACCACGGTCGCGAAGATCGCGAGGCGCAGCCAGCCGCGACGCAGTTCGGCGAGACGGTTCGCGGCGATCATGCCCATGTCGAGCATGAACAGCATGAGCACGCCCTGGAACAGCGCGAAGTACATCGCATCGACTTTCCTGATGCCGTCGGGGCCCGAAATCGCGCCGATGGCCAGTCCGCCCAGCAGCAGGATCGCGGTCTTCCCGGTGAACACTTCGCGCAGGGTGTGATGACTGGCCGCGTCGCTCTGGGTGCTGCGGCCGAGCGCCAGACCGATCAGCAGCGCGGGCACTTCCAGCGCCACCAGCAGCGCCACCAGCACGCCTTCCGGCGGGTCGCCGCTGCGTTCGGCGAACTGGTTGGCGGCGATGAAGGTCACCGCCGACACTGAGCCGTAGTGCGCGGCGATCGCGGCGGCCTCGCGGCGGACGTCGCGCAGGAACGCCCGCGCTAGCCAGTACGCGCTGAAGGCGGTGGCCGCGCCCGCGGCGAGCGTCATCCCCAGCAACAGCGCGAGCGTGGCCGGTTCCTGGCCGCGCAGGGCGACGCCGCCCTTCAGGCCGATCGCCAGCAGCAGGAAGATCGAGAGATAGGTCTGGATCTGGTCCGGAATGACCAGATCGCTGCGGACCGCGCGCGCCAACAGCCCGAGCGCGAACGCGAGCACGACCGCCGAGGTGAGATTGGTGAGCAGCAGTTCCATGTCAGCCGCTGGCGCCCTCCGACAGGGCCGCGATGCATTTCAGTTCGATCGCGATCGGTGTGGGCAGCGCGGTGATGCCCAGCGTGGTCCGGCACGGCGCGACGGCCGCGTCCGGAAAATATTCGGCCCAGATCGCGTTGTAGGCGGCGAAATCGCGGGTCATGTCGGTGAGATACACGGTCACGTCGACCAGGTCTTCCCAGCGCGCGCCGCTGGCCTCCAGCACCGCGCGCACGTTGGCGAAGACCGCGCGGGTCTGCGCGGCGATGTCGTACGCGATCAGCCGACCTTCGGCGTCGTGGACGTTGCCGGGGATGCCGTTGCTGGCCGGATCGCGCGGGCCGATGCCGGACAGGAACAGCAGATCGCCCACGCGTCGCGCGTGCGGGTAGCGGCCGACGGCCTTCGGTGCGTTGGCGGCATGGATGGCATCGGACATCAGCGGTCCTCCCGGTCGACGCGGATGCGCGCCAGCGCGGCGCCGTATTGCGCTTCGAGCTGGTCGGTCGCGGAGACATCGAGACCGAGATCGTGGACCAGACCGTCGCGCAGGGTGTAGACCCAGCCGTGCACGCTCAGCGTCTGTCCGCGCGCCCAGGCATCGCGGACGATGGTGGTCTGGCAGACGTTGACGACCTGTTCCAGCGCATTGAGTTCGCACAGGCGATCGTGCTGCAGCGGTTCGCCGCCCGCATCCGCCAGAACACTGGCGTGTTTCACCGCGACATCGCCGACGTGGCGGATCCAGTTGTCGGCGAGTCCGACGCGGGCGCCTGTCAACGCGGCGTGCACGCCGCCGCAGCCGTAGTGGCCGACGACGAGGATGTGTTCGACCTTGAGCACGTCGACCGCGAACTGGATCACCGACAGGCAGTTGAGGTCGGTGTGGACGACGACGTTCGCGATGTTGCGATGGACGAAGACCTCGCCCGGGGCGAGATCGACGACCTGGTTCGCGGGCACGCGCGAATCGGAACAGCCGATCCACAGGTATTTCGGCGCCTGCAGCCGCGACAGCCGATCGAAGAAGGCGGGGTCTTCGCGGCGGACGCGTTCGGCCCAGGCCTGATTGTTGCGCAGCAGTGCGTCCAGCGATGTGCTCACGGGGTGGTCCTGTCCTCGGAGTGGATGTGGATGGCGCGACCGCGCGTGCGGCCTTGTCCGTTGTCTGCGGTATTCATGGCGAAAGCCCGACATTCCTGCAGTCGGTGAAAAAACGCATCGCGTCCAGCCCGCCTTCGCGGCCGAGACCGGAGTGGCCGACGCCGCCGAACGGCGTGCGCAGATCGCGCATCAACCAGGTGTTGATCCAGACCATGCCGACGCGCAGTTCCGCGGCCATGCGGTGCGCGCGCGACAGATGCGTGGTCCACACCGATGCGGCGAGGCCGTAGTCGGAGGCGTTGGCCAGCGCGAGCGCTTCGTCGTCGCTGTCGAAGGCTTGCAGGGTGACCACCGGGCCGAAGATTTCGTCGCGGTTGGTGGCGCAATCGGGGCCCAGGCCTTCGATCACGGTCGGTGCCACGAACCAGCCCGGCCGATCCAGCGCATGGCCGCCGCAGAGGATGCGTCCGCCTTCCTCGCGGGCGCGTTGCAGCGCGTGCAGCACCTTGTCGAAATGGGCCCGGGACACCAGCGGGCCCATGCGCGTGTCCGAATCCATGGGGTCGCCGACGCGCAGCGCGAGCGCGCGTTCGACAAATGCATCGCGGAATTCGGCGTGGATCGACCGCTCGACGAGGATGCGCGAGCCGCACAGACAGATTTGCCCGCTGTTCTGGAACGCGGAACGGACGATGACGTCCAGATGCCGGCGCCACTCGCTGTCGGCGAACACCAGCGTGGCGTTCTTGCCACCGAGTTCGAGCGACACTTTCTTCAGGCGTTCGGCCGCGAGCACCGCGATGCGCCTGCCGACGGCGGTGCTGCCGGTGAAGGAGACCGCCTTGATCGCGGGATCGGTGATCAGGGCTTCGCCGATGTCCGGGCCGAGGCCGTGAACGACATTGAGAACGCCTGCGGGGAAGCCGATCTCGTTCGCCAGCCGGCCCAGCATCGTCGCGGTGGCCGGGGTGACCTCCGACGGTTTCGCGACCACCGTATTGCCGGCCGCGAGCGCGGGCGCGATCTTCCAGGTGAACAGATACAGCGGCAGATTCCACGGCGAGATCGTGGCCACCGCGCCCAGCGGCGGGCGCAGGGTGTAATTGAGGCCGGCCTGGCCGTGGTGCGATTCGCTGGCGAACTGGGTCGCGGCATGGGCGAAGAAGCGCAGGTTCGAGATCGCGCGCGGAATTTCGGCGTCGCGCGCGAGGGCGAAAGGTTTGCCGCCATCGAGGGCTTCGGCGTGGGCGAAGCCGTCGAGCCGCGCCTCCACCGCGTCCGCCAGTCGTTCCATCCAGCGCGCGCGTTCGGTCGCGGGCAACGCGGACCACGCCGGGAAAGCGGCGCGAGCGGCGGCGATCGCATCGGCGGCATCGTGGGCGTCGCCCGCCGCCACCTGCGCATAGACGCGGCCGTTCGCCGGATCGAACACATCGAGCGCGCGCCCGCTGCGCGCGGGGCGTTCGGCACCGCCGATGACATGAAGGAACGTTCGCATCCCGCAAGCTTACCGGCTGCGCCGGACGCTGTCCCTCCGCACCCGCACGATACGCCGGCGCAGGGTGCGCCGGCGCGGACTGATCAGCGTTGGCAATGTCGACAGAGGTACAGCCGGCGCGTGCCGACTTCCTGCCGTTCGATCGCGCGACTGCACTCCGGGCACGGCAGGCCTTCGCGATCGAACACCAGAAAGCGGAAGCCTTCGGGAGTGTCGGTGAGATAGTCCTCGCGCATGCCCTGCGCGGGTTCGATGCCGCGAGTGGCGTAGCTGCGGCGCGGAATCGCCAACAGTTCGCGCGCCAGCGCGCGGAGGTCGGCGGCATCGAGATCCTGCGGCCTGCGTTCGGGCCGCAGTTTCGCCGCGAACAGCACTTCCGAGCGCAGATAGTTGCCCATCCCGGCCAGGAAGCCCTGGTCCAGCAGCAGCGCGCCCAGCGCCCGCCCGCGGAAGCGCGGATCGCGCAGGCGGGCGGCGACGGTGGCCGCCTTCAGCGAGGGGTCGAGCACGTCCGGACCGAGCTTGGCGAGGAACGGATGCGCGTGGATCTCGTCGCTGCGCCACATCGCCACGTCGGAGGCGGAGTACAGCAGGATCGCGCGTTCGTCGGTTTCCAGCGCCACCCGCAGCGAGCGCCCGCTTTCCGGCCGTTCGCCCGCGGCGGCGATCTTCCACACGCCGTACAACTGGTTGTGGCTGTACAGCGTCCAGCCGTGATCGAAGCGGGTCAGCAGCGCCTTGCCGTGCGGCACGATCGATTCGATCCGACGGCCGACCAGACCGGCTTCATGCGACTTGAGCGCCGGGAACGCGAACCAGGCGGCCCGCAGCGGCGCGCCGACGACGGCTTCCGCGAGGCGGTCGGCAGCGCGGCGGATTTCGGGGCCTTCGGGCATGATCGGATCGGCGGGGTCAGAGCGGCGGGTTCAGGGCGGCGAGGGCGGGATGGTCTGCAGTTCGTGGTATTCGAAACCGATGTGGCGCTCCGTGACCCGCGCGATCCGGGCCGAGACCGACACCGCCGGCCCGGGTCCCTGGAAGAACAGCAGCCGCGCCACGTTGCCCTCGCGCAGCAGACAGCCCTGCGGGCGGAAGATGCCGCAGCCGCCTTCGGAGAGATCCAACACGTCCGCGGCCCAGGCCAGTTCGTCGAGGACGACCATCACCTGGATCGCGAAGGGGACGCGATCCCCGGCGCGGCGTTCTCTGAGCAGTGCGTCTTCCATGCGTGGGGTTCCGAATGCTGCGGTTGCGTACGTGCGGTCGATGCCGAGGGCAAGACCATAGGCCGCCGATGCCGGCACGGCAACCCGGTGCGGCCGTCGATCGCGACGGGATGTCAGCCGGGCAGGGGTTGCGGTTCGAGATATTCGAAGCCGACGAACTGCGCGCTGGCCCAGATCACGTGGGCCTGCGCGCCGAAGACATGGCGTTCGTCGATCATCAGATACAGCCATACCTGCGCGCCGTCGGCCAGCGACCAGTCGTGCGGGCGGGTCACGCGGCAGCCGCTCGCGGAGACATTGTCGATCCTGCCCAGAAAACCTTCGGCACCGTGGGCGATCAACACCGGACAGTCGTAATCGCGGCGCGATGCGCGGCGGCGTTCTTCGGTGGTCATCTCTCGGCGATCATCCTTCGGTGGTCGTGCTCCAGCGATCATGCCCGGAAGATGATGCTTCGATCATGATGCTTCGATCACGATGTCCGCGAAACCCCCGTCGGCGCGCGTCAGATCGACTGCATGCGACCGCCATCCACCGCCAGGCTGACGCCATTGATGTATCCGGCCGCCGGTGCGCACAGGAACGCGATGGCCGCGGCCACTTCCCCGGCCCGGGCGAAGCGGCCTGCGGGCACGGTCTGGCGCATGCCCGCGGCGACCTCGTCCTCGGATTTGCCGGTGGCGCGGGCGCGATCCTGCAGGATCTGCGCGAGGCGCGCGGTTTCGGTGTAGCCGGGCAGCACGTTGTTGACGGTGATGCCGTCCGCGGCGACTTCGCGCGACAGGGTCTTGGCCCAGCCGGCCACCGCGCCGCGAACGGTGTTGGACACGCCGAGATTGGGGATGGGTTCGCGCACCGAGGTCGAGATCACGTTGACGATGCGACCCCAGCCGGCCGCGCGCATGCCCGGCAGCACCGCCTGCACCAGCGCATGATTGGCGAGCAGATGGCGGCGGAACGTGTCGAGGAATGCAGCTTCCTCCGCGGCATGCACCGCACCGCCGGCGGGGCCGGCGGTGTTGTTCACGAGCACGTGTACGGGCCGATCGGCCACCAGCGCGGCGATCGCGGCGCGCAGTCCGTCGGTGTCGGCGACGTCGGCGGCCAGCAGGCCGTGCCGCTGCGCGCCGGTGCGGGGCAGGGCGTCGACCACCTCGCGCAGCGCGTCGGCGCGGCGCGACAGCACGGTCACGTCGGCGCCCAGCAGCGCCAGTTCGTGCGCGGTCGCACGGCCGATGCCTTCGGAGGCGCCGCAGACCAGCGCGTGTCTGCCGATCAGATTCAAGTCCATGACGTTGCCTCGGTGGTGATCGTGGTCATGACGATGGTGGCTCGGGCTCGGGCTCGAGGTCGCGCTCGCGCATCAGCGCGGCGACGGCGCGGGCGCCGGCGTCGTCGCGGCCGGCGAGGTCGTCGTGCACCGCCTGCCGATTCGCAGGCGGATGGTTCTGGCTGAGCTTGAATTTCAGGTCGATGCGAGTGGGCGCGAAACGGAAGCCGACGATGCCGCGCAACTGGCTGCGTTGATCGTCGCGCATCATGTCGAAACGCCAGTCGCGACCGACCGCGGTTTCGAAGCGCCGGCTCAGCCGGTCGACGAGATCGCCCAGCGCGGCCTCGTCCTCGAACGCATCGAGCGTGCCGCGCAGATGCGCGACCGCGTAATTCCAGGTCGGTACCCGCGCCGCGGTTTCCTTGTCCCGATACACGCCCGGCGACACGTAGGCGTGCGGGCCGTGGACGATCATCAGCACCTTGCCGACGTGCCCCGCCTGTGGATTCGGGCGCGCCCAGTGGCCTTCGATCAGGATGCGTTCGCCGTCGCGCGCGTACAGCACCGGCAGATGGCTGGCGAAGGGCAGGCCATCGTCGCCGGGCGTGATCAGGGTGACGAACGGATCCGCGGCGATCAGCGCATCCAGCGCGGCGAGGTCGGTCTCGACGAAGGCGCGTGGCTGGTACATCGACGCCTCAGGCGCGCGCGCCGAGCGTCAGCACCATGCGGTCGCGCAGCGAGGCGTCGTCGTCCGCCTCCGGCGGCGCCACCTGCGACAGCGAGAAGCCGCGTTCCAGCGCGTCTTCCTCGTCCAGCCCGTCCCAGGCGACGAACTCGGCGTCCATCAGCGCGGCGCGCGCGCTGTCCTCGCTGTCGTAGGCGAGGGTGTTGCCGTCGCTGTCGAAGACTTCCGCGGTGCCGGCTTCGCGGACGCGCAGCCGCGCCCACACGATCGTCAGGCCGAGGCTCGCCAGCCACCACTCGATGCGCGCATCGCTCATGGGTAGGCCACCGCCCACAGCCAGAGGATACCGGCGCCGGCCAGCCCCAGCAGGATCACGCTCAGCGATACGCGCGCGGGCGTCGCCAGACCGCTCAGGTTGCGGTCGTTCGTGGCGCGGTAACCGCCATTGAGCAGCCACCACAGCGCAGCCGGGTTCGCGAACGCGATCTGGCCCAGTTCCGCATGCGTCGCGGGATGGCGCTCGCGCAGATGCACGAGAGTGAGCGGCCAGAAGATGACCAGCGCGCAGAAGCCGGCGATGGCCAGCGAGAGGCAGACGAGGGCGAAGAACAGGATCATGTGGGTGCGGTTTCGTTGGGTGCGTGGCGATATTCGCCGATAACGTCGATGGTCCCGACGATGGCGTCGTTCAACGCCTCGAGTTCTTCCGCGGGCACCCACCATTCCGTGTGGTGCGCGCCGCCGACCTTCTGCAACGGATAGCGGTCCATGACGGTCTTGGGCACGTGGAAACGGGTCACGTAACCGACGCCGCTGTCCTTGATGTTCCAACGGGTCGCGATTTCCATCGCATAGCGCTCGTTGGTCACCGGATAGAAGATCGGTTGCTCGGGCAGGCGCGGCGGCCAGCGCCTGAAATCCGCGGCTTCGACCAGCGCGAGTTCCTCGGGCCCGGTCGGCCGATACAGCACTGCCAGATCGCCGTCGTATTCGACGAGGCCGGAAGCGGCGTCCATCAGAACTCCGCCGAACCCGGCGCGCGCGGGAACGGGATCGCGTCGCGGATGTTGCTCAGGCCGCAGACGTAGACCACCAGGCGTTCGAAGCCCAGGCCGAAGCCGGCGTGCGGCACGGTGCCGTAGCGCCGGAAGTCCCTATACCATTGATAGTGGGCCGGATCGAGGCCGAACTTCGCGATCCGCGCGTCCAGCACGTCCAGCCGCTCCTCGCGCTGCGAGCCGCCGATGATCTCGCCGATGCCGGGCGCCAGCACGTCCATCGCGGCGACGGTCTTGCCGTCGTCGTTCAGGCGCATGTAGAAGGCCTTGATGTGCTCGGGGTAGTTCATCACCACCACCGGGCGGCCGACGTGTTCCTCGGTCAGCCAGCGCTCGTGCTCGGTCTGCAGGTCCAGGCCCCATTCGACCGG
>CAMLLG010000096.1 GCA_946480825.1 uncultured Lysobacteraceae bacterium
CTGAGGGTAGCGTCGATCACCTGCGAGAACGGGCCTTCGGGCCCGTTTTAGTTTGGCGGCGCAGTGCGCGCGCACGGGAGTCGCGGCCGGCCATCGCGATGAATCATCGCGATGGCCGGCCGCGGAATCGTCGTCATGGAAATGTCACATGAAATCCATCTTTCAACGCGCCCGCTTCTGTCATACGTCGGTCACACAAAAATCATCTGATAGCGCATCGGTCGCGGCATCGCTCGCGGCCTCACGCATACCTCAAGCCTTACGGATCCCGGCCCCGCGATGAGCAACGCCGCACTCACTCTGCCCGCTCCAGATACCCGCGACCGCAAGGATGCGCGTCACGACCGCATCTTCAGGACAGCCATCACCATCGTCGCGATCTTCGTGCTGTTCACGCTCGCGGGCGCGGCGCTGTCCATGCTCTGGGGCGGACGCAGCGTGCTCGCCTCGCAGGGGATGGACTTCTTCTTCTCCGCGGACTGGAACCCGGTCGAGAACAAATACGGCGCGCTGGTCCCGATCTACGGCACCGTCGTCACCGCGCTCATCGCGATGACGATCTCGGTGCCGGTGAGCTTCGGCATCGCCTTTTTCCTGACCGAAGTCGCGCCGCGCTGGCTGCGCACGCCGGTCGGCACCGCAATCGAATTGTTGGCGGGCATTCCGTCCATCATCTACGGCATGTGGGGCTTCTTCGTGCTGATGCCGGTGATGCGCGACAGCATCATCCCGTGGATGAACGACAACCTCGGCCCCCTGCCCGTGATCGGCGCGCTGTTCCAGGGGCCGCCGATCGGCGCCGGCATGCTCACCTCGGGTCTGGTGCTCGCGATCATGGTCATCCCCTTCATCAGCTCGGTGATGCGCGACGTGTTCCAGACCGTGCCCGGCCGGCTCAAGGAATCGGCCTATGCGCTGGGCTCCACGCGATGGGAAGTCGTCTGGGACATCGTCCTGCCGTATACCCGTTCCGCGGTGATCGGCGGCATCTTCCTCGGTCTCGGCCGCGCGCTCGGCGAGACGATGGCGGTCGCGTTCGTGATCGGCAACAACGTCGCCTTCACCAAATCGCTGCTCGAACCCAGCACCACCATCGCCGCGCTGATCGCCAACGACTTCGGCGAAGCCACCGCCGACTATCGCGCCGCCCTGCTGCTGCTGGGCTTCGTGCTGTTCATCGTCACCTTCGTCGTGCTGGCGCTGGCGCGCCTGATGCTGCTCCAGCTCGAACGCCGGGAGGGCAACTGATGAGCGCCACGGCCATCGCCCCGACCTCCAGCGCTTCCCGTCGTCTGTATCGACGCCGGCGAATTTTCAACGGCATCGCGATCGCATTGGCTTGCGCGGCGGCGGTGTTCGGCCTCGCGTTCCTCGGATGGATTCTGTGGACGCTGCTCGCCAAGGGATTCGCGGGACTCAACGTCGCCCTGTTCACCCAGGATCAGCCGCCGCCGCTGGAAGCCGGCGGCCTGCGCAATGCGTTCGTGGGCAGCCTGATGATGTGCGGCATGGGTCTGCTGATCGGCACGCCGCTGGGCATCGCCGCCGGGACCTGGCTGGCCGAGTACGGCCATGGCCGCAAACTCGGCACCACCGTCCGCTTCGTCAACGACATCCTGCTCTCGGCGCCGTCGATCGTGCTCGGCCTGTTCGTGTACGCGATCTTCGTGATGCAGATCAGCCGCGGCCAGTTCTCGGGCGTCGCCGGC
The DNA here is from genome assembly GCA_946480825.1 of uncultured Lysobacteraceae bacterium. Next base: position 1,710 of record CAMLLG010000096.1, read on the forward strand.
GCGCTCGCGCTCGCCTTCATCGTGCTGCCGGTGGTCGTGCGCACCACCGACGAAATGCTGCGACTGGTACCTGCGCAGATGCGAGAAGCCGCGCTCTCGCTGGGCGTGCCGCAGTGGAAAGTGATCGTGCAGGTGCTGTACCGCTCCGCCCTGCCCGGCATCGTCACCGGCATCCTGCTGGCGCTGGCCCGCATTTCCGGCGAAACCGCGCCGCTGCTGTTCACCGCGTTCGGCAACAACTTCTTCAGCACCGACGTCACCACGGCGATGGCCGGCGTGCCGCTGGTCATGAACCAGTACGCGGCCAGCCCCTACGACAACTGGGTCGAGATCGCGTGGGCGGGCGCGCTCGTGCTGACCCTGTTCGTGCTGGCGGTCAGCCTCGTCGCCCGCGCCATCCTGCTTCGCAAGAAGATTTCCCATGACTGATCCGGCCCGGACCTTGCCCATGAACGACACCGCGACCCTGTCCCACAGCACGCCGCAGCTCGGCATCGTCACCGCGCATCGCGACGCCGCACCCGCCACGCCGGTCAAACTGCGCGCGCGCGATCTGGATTTCTATTACGACAAATTCCACGCGCTGAAGGGCATCGACCTCGACATCCCGGAAAAGCGCGTCACCGCGCTGATCGGCCCGTCGGGCTGCGGCAAGTCCACCCTGCTGCGCATCTTCAACCGCATCTATGCGCTCTATCCCAAGATGGAAGCGCGCGGCGAAGTGCTGCTGGACGGCGACAACATCCTCGACCCGAAGTACCCGATGAACCGGCTGCGCAGCAAGGTCGGCATGGTGTTCCAGAAACCGGTCCCGTTCCCGATGACGATCTTCGAGAACGTGGCCTACGGCATCCGCCATCACGAGCGCCTGTCGAAAGCCGACATGGCCGTGCGCGTGGAAGAAGCGCTGCGCCAGGCCGCGCTGTGGGACGAAGTGAAGGACAAACTCGGCCAGAGCGCGCTGGGGCTGTCCGGCGGTCAGCAGCAGCGGCTGTGCATCGCGCGCGCGGTCGCGCTGCGCCCCGACGTGCTGCTGCTGGACGAACCGACCTCGGCGCTCGATCCGATCTCGACCGGCCGCATCGAGCAGCTCATCGAAGAACTCAAGCAGAACTACACCATCGCGATCGTCACCCACAACATGCAGCAGGCGGCGCGCGTGTCCGACTTCACCGCCTTCATGTACCTGGGCGATCTGATCGAACACGACGAGACCGCGAAGATCTTCTCCAAGCCCTCGAAGCAGCAGACCGAGGACTACATCACCGGCCGGTTCGGGTGAGGCAGGCCGTTTGCAGCGCTCCGGTCGAAGCAATACCGCCGGGGCGGGCGCGGTAGAGCGGTGCGGTAGAGCGGGCTTCAGCCCGCAGCCGTTCTCCGCGACACCGGCAGCGGGCTGAAGCCCGCTCTACCAAATCCGCTCTACCGAAGATGTTTCACCGCCAGCGCGCCACCGGCGAAGTCCCACCGACCGATTTCCGTCGTCACCATCTCCCTTTCACCATTTCCGAGTTCCGCCATGAACACCAACCCGCATCACCACATCGTCAAGAGCCACGACGAAGAGCGCCGGATCCTGCTTGAGGAAATCCTGCGGATGGGCGAGATGGCGGCTTCGCAGCTGGAAGCCGCGCTGGATGTGGTCGAACGCCGCGACGGCAAGGCCGCGGAACGCATCATCGCCAACGATGAAGCGATCGACGCGCTCGAACTGCAGGTCAGCCACGACGCGATGAAACTGGCCCTGCGCGGCCCGCTGGCGCGCGACCTGCGCGAGATTCTGGCGGCGCTTCGCATCGCTTCGGACATCGAACGCATCGGCGACTACGCGTCGAACGTGGCGAAGCGCTCCATGGCGCTGAACCTCTCGCCGCCGCTGCCGCATACGCGCGGGCTCGACAGCCTCGGCCGCCTGGTCGTGCGCCAGGTGCGCAAGGTCCTGGCGGCGTATCGCGACGGCGATGTCGAAGCCGCGCGGCAGGTCCGCGCCGAGGACGCCGAGATCGACACCCAGTACACCGGCCTGTTCCGCGAACTGCTGACCTACATGATGGAAGACCCGCGGGTGATCACGCCCTGCACCCATCTGCTGTTCATGGCCAAGAATCTCGAACGGGTCGGCGACCACGCCACCAACATCGCCGAGAACATCTGGTTCCAGGAGCACGGCGAGGGCCCGATGCCCCCGCGCGAGAAACGCGACGAATCGAACACCGTCGCCTGAGCGACCATGACTTCCGGCACACTCCTCTCGCCGTCGAGATAAACACGACCTGAATCCGCCCGGCCGCCCCACCGTCCGGGCGCACCGGCCAGCCCGCCGTCTAACTCTTTGTGCACAACCGCCGACGCGATGCCGCGTAGATTGCCGGCCACACAGGAGCAGACCGTGCAGGATCCGAATTTCCAACAGGCGCTGGACCGCGCCCGTCGCGGCGACCGCGACGCCCTCGAATGCGTTCTGCTGCGCTCGCGCCAGGACCTGCGGCGCTACGCCGAATACCACTGCGCCGTGAACGATGTCGAAGACGCGGTGCAGGAAACCCTGATCCTGGTGTCGCGCAAACTCCCGACCCTGCGCGAACTCGACGCCTATGCCTCATGGGTGTTCCGCATCGTCAAGCGCGAATGCAACCGCATGAAGCGCGCCACGCGCATGCTGCTGATGGCGCCCACCGACCTGGAAGAAATCGAAGGCCCGCACGTCGCGGCGCCGAACGGTCTGGTGCGCGACGTGGCCAACGCGCTGGCCACCCTGCCCGACCACTACCGCGAGATCATCCTGATGCGCGATCTGGAGGGCCAAAGCATCGCCGAGATCGCGGAGGCGCTGTCGCTGCATCCGGAAGCCGCCAAAGCGCGTCTTCATCGTGCCAGAAGTCTGGCGCGGCAATATCTCGCCCCACCCTTGCCCGACCGGATGCCGGCCCAGCCGTCGACCGGTTAGCATTCGCGCAACCCCGCGCCAGATTCCACCACCCAGGAGAGAACCCCGATGTCCAGCAACAAGAAACCCATCGCGATCACCGTGTCCACCGCCCTGCTGCTGTCCGGCGCAGCGTTCGCCTCGACCCATCTCTCGCAGGGCTACCAGCTCGGCCTCGACACGGTGACCGGCGACAAGGGCGCCGAAGGCGGCTGCGGCGGCGCGAAGGGCGCCGAAGGCAAGTGCGGCGAAGGCGCCTGCGGCATGGACAAGATGGACACCAACAAGGACGGCAAGATCTCGAAGGCCGAGTACGATGCCGCGCACAAGAACGGCGGCGGCAACTTCGCCAAACACGACACCAACAAGGACGGCTTCATCAGCGCCGCCGAAATGAAGGCGGCCCACGAAGGCAAGTGCGGCGGCGACAAGGCCGCCGAGGGCAAGTGCGGTGAAGGCAAATGCGGCGGAGACAAGCCGGCCGCGGCGCCGGAAAAGAAGGCCGCCGAAGGCAAATGCGGCGAGGGCAAGTGCGGCGGCGCGATGTGATCCCCATGCCGGCCTCCTTCACGATGCCGGCATGCCGCCACGGGCGGCCGCAGTGCGGCCGTCCGTTGTACTCATCCCACGACGCAGCGGCCGCACCGCGGCCGTCCGTTGTATCCATCCCACGACGCTGCGGCCACACTGCGATCGCCCATCCCGTCGGCCTGACCCTCCTCCCGCGATGACCCCAGCCATTCCGCTCGCGAACGATGCCGCCGGCCTCGGCCTGCGCCGGCCGCTGCTCGACCCGATGCGTGCCGCACCCGCCGGCAGTTTCGATTTTCTCGAACTGGCGCCGGAGAACTGGATCGGCGTCGGCGGCGCGTACGGCGAGGCCTTCGCCGATCTCGCGGCGCGCTATCCCATCGTCTGCCACGGGCTGTCCCTCTCGGTTGGCGGTCCCGCGCCGCTGGACGAGACTTTCCTGGCGAAAGTGCGCCGGTTCATGGACATCCATCGCTGCCCGCTCTACAGCGAACACCTCAGCGCCTGCGGCGACAGCCGCGGACAGCTGTACGACCTGCTGCCGCTGCCCTTCAGCGACGCCTCGGTGAAACACGTCGCCGCTCGCATCCGCCGCGTGCAGGACATCCTCGGCCAGCGGATCGCGATCGAGAACATCTCCTACTACGCCGCGCCGTTCCAGCGGATGCCGGAGATCGACTTCATCAACGCGGTGCTCGCGGAAGCCGACTGTCTGATGCTGCTCGACGTGAACAACATCATCGTCAACGCCACCAACCATCGCTACGACGCGTCGGCCTTCCTCGCCGCGCTGCCCGGCGACCGCGTGGCCTACATCCACGTCGCCGGCCATTACGACGAAGCCGACGACCTCAAGATCGACACCCACGGCGGCCCGGTCTGCCCGCAGGTCTGGGCGTTGCTGGAAGACGCCTATCGCCTGTTCGGTCCGCGCCCGACCCTGCTGGAACGCGATTTCAACCTGCCTCCGTTCGAAGATCTGCTGGACGAACTCGGCCAGGTCCGCCGTCGCATGTCCGGAGCGCCCGCGCATGACCGCCGCCACGCCGCCTGACGTCATGGCTTCGAACGAGACCCTGACCGAGCAGCAGGACGCGCTGGCCGCGTACATCCGCGACCCCGAGCGCATCGCGCCGCCGCCCGACATCGAAGAACGCAGGCTGAGGATCTATCGCGAGCTGTTCTTCAACAACGTCGAGAACATGCTCGCCGGCAATTTTCCGGTACTGCGACGGATCTACGGCGACGACGGCTGGCGCGCGCTGATCCGCGACTTCTACCGCGACCACGGCAGCCAGACCCCGATGTTCACGGAGCTGGCGCGCGAATTCCTGCGCTATCTCGACGCGCGCGCCGAAGAGGGGCGCGCTGGAGACGAACTCGCCGAAAACGATCGTGGACGCGACGACCCGCCGTGGCTGCGCGAGCTGGCGCATTACGAATGGGTGGAAATGGCGCTGCAGCTCAGCGACGCCCGCAACACCGACATCCCGCACGACCCCGACGGCGATCTGCTCGCGGGACGGCCGCTGGTCTCGCCGCTGGCGTGGCCGCTGGCCTATACGTGGCCGGTGCATCGGATCGGCCCGGATCATCGGCCCTCGACGCCCCCGGAGACCCCGACCCTGCTGATGTTGCGGCGCGAAGCGGACGGCACCGTCAGCTTCCACGCGCTGACGCCGCTGGCCTTCCGGCTGCTGCAGCGCCTGGACGAGAGCACCGGCCTCAGCGGCCGGCAACAGCTGGAAGCGCTCGCGGCCGAAGCCGGTGCCGTCGGAGACGACGCGTTTCTGGCCGAAGGGGCGGCGATGCTCGCCCGCATGCGCGCCGAAGGCACGCTGCTCGGCACCCGACGGGATTGAATTCCCCCGATCCGGTCCCGGTCGTGCCTGCCGCGTCTGGTAGGCTTGTCGCATGAGCGAAGCGACCGCCGCCCCGACCTTCCGGAAAATGTCCGAACGCTTCCGGGGTTATCTCCCGGTGGTCGTGGACGTGGAAACCGGCGGCTTCGACTGGAACCGCCACGCGCTGCTGGAAATCGCGGTGCAGCCGATCGATCTCGACGAACAGGGTCGACTGGTGCCGGGCGACATGGCCAGCGCGCACCTCGTGCCCGCGCCGGGCACCGAGATCGATCCGAAGTCGCTGCAGGTCACCGGCATCGATCTCGACCATCCGTTCCGTCTCGCCAAGCCCGAACGCGATGCGCTGGATCACGTCTTCGCGGCCGTCCGCGCCGCCGTGCGCAAGCACGACTGCCAGCGCGCGATCCTGGTCGGACACAACGCGCATTTCGATCTGAATTTCGTCAACGCCGCGGTCGCGCGCACCCAGCACAAGCGCAACCCGTTCCATCCCTTCAGCGTGTTCGATACCGTGACCCTCGCCGGGATCGCCTACGGTCAGACCGTGCTGGCCCGCGCGGTACTCGCCGCCGGATTGTCGTGGAACGGCGAGGAAGCGCATTCGGCGGTCTACGACACCGAACGCACCGCCGAGCTGTTCTGCAAGATCGCGAACAGCTGGCCGCGGATGGGATGAGTCGTTGCGTCGGCGATGAAACGCCGCGTTGCGATGTCGGGCCCGCGACGCGGCCGCGAAGGCATCGGAGCCGACGCCTCTCCTACGATTCGCGCGGCCCTGCGCGCGGTCTCGATCGCAGGCCCCGCACGATTCCGTAAAGACTGATCGCGATCCACGTGCACTGCAGCAGCGCGACCGAGAGATTGAAGCCGCCGAACAGCGAGGTCAGGATGCAGCCCGACCCGGCGATGTTGAGGCACTGATACGTCGGCGCGGTGCCGGACAGTCGCCCGCTCTGCAACAGGAAATAACCGGCGACCACCACTACGCTGCCGATGAGACCGACGATGTCGTACCAGGCGAGACTCATCCGCGCTGCCGCACCGCCTCGAACAGCGCGACACCGGTCGCGACCGAGACGTTGAGGCTCTCCACGCCCGGTGCGTTGGCGAGGCCCGGCATCGGAATCGTCACCAGACCGTCGCAGTGTTCGCGCGTCAACCGACGCAGGCCGTCGGCTTCGCCGCCCAGCACCAGCGCGACGTTGCCGCGCAGATCCACCGAATACAGCGATGCGGTGGCTTCGCCAGCCAGGCCGTAGATCCACACACCGAGCTGCTGGATGTCGCGCATCGCGCGGGCGAGGTTCGTCACCCGCACCACCGGCACGCTGTCGGCGGCGCCGGCCGAGGTCTTGCGCACGGTCGCATTGACCTGCACCGCCTTGTCTTTCGGAATGACCACCGCGGTAACGCCGGCCGCCGCCGCGCTGCGCAGGCAGGCACCGAGGTTGTGCGGGTCCTGCACGCCGTCCAGCACCAGCAGGAGGGCCTTGCCGGCCGCGGCTTCGATCAGTTCGGGCAGATCGTCTTCGTTGTAGGTCTTGGCCGCGGCGTAGCGCGCGACCACGCCCTGATGACGCAGGCCGCCGGTGACGCCGTCGATGGCGTTGGTGGCCACCCGGCGCACATCGATGTCCTTGCGACGGGCGTTCTCTTCGATCTCGGTCAGGCGCGGATTCTTGGCGCCGGCCTCGATCAGGACTTCGCGGACATGGTCGGCATCGTGCTCGACCGCCGCGGCCACGGCATTGATGCCGGCGATCCACTGGGATGTTTTGCTCATGCCGCTATTGTGCCCGGCCGACCGGGGTTTTGCCCGCGCCGGGCTATGATTCGCCCCCGCCCGTTCCCTTGCCGCCATGACCGCGCACGCCCCTTCGCAGACCAGGATCGCCATCGTCGGCGGCGGCCCCGCCGGCCTGATGGCGGCCGAAGTCGCGAACGCCGCCGGGCTGCAGGTCGATCTGTTCGAAGCCAAGGGCTCGGTGGGCCGCAAATTCCTGATCGCCGGCAAGGGCGGCCTCAACCTCACCCACGGTGAACCGCGACCCGGCTTCGACGCGCGCTATCGCGAACGCGCGCCGCAGATCGCGCGCTGGCTCGATGTCTTCGATGGCGACGCCCTGCGCGCCTGGGCCCGCGAACTGGGCGTGGAGACCTATGTCGGCACCTCGGGCCGCGTGTTCCCGATGGACCGCAAGGCCGCTCCGCTGCTGCGCGGCTGGGTGCGGCGCCTGCGCGAACGCGGCGTGCGCTTCCACGTGCATCACCGCTGGCAGGGCTGGGCCGACGACGGTGCGCTGCGCTTCGCGACACCCGATGACGAGGTCCGCGTGCATGCCGACGCGACGGTGCTGGCGCTCGGCGGCGCGAGCTGGCCGGAACTCGGCTCGGATGGCGGCTGGGTGCCCACGCTCGCGGCACGCGGCATCGATCTCGCCCCGCTGCGTCCCTCGAACTGCGGCTTCGACATCGGCTGGAGCGCCGTGCTCGCGGAGAAACACGCCGGCGCACCACTGAAGCCAGTGATCCTGCAGTGGCAGGATCTCGACGGCAAGGAACACTTATTGCAGGGCGAATGCGTGCTCACCGCGACCGGCCTCGAAGGCAGCGCGATCTACGCGATCTCGGCCGATCTGCGCGAACGCATTCTGCGCGACGGCGAGACGACGCTGTGGCTGGACCTCGCACCCGGGCGCGACCGTGAACGCCTGCGCAGCGACATCGCCAAACCGCGCGGAAAGCGCAGCCTCGGCGAACATCTGCGCCGGCAGACCGGCCTCGATGCCACGAAGATCGCGCTGTTGTTCGAAATCCTGCCGCGCGATGCGATGCAGGACGCGGATGCGGTCGCCACCGCGATCAAACGTCTGCCGCTACGCCTGCGCAGCGCGCGGCCCATCGCCGAAGCCATCAGTACAGCCGGCGGCGTGCGCCTCGAATCGCTCGACGACGCGCTGCAGCTGAAGACCATGCCGAGCGTGTTCTGCTGCGGCGAAATGCTCGATTGGGAAGCGCCGACCGGCGGCTATCTGCTCACCGCCTGCCTCGCCAGCGGCCTGATCGCAGGACGCGGAGCGGTCAATTATATCGAAGCGATGTCGTAGGCCAGGCCCTGGCCCGCCGTTGCGATATTCCCGCCGAGATCGCAACGACTCGGAGCCGAGCAGATCATCTCGAAGCAAAGACAGTCGCAATGGCGGGCCAGGGCCCACCCTATGCCTCAATACTTCTGTTTCTGCCGCTTCGCCGGCTGCCCGCGCGGCGGCAGCGGTTTGACGCCGCGTTCTTCGGCCAGGCGGAAATCGATCTTGCGTTCTTCCAGGCTGGCCTTGAGCACGATCACGGTGACGCGATCGCCGAGGCGGAACGTGCGACCGACGCGCTCGCCGCTGAGGGTCTTGCGGATCGGGTCGAAACGATAGAAATCGTGCGGCAACTGGGTCACGTGCACCAGGCCATTGACCTTCGATTCGTCCAGCTCGACGAACAGACCGAAGCTGGTGACGCCGCTGATGATGCCGTCGAACTGGCCGCCGACATGCTTTTCCATCCACGCCGCGCGATAGCGCTCGTCGACCTCGCGTTCCGCCTCGTCGGCCCGGCGCTCGCGTTCCGAACACTGCAGCGCCAATGCGGCCATGCCGTTCTGCGAGTAGGCGAACGCCACCGGCTTCGCTCCGCTCAGCGCGTGCTTGATCGCGCGATGCACCAGCAGATCGGGATAGCGGCGGATCGGCGACGTGAAATGCGCGTAGGCATCGAGCGCGAGACCGAAGTGACCGACGTTGTCCGGTGCGTACACCGCCAACGACTGCGTCCGCAGCAATACCGACTCCAGCAGCGCGGCATCCGCACGCTCGCGGATCTTGGCCAGCAGTGCGGTGAAATCGCGCGGCTCGACGTTCGCCCAGGCCGGCATTCGCAGCTTGAACTCCTTGAGGAATTCCAGCAGATCGGCGTATTTCGATTCCGGCGGCTTGTCGTGGATACGATACGGCGCCGGCACTTTCTTCTTGAGCAGATAACGCGCGGCTTCGACGTTCGCCGCGATCATGCACTCTTCGATCAATTTGTGCGCGTCGTTGCGCTGGAGCATCCCCGCCTGCACGACCTCGCCCTGCGGAC
>CAMLLG010000097.1 GCA_946480825.1 uncultured Lysobacteraceae bacterium
AGGTCAAGGTGCTGGAAGTCGACAAGCAGGGCCGCATCCGCCTGTCGATGAAGGCGGTCGAGGAAGGCGAGGGCTGATCTCCCGCCCGTCTACGGCGCGCGTCTTCAGCGGACGCCGCCTGCGACATCCGATGCCCGCCATGCGAATGGCGGGCATCGTCGTTTCTGCGTCCTGAGAATCCCGGCCCGGGCGACGCGGCATCGCGCCGTGTGACAATCCGCGGCATGCGCATTTCCCCGCTCTCGCTGGCCTGCCTGTTCGCGTTGTCCGTGTTCGCGCCGCCTGTGCGGTCGCAGTCGCCTGCCGGTGACGCTGCGCGACCGGGCGATGCCGCGGCCAGCGATGCGCGCGAACTCGACACCATCCGCGTCGCGGGTTTGCCGCGTTCGCCGGAGGCCTTGCCCGGTTCGGCGACGGTGCTGCGCGCCGATGCGCTGCGCGACGCACAGCGTCAGGTGAATCTGTCCGAGGCGCTGCAGCGCGTGCCGGGGTTCACCGCCTTCGATCGCCAGAATTACGCGCAGGATCTGCAGATCCAGTCGCGCGGCTTCGGCGCGCGTTCGACCTTCGGCATCCGCGGCATCCGTCTGATCGTCGATGGCATTCCCGCCGGCGCAGCGGACGGGCAGGGGCAGGCGGCGGCGTTTCCGCTGTCGTCGCTCGATCGCATCGATGTGCTGCGCGGGCCCCTGGCGCTGCAGTTTGGCAATGCCAGCGGTGGCGTGATCCTCGGCGAAAGCGTGCTGGATGCGCCGCCGGGACCGTCGTTGGACCTGTGGACCGGCAGCGACGACAGTCATCGCATCGGTGTGCGCGCCGATGGCGGCGAGGCCGGAGACCCCTGGCGTTGGCGTGCGTCGGCCAGTGCGTTCTCGACCGCCGGCGCGCGCCCGCACGGCGCTGCGCGTCGGCAGCAGTTCAATGCGATCGGCGAATGGTCGCCGCGCGAGGATCAGCGCCTGCGCCTGGTCTACAACGGCCTGCGCCAACCGCTGGCCGAAGATCCTCTGGGGCTCACGCGCGCGGCGTTCGCGCGCGACGCCGGGCAGACCGATCCGGTCGTGCTGCAGTTCGATACCCGCAAGACCGTCGACGAACATCAGTTGGGCGCGCGCTGGCGCCAGGAGGGCGAGAACGGCGAATGGTGGGCATCGACATATCGCACCCGGCGCGGAATCGAACAGTTCCTCGCCGTGCCCGTCGGTGCGCAATCGGCGCCGGGCAGCGCGGGCGGTGTCATCGATCTGTGGCGCAATTCGACCGGCATCGACATCGGCCGACGCTGGCGCGGTACGCGCGGTGCGGTCGTGATCGCGCTGGAAGCGACGCGCCTGGACGAAATCCGTCGCGGCTACGAGAACTTCGTCGGCACCGCGCTGGGCATGCGCGGGCGGCTGCGGCGCGACGAGCGCAATCGCCTCGACAGCCTCGATCTCGCGCTCAGCGGCGACATCGCGCTGCCGCACGACTGGTCGTTGCTGGCCGGCGTGCGGCATTCGCGCCTGCGCGTCGACAGCGACGACCGTTACCTCGCCAACGGCGACGACAGCGGCGGGCGTCGCGACGCGGCGTCCGCCTGGTCCGTCGGTGCGGTGCGTCGTCTGGCCCGGGGCGAGATTCATGCCAGCGTCGGCGGCGGTTTCGAAACGCCGACGCTCAACGAAACCGCGTATCGCCCCGACGGCGCGGCCGGCTTCAACCGCGATCTGCGCGCGTCGCGGACGCATGCGTTCGAACTCGGAGGACGCTGGCGCGGCGCCTGGGGCGAAGCATCGATCGCCGCGTATCGCATCGACGGCCGCGACGAGATCGTGCCCGCGCTGAACCGCGGCGGGCGCGCCAGTTTCGCGAATGCCGCGGCGACCCGCCGCGAAGGCGTCGAGATCGGCGCATCCGGTGCGCTCGCGCCGCGCTGGCGCTATGCCGTCGCGGCGAGCTGGATCGACGCGCGCTTCGTCGAGGCCTTCGCGTTCGTGGTGCAGAACGAGCGTCGCGAAGTGGCGGCCGGCAACCGCGTGCCGGGCATTCCGCGCGCCGACCTCTTCGCGGAACTCGAATGGCGTTCCGATGATGGACGCTGGTCCAGTGCGCTCGAATCGCGCGTGGTCGGCGACATCGCGGTGGACGACCGCAACACCGATGCCGCCGAGGGCCATGCGCGTTTCGCCTGGCGCGCAAGCTGGCGTGCGGCGACGCGCGAAGACGGCGGCGATTGGCACGCCTTCGTGCGCATCGACAATCTGCTCGACCGCCGCCATGCGGGCTCGGTGATCGTCAACGAAGCCAACGGCCGCTATTTCGAACCCGGCGCCGGGCGCGGATTCACGGTGGGTGTCGGCTGGTCGGGCGCGCGCTAGCCGTCACGCCCGCGCGTTGTCAGTTCAACCCCAGCGCCGCCAGCATCCGCAGGAACCAGTTGTCGCGGTCGCGTTCGCGGGCGCGAATCGCGCGCGAACTCTCCAGCGAACTGCCGTAGGCCGGCTGCGTGTTCGCGGGCAGGTGCGCGGTGATCGGCGACATTGCCGCCGCGGTGTACTGCGGGACCAGATCGCTGCCCTGGAAAATGCCCATCGGGCTGTAGCCGGTGTAGCCCGGGAACACGGTGCCGAGCTTGTTGTTGCCCATGCGCCGGATCGCCAGTTCCGAGAACACGCGCCGGAAGTCGGTGGTGACCGGAATATCGCCGAAATAGGGCGACAGGACCTGCGGGTCGAGGCCGAGCCACTGGCCGTAGAAGCGGCGGCCGTTGACCGGACCACCGAGCACCAGCAGCGGATTGCCGTAGCCGTGATCGGTGCCGCCGCTGCCGTTCTGGCGCACGCGGCGGCCGAACTCCGACTGCACGATCACGGTCACGCGACCCATTTCGCCGCCGGCGTTGAGATCGTTGTAGAACGCGGTCAGCGCCTGCGACAGCTCGACGATCTTGTTCTGGTAGTAGCTGTAACCGCTGCCGGCGGTGCCCTGGCCATCGTGGGTGTCCCAGCCGCCCAGATCCAGCGTGGCGAAGCGCAGACCGAGGTTGAAGCGGATCGATTGCGCGACCGTCCACAGCTGGCGCGCGAAGTTGGTGGTCGGCCAGCCCGCCGGAAGCGTCGAGGTGAAGCCCTGCGCGCCGATCACGCGCATGGCGTTGTCGGCGCCGAGGCCGCCGAGTTCGACGCCGGTCTGGCCCGCCCACAGCCCGGCCAGAGTTTCGTTCAGGCCCTTGGTGCCGGCGGGCATGCCGCTGCGGAACTGCTGCCACTGCCAGGCGCCGCTGTTGAGCGCGAAGTCGGTCGGACTGGACATCGCCAGCGACTGCGTGGCGCCCAGCAGATTGGCCGGCTGCCGGCTGGCCACGGCGAGCAGCGGCAGGGTTTCGGTGCCGGTGATGCCGGGCTGGGTGGCCCAGGCGCGGGTCAACCAGCCGGTGCCGCCGCCCTGATTGCCGGGCGTGCCGAGGTCGAGGAAAAGCTGGGCATCGAAGTGGCTGCGGGTGACCACGGTCGGCATGCCGCAGCTGTGGACGATCGCGAGCTTCCCGGCGTTCCAGATATCGCGCAGGCCGGTGGCCGAGGGATGCAGGCCGAAGCCGGTGGCGCTGCCGTCGGCGAGCGTCAGCGGCAGGGCGCCGTAAGTGCCGCTGGCGGCGATGTTCAGCGACGGCCGCGCTTCTTCGTAATGATTGCGGTCGTTGCCGGAAATCGGGGGCACGAGGTTCAGGCCGTCCATGCCGCCGCGCAGGAACACCAGCACCACGGTGTCGTAACCGTTCACCGCGGCCTGCGCCTCCTGCGAGAACAGCAGGCCGGGACCGGCCGCGCCGATCGCGGCGGTGGCGCAGCAGCCCTTGAGGAATTCGCGCCGGTCGAGTCTGGAATGGGTCATGGCGATGTCCTCAGCGGCTCATGAATTCGGGCGACATCAGGATCAGCGAGACCAGACTGCGCAGTCTCTGCTGGTTGTAATGCCGCTTCGGGTCGCTCGCCGCCCAGGTGTCGGTGTCGGTGATGACGTAGCTGGCCGGGTCGCCGTTCTGGGCCATGAACGCCACCAGCGTCTGCCGCCGCGAGGCGACCGGCAGATAGCCGAGGATGCGCTGGCACCAGAAATCCACGAGGTTGTTGGCGGTCCAGTTGGTCACGCCGCTGCGCGTGGTCGCGAGGATCGGCACCATCGGCGTCGAGCCGTCGACGGTTTCGGTCATCCAGTTCAACAGTTTCCAGGTCATCGCGTAGCTGTTCGCCCCGGACCAGGCGAGGCCGGTGTCCGGATAGCCGTTCGGCGCCGGCCATTCGTAGGGCATGTGCCCGGTGAACGTCATGCGCCAGAACAACTCGTCGCTCTTGGCGTCGCCCACGCGTGGCGTCCAGTCCGAGTCGAGGCTGCGCAACGCCGCGGCGGCGAGTTCGAACGGTCGGCGGTTCTTGGCGCCCCAACCGTGGATGAAGGCGTTCGACAACAGAATGTGGCGCAGGGTCAGCGCGATCTGGTTCGGCTGTTGCCAGTTGGCGCGGAAGATCGCGGCGGCGCTGTCGATCAGCGACTGCGGCGGCGTATCGGACACGAAGCGGCGGATGAGTTTCTTGCAGATGAACTTGGCCACGCGCGGATGCGAGGCGACGCGGTCGAGGATGTCGCGACCGTCCTTCATCGCCGGCTGTTCGGGATTGAGGAATTTGCCGAGCACGAACTTCGGGCCGGCATCGTGCCAGGCCTGGCGATAGACGAACGTGCCGTCGTCCTCGGTCGGATACTGCCAGTGACCGTCCTTGACCGACCAGCCGGTGAAGGCCGCGGCGGTTTCGTACACGTCGACATCGGTGTAGCCCAGCGGATAGGCCGGGTCTTCGGGGCAGGGCGGCACCTGGAACGGATCCATGAAGCCGAGGTAGTTTTCGGCGCCGAAGGTGTGCAGTTCCAGCAGCTCGCGCGCGAAATTCTCGTTGGGCCCGGAGCGGGTGTTCGAGGCGTTGTCCAGGTAATACATCATCGCCGTGCTCTGGGCGACGGCTTCGAGCATCGTGCGGAAGTTGCCCAGCGCGTTGGCGCGGATCACATCGCGGTGATAATGGCCGTAGACCGGGCCGGCCGCGTAGTCGCTCACGGTCACGTTGAAGTGGTTGTGCCAGTGCGCCACCATCACTTCCTGCAACTGTCGCTTCGAATGCACGGCGCGCGCGAGCGCACCGCGCTGCACTTCCCAGGCCGGACGCATGCGCACGTCGTAGACCGGGTCGGGCGCGACGTGGTCGGCCCACAGCTGGGTCAGGCTCTTGCCGAGCGTGTTGTAGCCGGCGGCGGCGAGACGATTGTCCAGCGCGCTGTCGTCGATGGCGGCGGGATTGAGCTGCTGATCGACGAAGGCGGTGAGCCGTGCGGTGTCGTTCGCGCCGAGCGCGTTGAACTGCGAGATCAGCGCTGGCGTCGCGCCGAAGGTCAGATGGTTCAACACCCGTACCGCGAACGGCGCGCGCTGCAGCGTGAGCAGCGCCGCGTTCGAGAGCCGCGAGGTGGATGGCGCCGCGATCTGCTGCGTGCCGGCCGCGGCTGTCGACATCGCGGTCGCCTCGTCTTCCGGCGCGCGCGGCGGCCCGGACTGGAACCGCAGCGCGCCCCGGATGCCGTGACGCTTCGCGATCGTGGCGTAAACGGTCTGGCGGAGACGGCGGGAAGGCTTCGAGATCGGTCTGGGCATGACAGGTTCCAGGTCGCGATGGGTCCGGTACGGATCAGGGCACTATAAGGCGCATGCCACGGCCGGAAGCGCGCAGCATCGCGCGCGAACCGTGACGGGCGCCGCGGTCTTCGACATGCGCGATGCCTGCGACGCGAGGGCGCATTTTCGGGCTGTCGTCGGCAGGCGTCAGGACAGGCCCAGCGCGGCCAGCAGGCGCCGGATCCAGTGTTGCCGATCGCGCTCGCGGGCGCGGAGCGCGCGCGAACTTTCCAGCGAACTGCCGTAGGCCGGCTGCGGATGGGCGGGCAGGCGCGCGGTCATCGGCTGCGATGCCATCGAGACGTACTGCGGCACCAGATCGCTGCCCTGGAAAATGCCCAGGGGCGAATAGCCGGCATAGCCCGGGAACACATCGCCGAGCCGGTTGTTGCCCATGCGCCGGATGATCAGTTCGCTGAAGACGCGGCGGAAGTCGGTGGTCACCGGGATATCGCCGAAGTAGGGCGACAGGACCTGCGGGTCCAGCCCGAGCCATTGCCCGTAGAGCCGGCGTCCGTTGACCGGCCCGCCCATCACCAGCAGCGGATTGCCGTAGCCGTGGTCGGTGCCGCCGCTGCCGTTCTGGCGCACGCGGCGGCCGAATTCCGACTGCACGATGACGGTGACCCGGCCCATCTGACCGGTCGTGTTCAACTCGTTGTAGAAGGCGGTCAGCGCCTGCGACAGTTCGGTGATCTTGTTCGAATACAGGCTGGTGCCGGTGGTGCCCTGATTTTCGTGGGTGTCCCAGCCGCCCAGATCGATCGCGGCGTAGCGCAGGCCGAGGTTGAAGCGGATCGACTGCGCCACCGTCCACAGCTGGCGTGCGAAGGTGCTGGTCGGCCAGGCCACCGGCGTCGTCGGCAGGGTCGAGGTGTAGCCCTGCTGCGCGATGAGCTGCATCGAGGCGTCCGCGCGCTGGCCGGCGATCTCGACGCCGCTCTGGCCCGCCCACAGGCTGGCGATGCTCTCGGTGACGCCCTTCGTGCCGGCGGGCATGCCGGAGCGATACGCCCGCCACTGCGATGCGCCCGAGCTGAGCGAGAAATCGCCCGGGCTGGGCATCGACAACGCTTCGGTGGAGCCCCGCAGATTGGCCGGCTGGCGGCTGGCGACCGCCAGCAGCGGCATGGTGCCGCCGACGCCGCCGGCGGGCCGGGTCTGCCAGGCGCGGGTCATCCAGCCGGTGGTGGCGATCAGATTGCCCGGCGTACCGAGATCGAGATAGGCCTGGGCATCGAAGTGACTGCGGGTGACCACGGTGGGCATGCCGCAGCACTGCACGATCGCCAACTTGCCGAGGTTCCAGACCTCGTGCAGACCGGTCGCCGAGGGATGCAGGCCGAAGCCGGTGGCGGTGCCGTTGGCGAGCGTCAGCGGCAGTGCGCTCGCATCGCCGCTGGCCGGGATGCGCAGGGTCGGCCGCGCTTCCTCGTAGAAGCCGCGATCGTTGCCGGAAACCGGCGTGACCAGATTCAGGCCGTCGATGCCGCCGCGCAGGAACACCACGACCACGGTGTCGAACGCGTTTTCCGCCGCATGCGCGTCCTGCCAGAACAGCATGGTCGGACCGAGCGCGGCGACCGCGGCGCCCGCGCTGCAGCCCTTGAGGAATTCGCGTCGATCGAGGCCGTGCCCATTCGAGTCAGAGATGTTCATGGGACTCCTCAGCGGCTCATGAATTCGGGGGAAATCAGGATCATCGACACCATGCTGCGCAGGCGCTGCTGGTTGTAATGACGCTTGAGGTCGGTCGTCGCCGAGCTGTCGGTATCGGTGATGACGTAGGTCGCGGGGTCGCCGTTCTGGGCCAGGAACGCCACCAGCACCTGCCGGCGCGAAGCGACCGGCAGATAGCCGAGGATCCGCCGGCACCAGTAATCGACCAGATTGTTCGCGGTCCACGTCGGCACCTCGGCGCGGCTCAGCGCCAGGATCGGCAGCAGCGGCGTCTGCGCGGTATCCGTGTCGAGGGCTTCGGTGAGCCAGCTCAGCATCCGCCAGGTGCTGACCATGTTGTTCGAACCCGACCAGGTGACGCCGACGTCGGGATAGCCGTTCGGCGCGGCCCAGTCGTAGGGGGCGTGCCCGGTCGTACCGAGCCGGCTCATGAAATCGTTGCTGCGGCTCTCGCTGATGCCCTTGATGGTCCAGTCGCTGCCGCAGGCCCGCAACGCGGCGGCCATCAGCTCGAACGGCCGGCGGTTCTTCAGGCCCCAACCGTGGATGAAGGCGTTCGACAACAGAATGTGGCGCAGGGTCAGCGCGATCTGGTTCGGCTGTTGCCAGTTGGCGCGGAAGATCGCGGCGGCGCTGTCGATCAGCGACTGCGGCGGCGTATCGGACACGAAGCGGCGGATGAGTTTCTTGCAGATGAACTTGGCCACGCGCGGATGGGTGGCGACGCGGTCGAGGATGTCGCGGCCGTCCTTCATCGCCGGCTGTTCCGGGTTGAGGTACATGCCCAGCGCCAGCTTCGGCCCGGCGTCGTGCATCGCCTGGCGATAGGCGAAGGTGCCGTCGTTCTCGTTCGGAAATCCGTTGCGGCCGTCCTTGACCGACCAGCCGGTGAACGCGGCGGCGGTGTCGTAGACATCGAGGTCGGTGTAGCCGATCGGATAGGCCGGATCTTCGGGGCAGGGCGGGACATCGAACGGATTGACGAAGCCCAGATAGTTCTCGGCGCCGAAGGTGTGCAGCTCCAGCAGTTCGCGCGCGTAGTTCTCGTTGGGCCCGGAACGCGAATTGCTGGCGTTGTTGAGGTAGTAGAGCATCGCCGTGCTCTGCGCCACCGCTTCGAGCATGACCCGGAAATTGCCGAAGACGTTGGCGCGGATCACGTCGCGGTTGTAATGCACGTAGACCGGCTGCGCGGCCGAATTGCCGATCGCGACGTTGAAGTGGTTCTGCCAGAAATCCACCATCTGTTCCTGCAGTTGCCGGCGCGAATGCACCGCGCGCACCAGCGCCGCGCGCTGGGTTTCGCGGGCCGGCGCGGAACTGTCGGTGGTGACGATGCGGTGGTCGGCCCACAGCTGGGTCAGGGATTTGTCGAGCGTGGTGTAGCCGGCGCCATTGAGCCGCGCGGTCAGCGCGCTGTCGTCGATGGCGGCGGGATTGAGCTGGCGGTCGACGAAGGCGGTGAGCCGCGCGGTGTCGTTCGCGCCGAGCGCGTTGAATTCCGCGATCGAAGCGGTGGTCGCGCCCGCGGTGAGGTGATTCAACACGCGGACCGCGAACGGCGCGCGCTGCAGCGTCAGCACCGCGGGTCGCGACACCTGCGCGGTGCCCGGGCCGGCCATGATCGGCGTGCGCACGGCAGTGGCGGCATGGGTTGCGACGGCACTGTCCCCGGCGGTTTGTCCTGCGGTGTCGCCGGGGATTTCGGCGCCGGCCTCGGACTGGGGCAGCCGCAGCGGCTGGAAACGGAAGCGGCCGACGATGCCGTTGCGGCGGGCGATTTCCGCGAACAACTGGCGACGTCGTGACACCGAAAGCGTCGGTCTGGGCATGGCGAGAGTTCCCCGTGGCTGGCCGTCAGGCGCGAACATGAACCGATTCCGAATCCCCGGGCCAGCTTGCCACAGCTGTTTGCGCGATCTGTCGAGTCGAAGATCGAGGCGCGAAGCCTGTCACGGTTGTCTTTTGCGCGATTCCCATCCGTGACGGATTTTTAACGCACCGAGAGCGCGAATCCCGGCTGTCCGAGGCGTTCTTCCGCCTGGGTGTTCGCGCGGCGCGTCTGCGTCGGACCGCGACAGACACATCCAGGCCGGCGCCTCACGGCGCAGCCGCCAGCCGAAACCACGTGGGAAAGACTTACTGCGCGGTCCAGCCGCCGTCGATCGGGAACGAGGCGCCGGTGACGTTGTGCGCTTCGCGACGGCACAGCCACAACACCATCGAAGCGATGTCTTCGGGCAGCGACATCCGCAGGCTCGGCTGCTTCTCGGACAGCAGCGCGCGCACGCCGTCGTCGCGGGTGGCGCCGGTGCCGCCGAGCGCATTGCGGCGGGCTTCGATCTGCGGCTCGATCAGCGCGGTTTCCACCCAGCCCGGACAGATGCAGTTGACCGTGATGCCGCCGCTGTCGCGGGTGCCCGCGGCCGCGTATTCCAGCGCCGCGACCTTGCTCAGGCCGACGATGCCGAATTTACTGGCCACGTACGGCGCCTTGTTCGCCGACGCCACCAGACCATGCACCGATGCGATGTTGATCACCCGGCCGTAGCCGCGCGCGGCCATGCCCGGCATCGCCAGGCGCATGCTGTGGAATGCGGCGCTGAGGTTGATCGCGAGGATGTCGTTCCACTTCTGCGTCGGCATCCCGGCCAGCGGCACCGCATGCTGGATGCCGGCGTTGTTCACCAGCACGTCGAGCGGCGACCATGCCTCGATGGCGGCCATCATCGTCTCGATCTGTTCCGGGTCGCGCAGATCGGCGCCGAAGTGGCGCACGTCGGCGGCACCGGCGTCGCGCACGGCCTGCAGCGCGGCGTCGATCTGTTCCGGCGTGCCCAGGCCGTTGATCGCGACGGTCGCCCCGGCCGAGCCCAGACCGCAGGCGATGGCCAGACCGATGCCGGAGGTGCTGCCGGTGACGAGTGCGGTGCGCGAAGCGAGGAAGCGGTCGGACATGGGCATCTCTGCAGAAATATCGAAGGAAAGCGCGATCGCGCCGAAGGGATTATGCGACATCGTGCGTAGGGCGGCCCTGGCCCGCCATTACGGTGTTCCCGGTCGCAGCGCGCGATGATCGAAACCGCTTTCGGTCATCTCCGATTCGAACGGATGATCCGCAATGGCGGGCCAGGGCCCGCCCTGCTTACGATCACACCAGCCCGGTCGCGTAGTAGGCGCCGATGATCACGAACACCGCCGCGGTCTTGATCAGGGTGATGGCGAAGATGTCCTTGTAGGCCTGGCGATGGGTCAGACCCGTGACCGCGAGCAGCGTGATGACCGCGCCGTTGTGCGGCAGCGTATCCATGCCGCCGGACGCCATCGACGCCACGCGATGCAGCACGTCCATCGGGATCTGCGCGGCCTCCGCGTTGGCGATGAAGGTCTCGGCCATCGCCGCCAGCGCGATGCTCATGCCGCCCGAAGCCGAACCGGTAATGCCGGCCAACGAGGTGACCGTGATCGCTTCGTTGATCAGCGGATTCGGGATCGAGCCCAATGCGTTGGCCACCACGAGGAAGCCGGGCAGGGCGGCGATCACCGCGCCGAAACCGTATTCGGACGCGGTGTTCATCGCCGCCAGCATCGCGCCGCCGACGGCGTTCTTCGCGCCTT
>CAMLLG010000098.1 GCA_946480825.1 uncultured Lysobacteraceae bacterium
GCCTGCGCGACAAGGAAGCCGTCGGCACGCTGTTCACCACCCTCGGCCCGCGCTATCGCGAGCGTCCGGGCGGTTATCTGCGCATCCTGAAGTGCGGTTTCCGCGACGGCGACAACGCTCCGATGGCTTACGTCGAGCTGGTCGACCGTCCCGAAGCCGCGGCCTGATCGCGCTCCGCCGGCCGCGCGAACGCTCGGCCGAAGGCAGTTCAGGCCTCGGCGCCTGAGCGGTCGCTCCGACGAAAACCCCGGCATCCGCCGGGGTTTTTGCTATCTTGGGCCCTGAAGCCGCAGCGCATCCGCGAGATGCGGAAACGCGCTCACAGCTTCGGGCTGGGAACTGCCGCCGGCAGCCGCGGTCATTCCTCCGAATCCATCACGCAGATCGTCCATGCAACCGAATCCATTCCGCTGGTCCTATCGTTCGCAGTTCCTTCTGGGTTTTCTGGCCTGCGCGGGATTGATCGGTTTCGCGATCTTCTCGCAGTTCCAGTGGGGGCTGATCCCATGCCCGCTCTGCATCTTCCAGCGTATCGCCTTCGCGGCGCTCGGCGTCGTGTTCCTGATCGCGGCGTTGCATGGTCCCAAGGCCCCGCGCGGTCGCCGGACGTACGCGCTGCTTGCGCTGATCCCGGCCGGCGTCGGCACCTACATCGCCGGCAAGCACGTCTGGTTGACGACGCTGCCGCCGGATCAGGTGCCCGAATGCGGTCCGCCGCTGGGATTCATCTGGGAAACCAATTCCTTCACGCAGACGATCAGCAAAGTGTTGAACGGTTCCGGCGAGTGCGCCAAGGTCGATTGGACCCTGCTGGGCCTGTCGATGCCGGCCTGGAGCCTGGTGTGGTTTCTGCTGCTGGCCGCCTGGGCCGTCCATGCCGGCTATCGCTCGCGCTGACATCATCCGTATCCGTGTTCTTTCCCACCATCGCCCTTCCCCACAGGACGAGATCATGACCCGCCCCGAACCGCTCCAAGCCGTCGTTTCGCCTCCGCAAGGATGGGCGCCCGCGAGCTGGCGTCAACGCCAGGCGCTGCAACAGCCGACCTATCCTGATGCGGACACGCTGGACGGCGTGCTGGCCGAACTGCACGCGCTGCCGCCGCTGGTGACCTCCCGCGAGGTCCTCAATCTCAAGCACCAACTCGCCGAGGCGCAGGAAGGCAAACGCTTCCTGCTGCAGGGCGGCGATTGCGCCGAGATCTTCAGCGACTGCACGCCGGAGGTCATCTCCAATCGCCTGAAGGTGCTGCTGCAGATGAGCCTGGTGCTCGTGCACGGCCTGCGTTTGCCGGTGGTGCGCGTGGGCCGGTTCGCCGGCCAGTACGCGAAGCCGCGTTCCGCCGACACCGAAACGAAGGACGGCACGACGCTGCCGAGTTATCGCGGCGATCTGGTCAACGGGCCGGAGTTCAATGCCGAGGCCCGCATCCCCGATCCGCGCCGCATGATCAAAGGCCATGCGCGCTCGGCGATGACGATGAACTTCATCCGCGCACTGATCGACGACGGCTTCGCCGACCTGCATCACCCCGAATACTGGAACCTCGCCTGGGTCGGTCATTCGCCGCTGGCGGAGGAATACCAGAAGATGGTCGCCGGCATCGGCGATGCCGTGCGCTTCATGGAAACGCTGTCCGGCGAGTCCATCCACAACCTGCGCAGCGTGGATTTCTACACGTCGCATGAAGCGCTGCTGTTGCCGTACGAAGAAGGCGTGACCCGCCAGGTGCCGCGTCAGGCCGGCTGGTTCAACCTCGGCACGCATTTCCCGTGGATCGGCATGCGCACCGCAGCGGTCGACGGCGCGCACACCGAATACTTCCGCGGCATCCGCAATCCGATCGCGATCAAGATCGGTCCGTCGGTGACGCCCGACCAACTGTTGCGCCTGATCGACGTGCTCAATCCGAACGACGAGCCCGGCCGCCTGAGCCTGATCCACCGCATGAGCGCGGCCAGCATCGGCGAGAAGCTCCCGCCGCTGCTGGAGGCGATGAAGCGCGATGGGCGTCGCGTGCTGTGGATCTGCGATCCGATGCACGGCAATACCGAATCGACGAGCAACGGTTACAAGACCCGGCGTTTCGAGAACATCCGCAGCGAACTGGAGAAGGCGTTCGAGATCCATGCCGCAGTGGGCACCCGCCTCGGCGGTGCGCATCTGGAACTGACCGGCGAAGACGTGACCGAATGCACCGGCGGCGCCCGCGAACTGACCGATACCGATCTGGAGCGCGCGTATCGCACCACGGTCGACCCGCGCCTCAATTACGAGCAGGCGCTGGAGATCGCGATGCTGATCGTGCGCAAGCAGGCGCAGATCAGCGCGCCGGCGATGCTGCCCGGCACCAATTAGCGCATGCGCCGAAGCCCTGCCCGCAGCCTCGAATCGCTCCGTTTTGCGGGTTGTCGCGGCGTCGACATCCGCGGCGCATCCGACGCTGCGGGTTCCGGCGTCGTCAGGGGTTGCAGATGTCGCAGTGCGCCGGATCGCTTTCGCGCAATCCGTCGATCCGCGGCAGTTCCATGCGCATCCGGCAGGCCGCGCAGCCGTGGATTTCGGAGGCGATCGCCGATGTCGGAGCGCCGCACCAGCTGCAGGGCAGACCGGTCACGACATCGATCCGTCCGAAACCGGGGGCCGCGCATTGCGGGCAGCGATGTTGCAGACGCTCGACCAACCGCTGCCCGAGCAACGCGATCTGGCGCATCCGCGTCGGATTGAGATGCGCGCGCATGTCGGTTTCGACCCGGGCCCGTCGCGAAGGCGTGTTCTCGATGCATGCGGCGATCGCGGCATGGAGCGTTTTCAGGTCGCGCAACGACTTGAAGACGGGGCCGGCGGTTTCTCCACGGACGATCACGGCATGCCCGGGAAACCCCCAGCGCGCGAGTTGCGCGTCCTGCAGGTCCGAGGCCCGGGCCACGACGCAGCTCCCGAAATTGGTGTCGTGACTGCTGCGCCACTCGTGCACGATCTGACCGTGCATGTCGTCGACGAGGACGATGACTTCGCGATGCAGAGGAACGAATCCGATCATCGGATCCGGCCCGAAACTGCCCTCTGTCGCGAGGCCCAATGGTCGCCCGGTGATGGCCATCGCCAGCCGGGCCTTGCCGATCGCGGTCTCCAGCGGCGGCATCGTCCGCGGGATTTCGCCGCTGAAAGTGCCCAGCGCGTCGGTATCGATACCGCCCGGCACCTGCAGCGACGCGCTCAGCGCAGAGAACGCAGGTGCGAGCGCTTCGGCCTTGCCGTGCATCGTCGCGAGCGCGATGGTGCTGCCGGCGTAGGGATGGTCCGGAACCATCGCGACATTCACTCGCCCTGCGCCTGTGAATAACCGCGCACGCCGTCGAAGGCGTAGAGATTTTCGGTCTTGACGGCATCGAAACCCGCTTCGGCGAGCCGCAGCAACAGCGCGGCGATGTCGTGCGGCCGCGGGACACGACCTTCGCTCGCGGGGAAGCGACAGCGCCAGTGATCGGTACGCAGCGTCTGGCTTTGACCGTGCGGATAGACCTTGACGCCGCGATTGGTGATCAGCGCGAGCCGGAATTCGGGACCCGCCAGCGTTTCGAGGCGCATGCCCAGAAGGCCCGGATCGCGGTCGGCCTCGTCCCAGTTCAGGAAGACGTCGACGCCGACGAGTTGCTTGACCGGCGCCGCCTGCGGCATGCGCGATGTTTCGAGGCGAACCGGTGCTTTCTGCGTGGGTTCCGGGTAGGCGACCGGTGCGATCCGCCGCGGCCGCTCTCCGAGACGCGCGATGACCGCTTCGGCGAACGCGCGCGTGCCGACGCGCTGCCGACTGCGGCCTTCGTGGAACATGTCCGCCGTATGCACGCCGTCTTCCAGTGTCCGCAGCCACGCGTTGTGGATGGCGCCGGCCTGCGCGCTGCGGCCCAGATGCACCAGCATCATCACCGCGGACAGCAGCAGTCCCGACGGATTGGCGATGTCCTGGCCGGCGATATCCGGCGCCGAGCCGTGCACGGCTTCGAACATCGCGCAGGACCGACCGATATTCGAAGAGGGCGCCATGCCGATCGAGCCTGCGACTTCCGCCGCCACATCGGACAGGATGTCGCCGTAGAGGTTGGGCGTGACCACCACGTCGAAACGTTCCGGCTGCACCGCCATCTTCGCGGTGCCGATGTCGATGATCATGTGTTCGTTGCCGATGTCGGGATATTCCGCCGCGATCTCGTCGAAGACCTTGTGGAACAGCCCATCGGTCATTTTCATGATGTTGTCCTTGGTCATGCAGGTGACCTTGGTCCGACCATGGGCGCGCGCGTATTCGAACGCGTAGCGCACGATCCGCTCGCAACCGGGACGCGTGATCAGCTTGAGGCATTGATAGACCTCGTCGCTCTGGCGGTGTTCGATGCCCGCATAGGTGTCTTCTTCGTTCTCGCGGACGATCACCACGTCCATTCCCGGGTGGTGGGTATCGATGAACGGGTGATAGGCCACGCAGGGACGAAGATTGGCGTACAGGCCGAGGCTTTTGCGCAGACTGACGTTGACGCTCTTGTAGCCGCCGCCCTGCGGCGTGGTGATCGGCCCCTTCAGAAGCACGCCGTGTTCGGCGATCGCGGCCATCACTTCGGGACCGAAGCCCGACATCGCGCCGGCTTCATAGGCCTTGAGGCCGACGGTCAGCGGTCTGAAATCGAGGGTGGGGTCTGCGGCGCGAAGCACGGTGAGCACCGCATCGGTGATTTCCGGGCCGATGCCATCGCCCGCGGCGACGGGGATGGTGCGGGTCGTTTCGGGGAATGTCGCCGGTGCAGCATCGAGGGCGAGGGAAGGCGAATTGGAGTCGAGCGTCATTTGTGCGACCTTCAATACATGAAATTAATGTCATGTATTTTTTGTTGCTAGAATGCCGGCTGTCAAGTGGAGATTTCTCATGGCGGCCAGAGATTCCGAGACCGCGACCTGGACGTTCCTCAGCAACCATACCCACGTGCTGGTCTGCCTGGCTGCCGAGCCGAATCAGACCGTCCGCGAGATCGCCAGCAAAGTGGGGATCACCGAGCGTGCGGTCCTGCGGATCGTCGGCGAGCTCGAGCAGGGCGGCGTGCTGTCGCGCGAGCGCGCCGGCCGTCGCAACCGTTATGCCATCGACGCCGAAGTGCCATTGCGGCACCCGCTCGAAGCGCACTGCCGGATCGGCGATCTCTTGAAACTGGTGACTCCGGAAGCCCACGCATCCCCGGGCATTGATTCCACGGCGATGCCGTGAGCGGTCGCGCCCCAGCGGAAGCACGAAAAAGCCTGCTTTCGCGGGCTTTTTCGTGTCGCGGAATCGGCGATGCCCGATTTATTTCGTGCTGCCCGGCTGGACGCCGGCCTGCTTCTTCACCAGTGCGTCGATCGCGGCCGGCAACGCGAACACCGAGGCATCGGGTGCGGCCGGGTCGATCGACACGATGGTGATGAGCTGGGTCATGCCCGCGGCCTTGCCCTTGGTTTTCGTGGCCAGCGTGAGCGGTCCGAACGCTTTGTAGTCGGACAGATGGCTGACCTGCTTGATGTCGCCCATCGCCGTGGTCACGGTGCTTTCGTTGGACAAGAGCAGGCCGTCCTCGGTGCCGTAGCAGTCGGCGGTTTCGCGGCCGGAGGTCCATTTGATTTCGACCCGGTAGCAGGGGCGGCCTTCGGATTCCGACAGGCCCGCGGTCTTGGCCGAGGCGATCAGGCCGGCGTCGCGCAGGGTGAAGCGGACGTCGCTCTGTTCGATCTGCTGCTCGCGCTCCTTGCCTTCGAGCAGGCGAGGGCCGCTCATCGGGTCCATGCCCCAGGCGATGCCGCCGACATAGCCGGTCCGGAAATCGCCGGCACCGGGGATGGTCATCAGCGACACGCGATCGGCGTCGCGCCCGTACATGGTCAGATCGAGTTTCATGCCGTTCTCGACGATTTCCATCTGCACCTTGGTGGTGCCCTGGCCGAAGGCGGCATAGGCGTCGCGGCCGCCGGTGGCGGCGATGTGCGCGTCGATCAGGCGGCGCGCGTCGGGCAGGTCGGCCGCCTGCGCGAGGGGGGCGAGAGTCAGCGCGATGCCGAGGGCGAGGGCGGTGCGGGTGATGCGGGTCATGGTCGACTCCATGGTCGTGGGAGAGGGACGAACGAAAAGGGGAGCGGAAAGATCCGTGGAGGGAGGGTCGAAACAGACGGTCATTTCGATGGACCGGCGGACTGTCCGATCCAGGCGAGCGCGGCGTCCAGCGCGGGATCGCGACCGGCGCGCAGCGCTTCGGCGGTGGGCACGGCCCGCGTATCGGGGATCACGCCGACGCCTTCGATGCGGCGGCCGCTCGAATCGACGAATTCGGCGATGGGGTAATACAGCCGGTCGCCCGAAGGCAGCGGCGCGACCCCGGCGGGCAGGGCCATGCCGGCGCTGGTGTCGCCGAAGATGCGCGCCCGTTCCAGCGCCTGCATGCTGGCGGGGAAAATGTCGGAACAACTGATCGAGCCGCGGTCGGTCAGGATCGCGAGCGGGCCCTGGAAACGACGCACATCGCGGCCGTCGTCGGTCACCTGGCGCGGGAACGCGTTGAGCCGCAGGTCGCCGCCGGACGTGGTGAGTGTCCCCAGCGACACCGGCTTCTCGAAGAACAGGCCGCCGACGGCGCTCATCGAGGCCATCAGCCCGCCGGAATTGCCGCGCAGGTCGATGACCACGCCGGTGCAGTCGCCGTGCTCGCGCAGCGCCGCCACCAGTTGATCGTAGACCGGCATCGCCCACTGGCTGTACTCGACATAGAGCGCGCAGCCGCCGCCGCGCAGCGGCACCACCCGTTGCGCGAACCGCAGCGGCATCGGCGGCAGGCCGGCGAATGCGACGGTCTGGGTGTTCGGATCCTGCACAGCGGTGAGCGACAGCGATCGCGGTGCGCCGTCGTGGTCGCGCAGTTCCAGCGCCACCGTCGTGCCCGGCATCACCGCGGCGACCATGCGGTTCGCGAGCAATTGCATCATGCTCATGCCGCGCGGCTTGAGCAGTTCGCCGGCCTGATCGGCGGCATGCGCCTTCGCCACGTCGAACGCGTCGATCTTCGCGACCGTCCAGCCGGGCTTTATGCCGGCGCGCTCGGCCGGCGATCCCGGAATCACGCGTTCGATCGACAGGCCGCGGTCCAGCACGACCAGACGCAGGCCCAGGTCGCCGGTTCCGCTCTTCGGCGTTTCGCCGTCCTTCGGAAACGCTTCCGAAGGAATCAGCGACAGATGCGACGCCTTCATCGCATCGAGCAATTCGCCGATCTCCAGGCGCAGTGTCGCGATGTCCTTCGCGTTCTCGATGTCGGGCTGGTGTTCGGCCTTCAGTGCGGCCCAGTCCAATCGCTCGTGTTCGCCTTTGAAACCGCTGTTCTGAAGACGTTCCCAAACGATGGCGAAGGTTTCCTTCGCGCGGATGTCGGTGGTGGCAGCAACGCCGGGAGGGCTGTCGGCGCGGGCCGGGGCCGGGAAAGGCGCGGCCAGCGCGAGCGCGAGCAGCGAAAGGGCGAATGCTTTCATCAACGGAGATTCCTCGAATGGCGAATGGTCGCGTTCCGGGCGGGTGCTTTCCCGGTTCGCATGCCCACAGGACCGGTGCCGCCGGCGGATGTGACCATGACCTATGACAGGGGGCGGTCGAACAGAATGCGGGCACGATCATGACGACGCTGCCTATCTTCGGGCATCCGCCTCGACAGACAAGTCCCTGTGGTCATGCGGCCGAGCGCCATCCCGGAGGGCGATGGCGTCAGGACGCGGCCAACAGCCACGCCTGGCGTGCGATCAGTGCCAGCACGATCACGAGGAAGACCACGCGGACGAAGCCCTGGCCGCGCCGGATCGCGAGATGGCTGCCGATCCAACTGCCGATCATGTTGCCGACGATCAGCGGGATCGCCAGCAGCCAGATCACGTAACCGCCGAACGCCAGCACCGTCCACGAGCTGAGGTCGGCGGCGACGTTCGTGGCCTTCGATACCGCCGACGACTTCAGAAAATCCAGACCGAGGAAACTCACGAAGGCGAACACCATGATCGTGCCGGTGCCGGGGCCGATCAGGCCGTTGTAGAAACCGGTCGCGGCGCCGATGGCGATGGCCGCGAACATCTCGTGTTCCGGATGAAAGCGGCGGTCCTCGCGCAGGCCGAGATCCTTGCGCAGCACGGTGTACAGCGCGAGCAGGACGCAGATCGCGAGCACCGTCCATTTCAGGACTTCGCCGTCGATGCGTTTCGCGAACTGCACGCCGATCGCCGATGCGCTCAGCGCGGCGATGCACGCCGGGATCAGGATCCGGCGTTCGACCCGGATCCGGCGCAGATAATTCCAGGCCGCGACGCTGGTGCCGAAGATCGAGCTGGTGCGCTGGGTGCCGATGGCCTGCAGGATGTGCAGTTGCGGATGCAGGTTGAGCATCGCCGGCGTCAGCACCAGGCCGCCGCCGCCGACGATGCTGTCGATCAGGCCCGCAGCGAGACCGGCGAGCGCGGTCAGCGCCCAGAGGCTGGCGTCGATTTCCATGCGGCGGCGGCCCCGTCAGTCGCGCGAAAGCATCAATTCGCCGGCGTCCCAGTCTGCACGACGGTCGGCAGGAACCTCGGCGGCGTGCGCGCGCGGGTGAGCTGCTCGAAAGCATGCGCGAACCCGATGAGCTTCGCCTCGCTCCAGGCCGGACCGAGGAAGGTCAGGCCGACCGGCAGGCCGTGCACCTCGCCCATCGGCACGGTGAGGCTGGGTGTCCCGGCGACGGCGGCCGCGCCGTAGCCGGCGCCGCTGAAGTGGTCGCCGTTGACCGGGTCGGTCGTCCAGGCCGGCGATGTCGTCGGCGCCACCAGGGCATCGAGCCGATGCGCGGACAGCGTGGCGTCGATGCCTTCCTTGCCGGCGAGGCGCCGCGCGGTCGCCCGCGCTTCCAGATAGGCGGGAGCGTCGATACCGCCGACGCCGCGCGCCATCTCGAGGATCTCCTGCCCGAACCACGGCATTTCGCTATCGGCGTGCGCGAGGTTGTAGGCGATCAGTGCGTCCAGCGAAGACACCGGCGCCCCGCTCGTCGCGAGATAGCGATTGAGGCCATCCTTGAACTCGTGCAACAGCACGGCGTATTCCGCCTGCTGCCATTGGCCGGTCGTCGCGATCTCCGCGTCGACCAGCTCCGCGCCGGCGGCGCGGAGGGTAGCGAGCGCGTGCTCGAAGCGCGCGTCCAGGGCGGGATGGTAGCCGGTGGATTTCCGCAGGACACCGATGCGCGCGCCCTTCAATGCGTTCGGATCGAGCGCGGCAAGGTAATCCTGCTGGCGACGGCCATCGCTGCCGGTGGCGTCGTCGGCGGGGTCGGTCGCCGCCATGGCGGTCAGCAGCGCCGCGGCATCGGCGACGGAGCGGGCCATTGGCCCTGCGGTGTCCTGCGAACGCGAGATCGGAACGATGCCGCCGCGACTGATCAGGCCGACCGTTGGCTTGATCCCGACCACGCCGTTCACCGCCGATGGGCACAGGATGCTGCCGTCGGTTTCGGTGCCGACGCCGGCCACGACGAGATTGGCGGACACGGCCACGCCCGTGCCGGAGCTGGAGCCGCAGGGATTGCGGTCGAGGACGTAGGGGTTGCGGGTCTGGCCGCCGCGCGCGCTCCAGCCCGATGTGCTCCGCGTGGAGCGGAAATTGGCCCATTCGCTGAGGTTGGTCTTGCCGAGGATCACGGCGCCCGCCTCGCGCAGGCGCGCGACGAGGAACGCATCGCGTGCGGGGCGATGTCCGGCCAGCGCCAGCGAGCCGGCCGATGTCGCCATCGGCGTCGCGTCGATGTTGTCTTTCAACAGCACCGGGATCCCGTGCAGCGGGCCTCGCGTCCTGCCGGCCTTGCGTTCGGCGTCGCGCGCGCCGGCCTCGGCCAGGGCATCGGGATTGAGTTCGATCACCGCGTTGAGTCGCGGGCCCGCGTCGTCGAGCGCGGCGATACGGGCGAGATAAGCGCGCACGAGCGTGCGGCTGTCCAGGCGGCCTTCGGCCATGCGCGCCTGCAGTCCGGCGATGCTCGCCTCCTCGTGCGCGAATGCCGCGTCTCCGGCAGGGGCCGCGGTGTCGTGGCCGAGCGCGCGGGCAGGCGCCGTGGACAGCGCGATCGCGGCCGTCAGGATGACGATGGAAAGCAGAGGCGAATGCGAAGACATCGGGAAAGGCGCTCCATGCGGAAGAAGCGGCAAGCCTTGCCGATCCCTCGGCCTCGCGCAAGCGTCGCCGCGGATCGGCGCGCCAGGACGGGCTGAGGGCGCCGTCGTCCGCTTGACCAGATTGATCGAATGCCGCTTCGGCTGCGCCGCGTCGCGAGGCTCGCAACGCGGCGCATTCCTGCGCAGACTCCGAAGCTTATGCGCCGCGCGAGGCGCGCTTGCGGTCGTTCTCGGTGCGGAACTTCTTGCGCAGGCGGATCTGCTTCGGCGTGACTTCGACCAGTTCGTCGTCGTCGATGAATTCCAGCGCCTGTTCCAGCGAGAACTTGATCGGCGGGATCAGGCCTTCGTCGTCGTCCTTGCCGGAGGCGCGGAAGTTCGTCAGCTGCTTGCCGCGCAGGGCGTTGACCGTGAGGTCGTTGTCCTTGCTGTTGATGCCGACGATCTGGCCTTCGTAGATTTCCTCGCCCGGCTCGATGAACAGGCGGCCGCGCTCCTGCATCGCGATCTGCGCGTAGGCCGGCGAACTGCCGGTGCCGTTCGAGATCAGCACGCCGTTCTGGCGCTGGCCGATCGCGCCTTCGGTCTTCGGGCCGTAATGATCGAAGACGTGGAACAGCAGGCCGGTACCGGCGGTGAGCGTGCGGAATTCGGTCTGGAAGCCGATCAGGCCGCGCGCCGGGATCATGTAGTCGAGGCGCACGCGGCCCTTGCCGTCGGGTTCCATGTTCTGCAGCAGCGCCTTGCGCTCGCCGAGACGACCCATCACGCCGCCCT
>CAMLLG010000099.1 GCA_946480825.1 uncultured Lysobacteraceae bacterium
GGCGTGATCGGATACCAGGCGCAGACCGTGGCGCCGCCGTAGACGCAACCCAGCGCCGCCGCGGCGTTGCCTTCGACGAAGATGCGGTCGCCGACCGCATCGGCCTTGCGCACGCGCAGGCCGATGGGGCACGGCAGATGCGCCAACGCCCAGTCGCGGCCGAGGTGCAGGGCCTCGATGTTCGGCTTGAGCAGCTTTTCCTTGCCCTTGTACTGCTCGGCGATCAGGGTTTCGATCGTCGGCACGTCGATGTCCAGCAGCGCGCTGAGCGCACCGACGTACATGATGTTCTTGAACAACTGGCGCTGGCGCGGATCGCTGTAGGTGGCGTTGCAGATCTCGGTCAGCGGCACGCCGAGCACCTGGATGTCGTCGCGGAACTTCGACTTCGGCAGCGGCTTGCTGTTGTCGTAGAACAGATAGCCGCCCGGCCCGATCTCGGCGACGTCCGCGTCCCAGGTCTGCGGGTTCATCGCGACCATCATGTCGACGCCGCCGCGACGGCCGAGCCAGCCGGCTTCGCACACGCGCACCTCGTACCAGGTCGGCAGGCCCTGGATGTTCGAGGGAAAGATGTTGCGCGGGCTGACCGGCACGCCCATGCGCAGGATGGACTTGGCGAAGAGTTCGTTGGCCGAAGCCGAACCGGAGCCGTTGACGTTGGCGAACTTGACGACGAAATCGTTGATCGACTCCAGCCGCGGATGCTGCAGGGCCGTCATGCGGCCTCCTTCTTGTCGGCGCCGCGACAGCGCGGCCCGGCCTGGGTTTCCTGCAGCAGGAATTTCTGCATGTCCCACGCGCCGGTCGGACAGCGTTCGGCGCAGAGTCCGCAGTGCAGGCACACGTCTTCATCCTTCACCATCACCCGCAGCGTCTTCAGCGGCGCGGAGACGTACAGGCCCTGGTCGGTGTTGAGCGCGGGCGCGGTCAGGCGCGTGCGCAGCTCCGCTTCCTCGCCGTCGGCGGTGAAGGTGATGCAGTCGGTGGGGCAGATGTCGACGCAGGCGTCGCATTCGATGCATTTGTCCTTCGCGAACACCGTCTGCACGTCGCAATTGAGGCAGCGCTGGGTTTCCTTCCAGGCGGTGGCCGCATCGAAACCGAGTTCGACTTCGACGCTGATGCTGTCGAGCTTTTTCGCCGCTTCCGACCACGGCACCTTGTAGCGCTCGTCCGGCGAGACCGCGTTGTCGTAGCTCCACTCGTGGATGCCCATCTTCTGCGAGATCAACGACACCTCGGGGGCGGGGCGTTCGCGGGTGTCCTCGCCGTTGAGCAGCTTGTCGATGCTGACCGCGGCGGCGTGGCCGTGCGCCACCGCCCAGATGATGTTCTTCGGCCCGAACGCGGCATCGCCGCCGAACAGCACATGCGGCAAGGTCGACTGATGCGTGGTCTTGTCGACGACCGGCATCCCCCATTCGTCGAAGTCGAGACCGAGGTCGCGCTCGATCCACGGGAATGCGTTCTCCTGGCCGACCGCGATCAGCACCTCGTCGCAGGGGAAGAATTCGTCGGCTTCGCCGGTCGGCACCAGCCGGCGCCGGCCGCGGTCGTCGTATTCGGCGCGCACCTTCTCGAAGGTCATGCCGGTCAGGCGGCCGCTGGCGTGGACGAAGCTTTTCGGCACGCGGTAGTCGAGGATCGGGATGCCTTCGTGCATCGCGTCCTCCTTCTCCCAGGCGCTGGCCTTCATCTCGTCGAAGCCGGAACGCACGATCACCTTCACCTCTTCGCCGCCGAGCCGGCGCGCGGAGCGGCAGCAATCCATCGCGGTGTTGCCGCCGCCGAGGACGAGCACGCGCTTGCCGACTTTGGTCACGTGGCCGAAGTAGACGTTGGCCAGCCAGTCCAGGCCGACGTGGATCTGTCCGGCGGCCTCCTGTCGGCCGGGAAGGTCGAGATCGCGGCCGCGGGGCGCGCCGCTGCCGACGAACACCGCGTCGTAGCCCTGCGCGAGCAGGTCGCGCATCGATTCGATGCGGTGATTGCCGACGAACTCGACGCCGAGCGACAGGATGTAGCCGGTCTCTTCGTCGATCACCTCTTCCGGCAGGCGGAAGCGCGGGACCTGGGTGCGCATGAAACCGCCCGGCTTGGGATCGGCCTCGAACACGGTCACGTGATAGCCCAGCGGCGCCAGGTCGCGGGCCACGGTCATCGACGACGGCCCGGCGCCGACGCAGGCGACGCGTCGACCGTTGCGCTGGGTGGCCGGCGCCGGCATCAGCGCGGAGACATCGCCCTTGAGATCGGCCGCGACGCGCTTCAGCCGACAGATCGCGACCGGTTCCGGCGCGTCGCCGTTGTTTTCTTCCACGCGCCCGCGCCGGCAGGCCGGCTCGCAGGGGCGGTCGCAGGTGCGGCCGAGAATTCCGGGAAAGACGTTGCTGCGCCAGTTCACCATGTAGGCGTCGGCGTAGCGGCCGGAGGCGATCAGACGGATGTATTCGGGAACCGGCGTGTGCGCGGGACAGGCCCACTGGCAGTCGACGACCTTGTGGAAGGTGTCGGGATCGCGGATATCGGTCGGCTTCACTGCGACCTCATGGCTGGCATCCGACCGAAGGCGTCGGTCAACGCTTGCAGGTCGAGTCTAGCCCTGCGGTCGGCCCGCCGTCACCCGTGCACACGACACCCACGCGGCGGCGCATTCGATGACGGCGGAAGCCGCGCCGACGAATCGCTTTTTCGCGCAGTCGACCGGCTGCATACGGTTTCAATTCGACGATTGCGGGGGCCGCGCGGTCGAATTCCGACCAAAGTCGAAGCCGGCCGTCGCGACGCTATCGCATTGATCCCACGGGATTTCGCATGCCCACCCGGGTGCCTGCCGGCGCTTATTCCGATTCGTCAGCAGCCGGGGGCTTGACATCCGAAGAAAGGGCGTGGTTCTCTGCAGTCATGACGCAGCGCAACATCCATCGACCACTTCACGACCTCGCCCGCCGCACGGCGCGCGCGTCGGTCGCGGTGCGTACCGAAGGCATTGCCGCCAACGTCCTGAACGCCGCGATCGCGGCGCTCGTCCTTGTCGTCGTCGTCCTTATTACCACGCCTACAGGTGCGGGATAGGGTTGCGCGACACACGACCCGGGTTTCTACAAAACCCCCGCCCCTGAAGAAGGTGCGGGGGTTTTCGCTTTCCGGGGTTCCGCTTTTTTCCACGGTCATTCCACCGATCACCCACAACGCTCTTCGACACACACCCGAGAGACCACAGACCGATGCACAGCGACGCGATCAAATCCGGCCCCGCCCGCGCCCCCGCCCGCGCCATGCTGCGCGCGACCGGCCTGGACGATGCGGCCATCGCCAAACCGCTGGTGGCGGTGATCTCGACCTGGTCCGATGTCTCGCCCTGCAACATCACCCTGCGCGATCTGGCGCAGGACGTGCGTCGCGGCGTGATCGCGGCGGGCGGCACGCCGATCGAGTTCAACACGATCGCCGTGACCGACGGCATCGCGATGGGCAGCGACGGCATGCGCGCCTCGCTGGCCTCGCGCGAGACCATCGCCGATTCGATCGAACTGGCGGTGACCGGCCACTGCCTCGATGCGATGGTGCTGCTGGTCGGCTGCGACAAGACCATTCCGGCCGCGGCGATGGCCGCCGCGCGATTGGATCTGCCGACGGTCATCCTCTACGGCGGCACGATCATGCCCGGCCGCTGCAAGTCGAAGGACGGCAGCGAACGCGCATTGACGGTGCAGGACGTGTTCGAAGCGGTGGGCGCGCATTCGGCCGGCCGCATCGACGATGCCGAACTGAGCGAGATCGAGCGCAAGGCCTGTCCCGGCGCCGGCGCCTGCGGCGGGCAGTTCACCGCGAACACGATGGCGATGGTGCTGACCTTCCTCGGCCTGTCGCCGCTGCGCGAGAACGACATTCCGGCGACGCATCCGGAAAAACCGCAGGCAGCCGAGCGTTGCGGTGCGCTGGTGATGCAACTGCTGAACGCGGGCGGCCCGACGCCGCGGCAACTGCTGAGCCTCGACGCGCTGCGCAACGCCGCGCGCGCGGTGTCGGCGACCGCCGGCTCCACCAACGCCGCGCTGCATCTGCTGGCGATCGCGCACGAAGCAGGCGTGCGCTTCGATCTGGAAGAATTCGAAGCGGCGAGCGCGAATACGCCGGTGATCGCCGACCTGAAACCGGGCGGCCGCTACACCGCGGCCGAAATGTTCGAACAAGGCGGCACCGCACTGGTGGCGCAGGCACTGCAACGGGCCGGTCTGATCGTCGATGTTCCGACGGTCGCCGGCCAAAGTTTTTTCGCGGAGGCGAACGCGGCGACCATCTCGCCCACGCAGGATGTGGTGCGTCCGGTCGAAAGTCCGATCAAGCCGCGCGGCGGCTATTCGATCCTCTACGGCGATCTGGCGCCGGAAGGCTGCATCGTGAAGCTGGCCGGCCACGGTCGCGAGAAGCACACCGGCCCGGCGCGCGTGTTCGACAGCGAGGAAGCCGCGTTCGCCGCGGTGCAGGCGCGGAAGATCGTGGCCGGCGATGTGGTGGTGATCCGCTTCGAAGGCCCCGCCGGCGGCCCGGGCATGCGCGAGATGCTGGCGGTGACCGCCGCGCTGGTCGGTCAGGGCCTGGGCAACGACGTGGCCCTGCTCACCGACGGCCGCTTCAGCGGCGCCACCCACGGTTTCATGGTCGGCCACGTGTCGCCGGAAGCCGCGCACGGCGGCCCGATCGCGAAACTGCGCGACGGCGATCTGGTGACCATCGACGCGACCACGCGCCGACTCGATGTCGCCGCCGATCTCTCGACCCGCAGCGCCGCACGGATCGCACCGCGCGTGCGCCACGGCGTGCTCGCGAAGTACGCGCGCGACGTGCGCTCGGCCTCGCAGGGCGCGGTGACTTCGCCCGGGCTGCTGGACGATACGCGGCGGATCGATGTTGCGCTCACATCCGATGCGAACAGCGAAAAAGCGGTGCCCGCCTGAAGAAACGAAACCGCTGTCATCCCGAGCGAAGCGGGGGAACTGTTTTTCCGAAGTGCAAAAACGATCCACGACAGGTCCCCCGCTCCCCTCGGGATGACAGAAAGAAACCTCCTCTCCAACACCACGGAATCCGATCATGAACACCTCCACCAAGCCCCAGATCGCAGTCATCGGTTACGGCAGCCAGGGCCGCGCCCACGCGCTCAACCTGCGCGACTCCGGTTTCGACGTCGTCGTCGGCCTGCGCCCCGGCGGCCCGACCGAAGTGAAGGCGCTCGCCGACGGCTTCACCGTGAAAGCGCCGGCCGAGGCCGCCGCGCAGGCCGATCTGGTCGCGGTGCTCACGCCGGACATGGTGCAGAAGAAGCTCTACGCCGACGTGCTGGCGCCGAGCATGAAACCGGGCGCATGCCTGCTGTTCGCGCACGGCCTCAACGTGCATTTCGGCATGATCTCGCCGCGTGCGGATCTCGACGTGGTGCTGGTCGCGCCGAAGGGCCCCGGCGCGCTGGTGCGCCGCGAATACGAGATCGGCCGCGGCGTGCCCTGCATCTACGCGATCCATCAGGACCGCAGCGGTCGCGCCGAAGACCTCGCCAAGCTCTACGCCGCCGGCCTCGGCGGCGCCCGCGCCAACCTGATCAGGACCACGTTCAAGGAAGAGACCGAGACCGATCTGTTCGGCGAACAGGCGGTGCTGTGCGGCGGCGCCAGCGCGCTGGTGCAGGCCGGCTTCGAAACCCTGGTGGAAGCCGGCTACCAGCCGGAGATCGCCTACTACGAAGTCCTGCACGAACTGAAGCTGATCGTCGATCTGTTCTACGAAGGCGGCATCACCCGCATGCTGGAATTCGTGTCCGAAACCGCGCAGTACGGCGATTTCGTCAGCGGGCCGCGGGTGATCAACGCCGAGACCAAGGCGCGGATGAAGGACATCCTGAGCGAGATCCAGGACGGCACCTTCATCCAGCGCTGGGTGGCCGAATACGACGCCGGCCTGCCGAACTACAAGAAGTTCCAGCAGGCCGATCTCGACCATCCGATCGAGCGGGTCGGCAAGGAACTGCGCGCCAAGATGCAGTGGCTGCAGCAGAACGGCGCCGCGCCGGCCGCGCCCGCGCAGACCGCGTCGAAGCCCGCCGCCGCCCCGTCGCAACCCGCCAATCCCATCGCCGAGACCGCCTGATGAACGGTGCCCGCTGGCTGGTGCAGGCGCTGCTCGCGGAGGGCGTGGACACGCTGTTCGGGTATCCCGGCGGCGCGATCATGCCCTTCTACGACGCGCTGCACGGATCGTCCCTCAAACACGTGCTGGTGCGGCACGAACAGGGCGCCGCGTTCGCGGCGAACGGTTATGCGCGCGCCGGCGGGCGCGTCGGCGTCTGCGTCGCGACTTCCGGTCCGGGCGCGTCGAATCTGGTCACCGGCATCGCCGATGCGATGCTGGATTCGGTACCGATGGTCTGCATCACCGGTCAGGTGGGCACGCCGCTGATGGGCACCGACGCGTTCCAGGAACTGGATGTGTTCGGCATGACCATGCCGATCGTGAAGCACAACTTCCTGCCGCGCAGCGTCGACGACCTGCCGAACGTCGTGCGCGAAGCCTTCCGCCTGGCGCGCGAGGGCCGGCCCGGCCCGGTGCTGATCGATCTGCCGAAGGACGTGCAGAACGCCGACGCTTCGCATCTGCCGGCGCACGTACCGGCCGACGTGGCGCCACCGCCCGGCGCCAGCGACGCCGCGCTGCACGCGGCGCTGGCGCAACTGGCGCTGGCGCAGAAGCCGGTGATCTACGGCGGCGGCGGCATCGCGCTGGGCGATGCGGTGCAGGCGTTCCGCGATTTCGTGGATGCCACCCAGATCCCGACCGTGCTCACGCTCAAGGGGCTCGGCGCATTGCCCGCCGCGCATCCGCTGAATCTGGGCATGCTCGGCATGCACGGCAGCCGCGCCGCGAATCTCGCGGTGCACGAATGCGATCTGCTGTTCGTGGTCGGCGCGCGCTTCGACGACCGCGCCACCGGCAAACTGGCGGAGTTCGCGCCGAACGCGCGCGTGGTGCATCTGGACATCGACGCCTGCGAGATCGGCAAGCTGCGCACCGCCGACGCGCCGGTGCAGGGCGACATCGCGATCAGCCTGCAGCGGATGATGCATGCATCCGCCGCGCACCTGCGCGGCCGTCACGGCGTCGCCCGGCACGCCTGGCGCGATGCCTGTCTGCACGCGAAGACCCTGGCCGCGCCGCGTTACGACGCGCCCGGCGAGACGGTCTACGCGCCGGCACTGCTGAAGCGGCTCTCGGCGCTGGCACCCGAAGCGGTGGTCTGCTGCGATGTGGGCCAGCATCAGATGTGGGTGGCGCAGCACTGGGCGTTCGATCGTCCGCGCGACCATCTCACCAGCGGCGCGCTCGGCGCGATGGGCTTCGGCCTGCCGGCGGCGATCGGCGCACAGTTGCAGGATCCCGCGGCGCAGGTGATCTGCGTCAGCGGCGACGGTTCGTTCCTCATGAACGTGCAGGAACTGGCCACGGTCGCGCGCTATCGGTTGCCGGTGAAGATCGTGCTGCTGGACAACCAGGCGCTGGGCATGGTGCGGCAGTGGCAGGAGCTGTTCTTCGAGCGCCGCTATTCCGAGATCGACCTCAGCGACAACCCGGATTTCTGCGCGCTGGCGCAGGCCTTCGGCGTGAAGACGCTGAAGCTGGACCGCGCCGCGAACGTCGAGGAGACGCTGCAGGCCCTGCTCGCGATCGAAGGCCCGGCGTTGTTGCACGTTGCCATCGACCAGGCGGCGAACGTGTGGCCGCTGGTGCCGCCGAACCGCAACAACACCGAAATGATGGACGCCGACGAAGCGACCGCGCTGGACCGCATCGTCATGCCGGCGTCGCCGGCCGCCGCACCGGCCTCGCCCGCGCCCGCCGCGGCCCTCTCCCTCCCCTCGTCGCCCCAGGAACCACGCCCATGCGCTACCGACTCGATCTGACCCTGCGCCAGTCCGAAGGCGCGCTCACCCGCGTGCTGGGCACCGCCGAACGCCGCGGCTTCCGCCCGCTGGCGGTCGAAGGCGAAACCCGCGCCGACGGCGACCGCTGGCATCTGCAGATGACCGTGGAGGGCGACCGCTCCGCCGACGGCCTGCATCAACAGCTCGCCAAGCTCTACGACTGTCTCGACGTGCAGGTGCAACCATGTCTCTGAATACATCGGCCACGCTGGAACGCCCCGCGCCCGCCGCGCAGGCCAACCCTCGTGCAGAGCAGGCGACCGCACCGTTGAAGCTGTGGTACGACGGCGAGCTGGTCGACACCGGCCGCCTGCAGGCCACCGTGCACACGCATGCGCTGCATTACGGCAGCGGCGTGTTCGAAGGCATCCGCGCGTACGCGACGAAGCACGGCGCCGCGGTCTTCCGTCTGCCCGAGCATCTGGAACGCATGCGCAAGGGCGCCGAACTGCTGGGCATGACCTTCGATGCCGCCGAAGCCACCGAAGCGGTGCTGGCGACGCTGCGCGCGAATCGCCAGGGCGACGCCTACATCCGCCCGCTGGCGTGGTACGGCGACGGCGGTTTCGGTCTGGACGTGGCCGGCCATCCGCAGCATCTGATGGTCGCCACCTCGTCCACCAACGTGCACCTCAACGGCAATCGCACCCGCGTCTCGGTTTCGGGCTGGCGCCGCAATCCGGCCAGCGCATTGCCGCCGCTGAAACTGTGCGGCGCCTACGTCAACTCGATCCTCGCCAAGCGCGAAGTGAAGGCGCGCGGCTTCGACGAAGCGATGTTCGTCGACGACGACGATTTCGTGGTCGAGTGCACCGGCGCGAACCTGTTCGTGGTCCGCGATGGCCGGGTGACCGCGGTGGAACATCGCGATGCGCTGCCCGGCATCACCCGCGACACCCTGATCCGGCTGATCGGCGCCGAATCGCGTCCGGTCACGCGCGAGGAACTGATGGATGCCGACGAAGTGTTCGCCTGCGGCACCGCGGCGGAAGTCACGCCGATCGCCGAGATCGACGGCCGTCTCTACGACGCGCAGAGCCCGGTGGGCCGCGAGATCGCCGCGGTCTACGCGCGCACCGTCCGCGGCGAGAGCGCGTGGTCGGCCAGTTGGCTGACCGAGGTCTGAGCATGGACGGCAGCGACGTCGGCGATGTCATGCAGCGTGTCGATGCGGGCCATGTGCTCGCCGCGCAGGCCCGCCTGCGCCGCTATCTGCCGCCGACGCCGCTGCATCACGCCGAACGTTTCGGCTGCTGGCTCAAGCTCGAAAATCTGCAGCGCACCGGTTCCTACAAGGTGCGCGGCGCGCTGAACGCGCTGCTCGCCGCGCGCGAACGCGGCGACGACCGCCCGGTGATCGCCGCATCCGCCGGCAATCACGCGCAGGGCCTGGCCTGGGCCGCGTACCGGCTCAACGTGCCGGCGATCGCGGTGATGCCGCACGGCGCGCCGCAGACCAAGATCGCCGGCGTCGCCCACTGGGGCGCCACCGTGCGCCTGCATGGCGACACTTTCGACGAAGCGCGCGCGTTCGCGACGCAACTGGCCGAGAAGCACGGCTATCGCTTCCTCTCCGCGTTCGACGATCCCGACGTGATCGCCGGCCAGGGCACGGTCGGCATGGAAATCGCATCGCTGGCGCCGGACGCGGTGCTGGTGCCGATCGGCGGCGGCGGCCTCGCCGCGGGCGTCGCGCTGGCGCTGCATGCGCAAGGCGTGCGCATCATCGGCGCGCAGGTCGAACACGTCGATGCGATGCATCGCGCGCTGCGCGGCCAACCCGAAGGCCCGCTGCCGGCCGCCACGCTCGCAGACGGCGTGCGCGTGAAGCAACCCGGCATGCTCACCCGCGAGATTCTGTCGCGGTTGCTCGACGACATCGTGATCGTGCGCGAAGCCGAACTGCGCGAAACCCTGGTGCGGCTGGCGCTGGAAGAACACGTGATCGCCGAAGGCGCCGGCGCGCTGGCGCTGGCCGCCGGCCGCCGCGTCGTCGGCAAACGCAAATGCGCGGTCGTCTCCGGCGGCAACATCGATGCCGCGGTGCTCGCCGGTCTGCTCGCCGACGTGCGCCCGCGCGCACCGCGCAAGCCGCGCCGACGCGCCCACGACGACACCGCGACGACCGCGAAACCCGCCGCGCGCCGCGCCGCCTCCCGTCTTCCCGCCCCCGGCGCAGGCCGGGCGGCAGCGATCTCTCCCGCTGTCGTCCGGCCGGCGCAACCCGCCCCGCTCGAACGCATCGACCTCGCACCTGTCGCTCCCGAACCACTCGCGCAAGCGCGGTCGTCCCCCGAATTCCCAGCACTGGAGGCCATCGCCTGATGGACACCGACGTACGTCCGGAGGCGCCCGCACGCGTCTCCATTTTCGACACCAGCCTGCGCGACGGCGAGCAATCGCCCGGCTGCAGCATGACCGCCGCGCAGAAGCTGCGCTTCGCGCATGCGCTCGCCGAACTCGGCGTGGACACGATCGAGGCCGGCTTCCCCGCGAGTTCCGAGAGCGACCTCAACGGCTGCGCGGCGATCGCCCGCGAGGTGCGCGGCGCCGGTGTCGCCACGCTCGCGCGCTGCAACAGCGGCGACATCGAAGCCTGCGCGCGCGCGCTGGAACATGCCGATCGCCCGCGCATCCACGTCTTCATCTCCACCAGCCCGCTGCATCGCGAGCACAAGCTCGGCATGAGCCGCGACGAGGTGCTGGCGCGCGCGGTCGCCGGTGTCGAACAGGCGCGACGCCATGTCGACGACGTGGAATTTTCGGCCGAGGACGCGCTGCGCACCGAGCCGGACTTTCTCGCCGAAATCTGCGGCGCGGCGCTGGCCGCCGGCGCGCGCACGCTCAACATTCCCGATACCGTCGGCTACACCACGCCGGCCGAAATCCGCGCGCTGTTCGAATACCTGCGCG
>CAMLLG010000100.1 GCA_946480825.1 uncultured Lysobacteraceae bacterium
ACGAGGAGGCCGAGCCCGGCCGCGATCGGATAACCGAGGGCCGGGTTCTGGTCGAGAAATGCCATCGATGCGCGGGCCCGGCGATCAGCCGCCGACGGCCGCGGCCAGCTTGAAGATCGGCAGGTACATGCCGACGACCATGCTGCCCACCAGCACGCCGATGATGACCATGATCATCGGTTCCAGCAGGCTGGTCAGCGCGTCGACCGCATTGTTGACCTCCTGCTCGTAGAACTCCGCCACCTTGAACAGCATGCTGTCGAGCGCACCGGCTTCTTCGCCGATCGCGGACATCTGGATGACCATGTGCGGGAACAGGTTCACCTGCTTCATCGCCATGTTCACCGGATAACCGACCGACACGTCGTCGCGGATCCGCCACACCGCCTTTTCGTAGACCGCGTTGCCGGTGGCGCCGGCGACGCTTTCCAGCGCTTCCACCAGCGGCACGCCGGCCTTGAAGGTGGTGGCGAGGGTGCGCGAGAAGCGTGCGATCGCCGAGTTGTGCATGATCTGCCCGATCACCGGCACCTTCAGGATCACACGGTCGAGAAAATGCTGGAAGCCGGGCGAGCGCTTGTAGGCGAACACGAAGGACGCGATGCTGCCGACCACCGCGAGCAGCATGATCCACCAGTACGACACGAGGAAGCGCGAGAAACTCACGATCAGCTGGGTGAAGGCCGGCAGTTCGGCGCCGAAGTTCTTGAACACGTCCTCGAACTGCGGCACCACGTAGATCAGCATGATCGAGCTGACCAGAATCGCCACCACGATCACCATCGCCGGATAGAACAGCGCCTTCTTGATCTTGCCCTTCAGGGTCTCGATGTTTTCCTTGTAGGTCGCGATGGTGTCGAGCACGGTTTCGAGCACGCCCGCCGACTCGCCGGCGCGCACGAGATTGCGATACAGCTCGTCGAAATAGATCGGATGCTTGCTCATCGCCTCGTAGATCGATGAGCCGCCTTCGATGTCGACGCGCACGGCCTCGACCAGATTCTTCATGCGCAGGTTCTTCTGGCCGTTGCCGATGATCTCCAGCGCCTGCACGAGCGGCACGCCGGATTTCATCATCGTCGCGATCTGGCGGCTGAAGATCGCGATGTCCTTCGCGGTGATCTTCTTGCCGGCCGCGCCGAACAGCGGCTTGGGCTTGGGTTTCACCACCGTGGGCGTGATGCCCTGGCGGCGCAGTTCCGCGCGCAGCAGGTTGGTGTTCTTGGCCTGCTGTTCGCCCTTCATCTTGATGCCGCGTTTGTCGGTGCCCTCCCAGACGTACATCGGCATCGTGTTGCCGGCGCGTTCGGTGGGGGCGTTCTTGACGGCGGTGCGGGAAGCGGCCATGGCTTAGTCCTTGGTGACGCGGTTGATTTCGGCGAGACTGGTGATGCCGTTCTTGGCTTTGAGCAGCGCGGATTGGCGCAGGTTCTTCACGCCGGAGGCCTGCGCGGCTTCGGCGATCTGCATCGAATTGCCGCCCTGCAGAATGATGGCCTGGATCTTGTCGGTCATCGGCATGACCTCGTAGATGCCGGTGCGGCCCTTGTAACCGCCGGTGCACTCGGGGCAACCGACCGCTTCGTACAGGGTGATGCCTTCGCGCACTTCGTCGGAGGTATAGCCTTCGGCGAGCAGCGCGTGTTCCGGCAGGTGCGATTCGGCCTTGCAACTGCCGCACAGCCGGCGCGCGAGGCGCTGGGCGATGACGAGACTCACCGACGAGGTGATGTTGAACGGCGCGATGCCCATGTTCATCAGGCGCGAGATGGTTTGCGGTGCATCGTTGGTGTGCAGGGTCGACAACACCATGTGGCCGGTCTGCGCCGCCTTGACCGCGATCTCGGCGGTTTCCAGGTCGCGGATTTCGCCGACCATGATCACGTCCGGATCCTGGCGCAGGAAGCTGCGCAGCGCGGCGGCGAAGGTCATGCCGCGCTTCTGGTTCTGCTGTACCTGGTTGATGCCGGGCAGGCGGATTTCCACCGGGTCTTCGACCGTGGAGATGTTGCGCTCTTCCTCGTTGAGGATGCCCAGCGCGGTGTACAGCGACACGGTTTTGCCGGAGCCGGTCGGGCCGGTTACCAGCACCATGCCGTAGGGTTTCTTGATCGCGTCGAGAAATAGTGTTTGCTGGTCCGGCTCGTAACCGAGCTTTTCGATGCCGAGCTTGGCAGCGCTGCCGTCGAGGATACGCAGCACCACTTTTTCGCCGAACAGCGTGGGCAGGGTGCTGACGCGGAAATCGATCTGCCGGGTCTTCGACAGGTTGAGCTTGATGCGACCGTCCTGCGGAACGCGTTTCTCGGCGATGTCGAGCTGCGACATCACCTTCAGGCGCGCGGCGATGCGTTGGCTCAGTTTGACCGGCGCCTTCGCGACCTGCTTGAGGATGCCGTCGATGCGCAGACGCACGCGGTAGTCGGTTTCGTAAGGCTCGAAGTGGATGTCCG
Organism: uncultured Lysobacteraceae bacterium; assembly: GCA_946480825.1. Next base: position 2,454 of record CAMLLG010000100.1, read on the forward strand.
AGGCGCCGCGCTTGATCGCGTCCACCAGGACCTTGTTGACGAATTTCACCACCGGCGTGTCGTCGGTCTTGGCGTCGATGCCGCCATCGCCGGCCTCGTCTTCACCGCTCGACACGTCCAGGCTGTCCAGCCCTTCGGCATCGTCCATGCTGCCGAGCGAGTCGTTGGAGTCCAGCCAGATCTGCATCGTGCGCTGGATGGTCTCCTCGTCGACGAGGATCGGTTCCACCAGCAGATTGGTGTGGAACTTGACCTCATCCAGCGCGGCGGTATTCGTGGGATCGGAGACGCCGACGAACAGGCGGCCGCCGCGTTTGAACAGCGGCAGCACATGGTGCTTCTGCAGCAGTTCGTCCTTCACCAGCCGGATCGCGCTCTGGGTCGCGTCCATGACCGTCGGATCGAACAGCGGCATGCCGAACTCGATCGAGTTGGCGGCGGCCAACTGCGAGGGGGTCACCAGCTTCTGTTCGCGCAGGTAATTCGCGATCGGCTTCTTTTCGCGGGTCGCGGCATCCAGCGCCTGGCGAGCGGCGGTTTCGTCCAGCGCGCCGTCCAGCACGAGTCGCCGGGCGATGCCGGTGATTCCGATCAGATTGGAAGTGTGAGCAACGTTCAATTCGACAGCCCCTCGCCCCACAGACCCCAAGTGGATCATGCACTCCCGACGATAACATCGAAACGGCATGAAGTTTCGGGCAATCGTACCGTTTCGGCCCGATGGATCGCCCATACCATCGCCAGGGTGCGGCCGGCCGGGCGATGGCGCGAAGCGGTCGCGCTTGCCCGTGGACGATTCTGATCCGCGGGACGCGGAAAAAAAAGTGGCCCGACGGCCCTGCGGTAATGCCGCGGGTGGTCGGGCCTGAACGCGAAAGGGGCGCCTGAGCGCCCCTTTCGTGAAGTGCGATTGCCGCAGGTCGATCAGCAGCCGTTCGGCTGATGGTTGACGTTGGCGATGCTGGTGGTGCAAGGCCACTGGCCCTGGGCGTTGCGGGTCAGGGTGACGGTCTGGCCGATGACGCTCGGGTTGCCGGTCAGGGTGCACTGGATCGACTGGCCGGCGGCCGCGTTCCAGTTGCCGGCGACGGTGATGGCGCTGCAGCGCGGAGTGGTGGCGGCCAGGCCGACATCGGCGTTGGTGGCGGCGACGGCGCCGCGCTCACCGCTCTGGATGCCTTCTTCGAACGCGGTCACGCCGCCACGGATGTCGGCGAGGCCGGCGGTGGCCTGCGACTTGGCGACGTAGTTCTGGTAGGCCGGCAGGGCGATGGCGGCGAGGATGGCGATGATCGCGACGACGATCATCAGTTCGATCAGGGTGAAACCTTGCTGCTTCTTCATTTGGTATTCCCTCGGGAGTGGTGTGGCGGAACGGAACATCGATATGGACCGTACCGCCGGGCGATGGCTTGCCGGATCGGCGGAGCGGGACGGAGCGATCGGTTCGAAAACTGCTCTTGCAGGAGCCATGCCAAGTTTTCGACTTTCCGGCCGATGCCCCCGGGGAGGGGCGTGAATTGGGACTGCCGACATCTTTCGTGCCTGCGGCGGCCCGATCAGGGGCCGCAGCCGTTGGGGCGATGGTTGGCGTTGGTGATGCTGGTGGTGCAGGGCCATTGCCCTTGCGCCGTGCGCGTCAGCGTCACGGTCTGACCGAAGATGTCGGGGCTGCCGGCCAGTGTGCAGCGGATGATCTGGCCCGAGGCGTCGCTCCAGTTGCCGCTGGCGGTGATGGTGCTGCAGCGGTCCGTGGTCGGAGCCAGGCCGATGTCTGCCGGACCCGCCGGCGCGCCGACCGCATTGCCCTCGACATTCTGGATGCGCTCTTCGAAGACCACGACGCCGCCACGGATGTCGGTCAGTCCCGCGGTGGCCTGGGATTTGGCGACGTAATTGAAGTAGGCAGGGAGAGCGATGGTCGCGAGGATCGCGATGATCGCGACCACGATCATCAACTCGATGAGCGTGAAACCGTTGCTGCGTCGATGCGGGAAACTCATGTCGCGTCTCCTTGCGGTGCGGATGCGGTTCTGGCGGAGGTCGAGCGGAAACTGTGATGGCCGATGCGTCACATGTCCCGGGCCGGAAACGAGAAAGGGGCGCCGAAGCACCCCTTTCCCGAAGTCGCGATCGCAGTTGTCGATCAGCAGCCGTTCGGCTGGTGGTTGACGTTGGCGATGCTGGTGGTGCAGGGCCACTGGCCCTGGGCGTCACGGGTCAGGGTGACGGTCTGGCCGTTGACGCTCGGGTTGCCGGTCAGGGTGCACTGGATCGACTGGCCGGCGGCCGCGTTCCAGTTGCCGGCGACGGTGATGGCGCTGCAGCGCGGAGTGGTGGCGGCCAGGCCGACATCGGCGTTGGTGGCGGCGACGGCGCCGCGCTCACCGCTCTGGATGCCTTCTTCGAACGCGGTCACGCCGCCACGGATGTCGGCGAGGCCGGCGGTGGCCTGCGACTTGGCGACGTAGTTCTGGTAGGCCGGCAGGGCGATGGCGGCGAGGATGGCGATGATCGCGACGACGATCATCAGTTCGATCAGGGTGAAACCTTGCTGCTTCTTCATTTGGTATTCCCTCGGGAGTGGTGTGGCGGTTTCCTTCACGTGCCCCGTAGCCAGAGTTGGTCCGGTTCCGTGGGCGCCCGTGCAACTGAGCACGTGCGAGACAAGGATACGCACATCCCATGCCATCTTTCGCCATCGGACGCGCGTCGCGGAAGCTTGAACGTGGATGAGGCACGCATCACGTATCGGAATAGTCATAAAGTGACATTTTGCGTCACCTGTCGAAGGGGGTGCCCACTGCCGTCAGTGTTGAACCTGCGTCGGGCTCAGTCCGGGCCGTTCGTTTTCCTGCGCTTCTCGAGTGCGTTCACGACCGGCCAGGGGTCCTGGCGCGAATAACCGAGGATCCGGCCGTCCGAGGCCTGGAGGACGACGGTCGCGCTTCCGCGGGAGGACTGCAGCGGAATAATCGCGAGCGACCCGATGCCCGGGTAGCGGGCGAAGACCTGTCGCCAGATCGGGCGTTCGTCCGGCGCGGCCAGCTCCAGCACGGTGTTCGCAGGGACCGCCTGGCTCAGAAAGCCGGTGTCTGCGGGCGGGTAGGCCACGAAATGCGCCGGTTGCTGCGAGATGTCCATGCCGGAGAGGGATTGCAGCATCATCTCCAGGCGGCGCTTGGAGTCACCGGGCAGCGGCGCCGCCACGATCATGGGGCCGAAGACGGGGAGCCGGCGGTATTCGGCGGGCGCCGCGGCCATGCTGGCCGGGGCGATCTCGTTCGCGAACACCATCCGGAAGCGATCCGAAGTCGCGACGATGTACACCGGTCGCGATTGCCATGCGACATGGAGCCCGAACGCCATCGCGGCGACCTGCAGCATGGCGATGACCGCGAGATCGAACTTCAGCGAGGGTTTTCCGCGCTTGTAGACCAGCAGGGTCAACAGCGGGCCGAGAACGAGATCCACGCCGGCCAGCAGCGACAGCAGCGTTCCCGCGCGGGCCATGGCGAACAATTCCGGGGGATACCACCGCCAGACCACGAGGCCGACGATCAGCGCCAGGGCGACCAGACTGATCGCGAAGTGGATCGAAGCGGCTTTCCAGCGGGTCATGGCGGCGGTCGCATCGGGAGATTCGACTCGCGATTATGCGCAGCGACTTCGCGTGCGCAAGCCGGTCGGCGGCCCGGCGGCCGGACCAGCGCCGCGGCGACTGCAGGGGTCACTCGATGCCGAGTTTCTTCAGCTTGTAGCGCAGTGCGCGGAAGGTGATGCCAAGCGCGGCGGCGGTTTTTGTCTTGTTGTAGCGGTGTTCCTGCAGTGCCTGCTGGATCGCGTTGCGCTCGATCTCCTCGATGTACGAGGGCAGGGCGTTGGTGCCGGTATCGCGCGGATTGGTGGCGCGCGGGTCGGCCGGCGCCGGTGTGGTCGTCGTCGGCGCCCCGATCATGCCGGTGGCGATCGGCGGCGGCGCGGCGGCGGGCGTCGGCGCGATGGCGACCTGCGGGGCATTCGGCAGGCGCAGGTCGCGGGCATCGATGACTTCGCCGTCGGCCATCGCCAGTGCGCGTTCGAGGATGTTCTCCAGTTCGCGCACGTTGCCCGGGAACGGATAGATGTCCAGCGCTGCCACGGCCTCCGCGGAGAGGTTCGGCGCACGGCGTTTCATGGCGTAGGCCAGACGCTTGAGGATGGCCTCGGAGAGCAGCGGCAGATCGCCAGTACGTTCGCGCAGCGGCGGCACGTCCAACTCGATCACGTTGATGCGATAGAACAGGTCGTGGCGGAATTTGCCGTCCGCGACCAGCTGGTCGAGGTCCTTGTGCGTCGCCGAGAGGATGCGGACGTCCACGGGGACCTCGGCGTTGGCGCCGACCGGGCGCACGCTCTTTTCCTGGATCGCGCGCAGCAGCTTGACCTGCATCGACAGCGGCAATTCGGCCACCTCGTCCAGGAACAGGGTGCCGCCGTCGGCGACCTGGAACAGCCCGAGTTTGTCGGTGTGCGCGCCGGTGAAGCTGCCCTTCTTGTGGCCGAAGAACTCGCTCTCCATCAGCTCGGAGGGAATCGCGCCGCAGTTGACCGGGATGAACGGGCCCGCCGCGCGCGAGCCTTGGGCGTGGATGGTGCGGGCGACCAGCTCCTTGCCGGTGCCCGATTCGCCGCGGATATGGACCGGCGCCTGGCTGCGGGCGACCTTGGTGATGGTGTCGCGCAGGCCGACCATCGCCGGGGAGTCGCCGAGCAGCAGGGTCGTGCCTTCGGGGTTCGCCTGGCGGCGGGTGTTGAGATCGAGGGCCTGGCGGACCAGCCCGCGCAGGACGGTCAGGTCGACCGGCTTGGTGACGAAATCGAAGGCGCCGCTTTTGAGGGCCTCGACCGCCGCCTCGACGTTGCCGTAGGCGGTGATGACCGCGACCGGCGTGGTCGGGAACCGGGTCGCGATCTCGGCCACGAGCTCCAGGCCGGAGCCGTCCGGCAACCGCATGTCGGTCAGGCACAGGTCGTAGGCGACCGTGCTGAGCATCTCGCGGGCGACGGCCAGATTGGGTGCGGTGTCCGTCCGTAAGCCCATCCGCCCCAGTGTCACCACCAGAAGCTCGCGGATATCGTGCTCGTCGTCGACGATCAGCGCGCTGCGTTGCTCGGCCATGTTGCCCTCCTGCGTCAACTTTAGCCCATTTGCGGCAGGCGCAACAGCTGCAAGCTGAGACGGATGTGGCGATCGAGTGCGTCGATCAGGCAGGAAGCAGGGTGTGCTGGCTGGGCATGGTGATCCGGAAGCAGCATCCGCCTCCGGGCAGAGGGACGTGATCCAGCGAGGCGCCGTTGGCGCGGCACAGCTCGCGGGCGATGTAGAGACCCAGCCCGGTGCCGTGTTCGGAGGTGGTGAAGAACGGGCGGAACAGTTGCGGCACCACCGCGTCCGGGATGCCGGGGCCGCGATCGATGACATCGATCACCGGCGTGTCGTCCAACAAATACGCATGCAGCGTGATGCGCGCCGGTTCGCCGGGCAGGTGGCCGTGTCGACGCGCGTTCTGCACCATCGCGGTGACGATCTGGTGCAGGTGCTTCGGATCGATCAGCGCCGGCACCAGCGGCTGCGGCGCCGCGAGCGTGATGTTGTCGGTCTCGTCGGGCACGCTTTGCCGGAATTCCTCGATGAAACCGCGCAAAAAGCCCACGAGTTCGATGTGCTCCGCGGTCGCGCGCTCGCGCCGCGCCAGCCCCAGCACGCTTTCGACGATGCTGTTCGTGCGCATGCATTGCTGGTGAATGATCTGCACCATCCGGCGGTCGCCGTCGGGCAGATCGCGCGATTCTTCGAGCAACTGCGCGGCGTAGCTGATCGCCGCCAGCGGGTTGCGGATTTCGTGCGCCAGGCTCGCCGAGAAGCGGCCCATCGCGGCCAGAGTCAGCGATTCCGCGCGCCGCGACACCAGCGACGTGTCGTCGAGGAAGATCAGGGTGTTGTCGCTGTTGGCGAGCAGACGCGCGAACCGGGGCACCACTTCGAACTGATCGTTGCCCAGCCGCAGCGGCGTGTCGTTGGGCAGGCCGTTGCGCAGCCATTCGCTGAGCCGCAGCGCCAATTCGGGGGCGGCCTCGACCAGACGGCGGGTGCCGGCGGCGCCTTCGCCCAGCAGCAGCATCGCCGCTTCGTTCGCCAGCCGGATGTGCGCTTCGCGGTCCACCAGCAGCACGCCGGTGCGCATGCGACGGATGATGAGCTCGTTGATTTCGGCCAGCCGTACCGCCTCGGCGCCGCGGCGTTCGGCCAGCGCCTCGGTCGCGCGCATCTGCACCCGCAACTGGTGGGTGAGCGTGGCGATGGCCAGGAAGCTCACGGTGAACATCATCAGTTCGGCCATCGGTCGCGGCGTCTGCTGTTCCACCAGCAGCGTCCACAGATAGGCCACGGCCAGGCCCGCCGAGGCCAACACGGCGATGCCCAGACCGATCCGCAGCGACAGCAGCAGCGACGCGGAGCCGACGTTGAACAGCAGCATCAGGGCCACGCCCGAGGTCGCCGAGGGCACCGCATGGGCGACGAGCGAAGCCACCAGGATGTCGATGCCCACACCGATCAGCGTCGGCCGCACCACCGCCTTCGCCTTGCGCGCGTGCACCATCAGTGCCAGTGCGGCGAGGACGTAGAACACCGCGACCATCGACACCCATCCCTCGTGGCCGTCCTGCGGTTCCAGCGTCGCGATCGGGCCGAACACGAGCAAGGCCAGCAACCCCGCTTCGAGCACCCGGTACAGCGCGAACAGATAGAGTTCGCGCCGCTGATATTCCTGTGCCGGCTGGGTGGAAGCGGTGGAGAGGCTCAAGCCTGGGTCCCTCGGGATGTCGGGCGAGTATAGGCGGGCGAGGGCGCTCCCGCGGGCTTCGACCATGGTCCGGGCTGGTCCGCGCCGGGCGCATCGGCGAGAATATCGGTCTGTCCGCGCCCATTCGCCCGTCCGGCTTCCGCCGGCGGCGCGTGCGGTCCGGCCCCCGCACCCGCGTGCGGCCGTCTCTCCCGCATGGAACCCACATGAATTTCCACGAATATCAGGCGAAGCAGTTGTTTGCCGAATACGGCATCGCAGTCCCGGCCGGTCGCGTCGCGCGCACCCCGGAAGAGGCCGTCGACGCGGCCAAGGCCATCGGCGGCGACTTCTGGGTGGTGAAAGCCCAGATCCACGCGGGCGGCCGCGGCAAGGCCGGCGGCGTCAAGCTGGCCAAGACCTACGACGAGGTCCGCGACTACGCCAAGGGCATGCTCGGCACGAAGATGGCCACCTACCAGTCCGCCGGCGTCGCCCTTCCGGTCGACAGCGTGCTGGTGACGCAGGCCACCGACATCGCCCAGGAACTGTATCTCTCGGTGCTGGTCGACCGTTCCAGCAAGGCCGTCACCTTCATCGCTTCGGCCGACGGCGGCGTCGAGATCGAGAAGACCGCGGTCGAGAATCCCGATGCGATCAAGACCCTGCACGTGAACTACGTCCAGGGCCTGCAGCCGTACCAGTGCCGCGACATGGGCTTCGGGCTGGGCCTCAACGCCAGGCAGGTCGGCCAGCTCACGAAAATCATGCTCGGCCTCTACAAGCTGTTCAACGAGAAGGACCTGGCGCTGGTCGAACTCAACCCGCTCGCCATCCTCACCAACGGCGACCTCGCGGTACTCGACGGCAAGATCAATTCCGACGACAACGCCACCTTCCGTCATCCCGAACTGGCCGCGATGCGCGACATCCGCCAGGAAGACGAGACCGAAGTGCTGGCCAGCCAGCACGATCTGAACTACGTCACCATGGACGGCAACATCGGCTGCATGGTCAACGGCGCCGGTCTGGCGATGGCGACGATGGACGTGATCAAGCTCAACGGCGGCGAGCCGGCGAACTTCCTCGACGTCGGCGGCGGCGCCAACAAGGAGCGCGTGACCGAAGCGTTCAAGCTGATCCTGCGCGACGACGACGTGAAGGCGATCTTCGTCAACATCTTCGGCGGCATCGTCCGCTGCGACATGATCGCCGAGGGCATCATCGCCGCGGTGAAGGAAGTCGACGTGAAGGTGCCGGTGATCGTGCGCCTGGAAGGCACCAACGTCGAACTGGGCAAGGAGATCCTGAAGAATTCGGGCCTCGCCATCATTCCCGCCGACGACATCAACGACGGCGCGAAGAAGGCGGTCGCCGCCGTCGCCGCCTGACACTTTTCCATTCGTAGCCCGGGTAAGGCCGAAGGCCGCACCCGGGGCTGTTCGCGAAAAACCCCGGGTGCGGC
>CAMLLG010000101.1 GCA_946480825.1 uncultured Lysobacteraceae bacterium
CGGTCGATGACTTCCTGGCAGCGGCGCTCCATTTCCGGGTTGTCGCGCTGCACGCTGGCGAAATCCAGGTCTTCGGCGCTTTCGCCCGAGGCCACCGAACTGGCGGCGCCGCCGCCGAGGCCGATCAGCATCGCCGGGCCGCCGAGCACGATCACCGCGTCGCCGGGCGACAACGTCTGCTTCGCCACCATCGGCCGATCGATCGCGCCCAGACCGCCGGCGAGCATGATCGGTTTGTCGTAGGCGCGCGCCGGGCCGTCGCCGTCGCGCAGTTCGAAACTGCGGAAATAGCCGGTGAGGTTGGGACGGCCGAACTCGTTGTTGAACGCGGCCGCGCCCAGCGGGCCGTCGAGCATGATCTCCAGTGCCGGCGCCATCCGCGGATTGAGCGCGCGCTGGCCTTCCCACGGCTGCGGCAACGTCGGGATGCGCAGATGCGACACGCTGAAGCCGCACAGGCCGGCCTTCGGTTTGCCGCCGCGGCCGGTCGCACCTTCGTCGCGGATCTCGCCGCCGTTGCCGGTGGACGCACCCGGGAACGGCGAGATCGCGGTCGGATGATTGTGGGTTTCGACCTTGATGCAGAACGCGCTGGGCGCTTCGGCTTCGGCGCGGTATTCCAGGGTCGCCGGATCGGGGCGGAAACGCTTCGCCGGATAGCCCTCGACCACCGCGGCGTTGTCGCTGTACGCCGACAGCGTGTGTTCGGGCGTCTGCTGGTGGGTGTGCTTGATCATCCTGAACAGCGTGACGTTGCCGCCGTTCGCCAATTGCTCGCGACCGTCGATGGTCCAGCTGGCGTTGAAGATCTTGTGCCGGCAGTGCTCGGAGTTGGCCTGCGCGAACATCATCAGTTCGACGTCGTGCGGGTCGCGGCCCAGCTCGCGATAGCGCGCGCGCAGGTACTCGATCTCGTCGTCGGCCAGGGCCAGGCCGAGGCGTGCGTTCGCGGCTTCCAGCGCCGCGAGCGGAACGACTTCCAGCGCGCCGCGGGCCGGCGCGACGAACAGCGCCGCCGCATCCGCGGCATCGGCCAACAGCGACTGGGTCATCGGATCGTGCAGGACCTTCGCGACCGCGGCGCGGGTGGCCGGGTCGTCCGGCCAGCCGGCGAGATCGATGCGGGTGCCGCGCTCCGCCCGCTTCACCGGCTGCCCGGCGCCGCGCAGCAGTTCGCCGGCCTTGCTGGCCCAGGGCGAGATCGTGCCGAGGCGCGGAGCGACGAAGCGCGAGACCGCACCGGCCATCAAGGGCGCGCGGTCGGAACGGGCTTCGAGGATGCGCAGCAGAGTGCCGGTGTCGGGCATGCGGCCCGGCTCGGGTTCGATCCAGTAGGCGAACCAGGCGCCGACGACGCGAAGGTCGGGGACGATGGCCTGGAGACGGGTTTCGAGACGGTCGCGACGGAACGGCGATAGGGCGGGTTGGCCCTCGAGGACGATCATGTCCGGTGCATGTCTGGACGCGGGCCGGCGATTGTACCGGAAGCGGGGTCCCGGCCGCGGCCGGACGTGCCGCAACGCCCCGCCGCTCTGGACGGAATGGCGGGACGGAATGGCGGGAAGGGAACCGGGCCGAGGCCCGGAACGCCGTCGGTCGGGTCGTGCTGTCATGCACAACGATCCGGTGGGCGGAGGCTGTTATGGTTCGCTCCATACGGTGCCGTACCTAACGGAAACAGGTACCCACCGTGCCGCCGGGATGCATCGATTCGCGCATCGGACCGGCCACGCACCGCGTTCCAGCCCCGCAGTTCCACACACGTCCATCCAAGGAGAGAGAGTCATGCGTCGTGGATTCACCGGTGTCATCCTGCTGTTCCTGTCGATCGCGTTCTTCGCCCTGCCGGCGCAGGCGCAGTCCACCTACACCCGGACCAAGCACCCGATCGTGCTGGTGCACGGCCTGTTCGGCTTCGATTCGATTCTCGGCGTCTACGACTACTGGTACGGCATCGGCGATGAACTCAAGGCCGGCGGCGCCAGCGTGTATACCGCCAGCGTGTCCGCGGCCAATTCCAGCGAAGTGCGCGGCGAACAGCTGATCCGCGACCTCGACCGCCTGCGCGCGATCACCGGCAAGAGCAAGTTCAATCTGATGGGCCACAGTCATGGCGGCCCGACCATCCGCTACGTCGCCTCGGTGCGTCCGGACCTGGTCGCTTCGGTCACCCTGATCGGCGCTCCGAACACCGGCTCGCCGGTGGCCGATGGCGTCAGCGGCGCGCTGCCCGCGGGCTCTCCGCTGCGCGCCTTCGTCGCCGGCTTCGTCAACGCCTTCGCCGGCTTCCTCGGCGCGGTGTCGGGCAATCTTGACCCGCAGAATTCGCTGGGCGCGCTCGGCTCGCTCAGCACTGCCGGCTCGAGCGCGTTCAACGCGCGCCATCCGCAGGGCAAACCGACCACCTCCTGCGGCAGCGGCGCTGCGACGGTCAACGGCGTGCGCTACTACTCGATGGGCGGCACCTCGGTGCTGACCAACGTCTTCGACATTTCGGACGCCGCGCTCGGCGCCGGCGGTCTGTTCTTCGGTTTCGAACAGAACGACGGCCTGGTCGGGCGCTGTTCCTCGCGCTGGGGCACCGTGCTGCGCGACAACTACGGTTGGAACCATCTCGACGAAGTGAACCAGTTCCTGGGCCTGCGCGGGCTGTTCTCGTCCAGCCCGCAGAGCGTCTACCGCGCACAGGCCAACCGTCTGCAATCGCTCGGCCTGTGAGTCGCGCGTTTTACCGCACCGCCGGCGCCGCCGCCCTCACGGCGGCGCTGGCGGGTGGACTCTGGTGGTGGACGGCCGCGGCGCCGTCCGCAGCGCGGAAAGCGACATCCGCGAACGAACGCGTCGAGCCCGATGCGGATGTCCGCACCGTGGCTTCACCCGATGCCCCGCAGGCGGCGGCCGACCCGCTCGCGACCAGCTCGCTGCGCGGCACCGCGGTCGACGGCGACGTGCGTTTCGACGCGCGCGGCGCGCTGGTCCTCGACGCCGAACTGCGCCGATTCTTCGATTACCACCTCAGTCTGATCGGCGAATGGCCGCTGTCGAAGATCCGCGAGCGGATGCGGCAGACGCTTCTCGCCCGTTTCGATCCGGTACGGACCGAAACCGTGCTCGCGCACTTCGACCGCTACACCGGCTATCTGCAGGCGTTGTCGGACCGCCGGATCGCCGACGAGCCCGACCCCGCGCGCCGGCTCGACGCGGTGCGCCGCCTGCGTCTGGAACGGCTGGGCCCGGAGATGAGCGAAGGCTTCTTCGCCGAAGAAGACGCGCTGGCGGCGTTGACCCTGCAACGGATGCGGATCGCCGGCGATGCCCGGATGAGCGCCGAGCGCAAGCGCGAAGCACTGGAGGCCCTCGACCGCGACGCCGGCTACGCGGCGCGTGCGGACGCAGGGTTGGCGGAGCAGGCGGAGCGCCTCGAACGCAGCGGGCTCACGCCGGCCGAGCGGGATGCCGAACGTGCATCGCGATGGGGTGCGGACGCCGCGCAGCGTCTGGCCGCGCTCGACGCCGAACGCGCCGCCTGGGACGCGCGAGTGCGCCGCTATGCCGATGCGCGCGCGCGCATCGATGCCGATCCGCGCCTCGATCCGCAGGGCCGCGCGCGCGCGGTCGCGATCCTGCGCGGGCGCATGTTTTCCGCGGAAGAACAGCGGCGGATCGCGTCGCTGGAAGCGATCGGCCAGCTCGAAGCCACGCTGTCGCAGTGAAGGCGCTGTCGCAATGACCAGGCCGTCGCGATGAACCGCGACGGTACGCCCCGCGCTGGAGTCAGCGACCGCCGGCGGTGCTGTCGGCGGGCTTGGCCTTGCGTTCGGCGGCCAGCTCGTCGAGCGCTTCGAGCATCTTCGCCGGCGGCAGATAGCCGGGCAACGCGATGCCGTCCTCGTTGATCGCCATCGGCGTGCCTTCCAGGCCGATGCGCTGGCCGAGCTTGTATTGCGCGGCGACCGGGTTGGTGCAGCGCTTCGGCGGCACCGCCAGACCGTTCTTGGCGTCGGTCATCGCCTTGCGGCGGTCGGCGGAACACCAGACCGATTCCATCGCCAGCGCGTCGGCGCTGGTCAGGCCGGCGCGCGGAAACGCCAGGTATTCGATGGCGATGCCCAGCTTGTTGTACTCGCCCATCTCCGAATGCATCTTGCGGCAGAAGCCGCATTCGATGTCGGTGAACACGGTGATGGTGTGCTTGCGCGGACCCACCGGCGCGAACACGATGCGGTCGGACACCGGCACCTTCGCCAGCTCATCGTGGCGCAGGCCGCTCAGGCCGATCTGGGTCAGATCCTTCTTCTTCTCGATGTCGAACAACAGGCCCTGCAGCATGTAGCGGCCGTCGTCGCTGAAATAGACCACGCGGCCGCCGACGATGGCTTCCTGGAAGCCGGGCATCGGCGCCGGGCCGACGCGGTCGGGCACCAGCCGCGGATCGATTTTCTTCAACGCCGCGCGCACCATCGCTTCCTTGGAGGCATCCGCCGGTTTCGCGGGGGCATTCGCCCTGGGCGCATCCGTCGCGGCCGCTTCCGGCGTGGCGGCCTTGTCGTCGGCGGGTTTGGATTGGGCACAGGCAGACACGCTGAGCGCGCACAACAGGGCGAACACCGGAAGCTTCATACAGGGCGGTTCCATCGAGTGACTGGGGTGATGTCGGCTGGGACCGCCTTGCGGCGGCGAAGTTCAGCGACGCTTTCGTCCGATTGTCGCACGCAGCGGCGGCCCCGGCCCGGGCGGGGCCGACCGCCGGATGTGACCGCCAGGTGTGACCGCGATGGCAGCCTGCGACATCGGCTGACGCGGATCGCTTCCGCCCGCTCAGGCCCGGGGATGATGCTGCGCGTGCAGGCGCTTGAGCTGTTCGCGCGCCACCAGGGTATAGATCTGGGTGGTCGACAGGCTGGCGTGGCCCAGCAGCATCTGCAGCGCGCGCAGATCGGCGCCGTGATTGAGCAGATGGGTCGCGAAACTGTGGCGCAGGCCGTGCGGGCTGATCCGGCGCGGCTCGATCCCGGCGACACCGGCATGGCGCTTCACCAGTTGCCAGAACTGTTGCCGGGTCGGCGGCTCGCCACCGGGCGCGAGGAACAGCGCCACCGGCGCGCGCTTGCCGGCCAGCGTCGGCCGGGCCTCGGCGAGATAGCGCTGCAACCAGTGCTGCGCCTCCTCGCCCAGCGGCACCAGACGGTCCTTGCCGCCCTTGCCGGTGACCCGCAGCACGCCCTGGCGCAGATTCACCGCCGTCGCGGGCAAGCCGACCAGTTCGCTGACGCGCAGACCGGCGGCGTACATCAATTCCAGCATCGCGCGGTCGCGCAGGCCGATCGGTGCGGACACGTCGGGCGCGGCCAGCAGCGCCTCGATCTCGCGCTCGCTCAGCGCCTTGGGCAGCGACCGCGGCAGCTTCGGCGGATCGAGCAGCGCGGTAGGGTCGTCCGCCCGCGCGCCGCGGCGCACCTGCAGCGCGAAGAACGCGCGCAGCGTCGACAGCAACCGCGCGTTGCTGCGCGGCGAATAACCGCTGCGGGTACGCCAGGCGAGGTAATCGAACAGCGCCGAACGGTCGGCGCCCTCGAGTCCCCCGCCCGCCCCGTCGCGCCAGCGCGCGAAGCCTTCCAGATCGCGGCGGTAACTGGCCTGGGTCTGCGTTGCGAGTCCCTGCTCGGCCCATATCGTTTCGATGAACGCATGGATCGCGCCGGCATCGGCGTCGCGCAGCGGCGGCAGCGCGACGGCCTGTTCGCGTCGTTCGGCGGGTGTGGTGGGCATGGCGACAGGGTAACGCGGCGACGCGGACGCGGCGTCCTTTATCCTGTCGCGATGACCGACACCACTCCACCCGCCACCGCCGCCCCGCAGACACCCCAGGCCCTCGTCGGACGGCGCCTGCTCTCGCTGTTCTACGACCTGTGGCCGGTGCTCGCGCTGTGGATGCTGGTCTCGGCGCTGTTCAACCTCGGTTATTACCTCGCCGGCCACGACCGCCGCGACATTCTCGAAACCGCCAGCCTTCTCGGCGTGCTGCTGTGGATCTGCTGCTGGCTGGTCGCCGCCGCCTACGCCATCGCCAGTTGGGCCCGCGGCGGCCAGACCCTCGGCATGCGCCCCTGGCGGCTGCGCGTGACCGGCGCCGATGGCAAGGCACCGACACGCGCGCAACTCATCCGCCGCTATCTCGTCGGCAACCTGTCGCTGCTGCTCGGCGGCCTCGGCTTCTGGTGGGCCTGGTTCGACCGCGACCGCCTCACCTGGCACGACCGCGCCAGCGGCACGCGGATGGTGCGGGTGGCGAAGCGGTAGCCTTTCAGCGGGCTGGCTTTCAACAGCCGCATGGCTGGTCAGCCCGCTCTACCCGAGTTCGCGAGCGCTATCGGTTCGCCGAAGCCGATGGATCGGCGCATCGCACCGAAATCGTAGACCCGGAGGGCGACGGACAGGAGGTCCGTCGTTTTTCGACAAGGCACGGATGCCTTGTCGAAAAATCCCGACCACGATTCCGATGGCAGATTTGAATTGGACCTGAGTGTTTTCTTTCGTCCCTTTCTTTTCGAAAAGAAAGGGACCCGCGCACCAGCGCGGAAAAGATTCCGGGCTTTACCCGAGGCACATCACGAGCCCGGGCCGAGGGAGAAAAGCAGAGGCCTGATGTTCAAGCGCCGCATGGCTGGTCAAGCCACGCCATGCTGCGCCCTATGCGCCGCGCAACCGCATCGAACGCCATGTCAGGCCAGGGCCCGACCTACCCGGATCTGCGTTTGAACAACCACACCGACAGCCCGACCATCGCCAGCGCCGGCATCAGATACGCGATGCGGTAATCGAACTTGAACACGCCGGCGAGACGCACGAACTGGGTCTGCACCAGCCAGAACCCCAGCGAGAAGATGATGCCCATGAACAGTCGTTTGCCGAGGCCGCCGCTGCGCAGCGAGCCGAACGCGAAGGGAATCGCGAGCAGGCTCAGCACCAGCACGTTCACCGGATAGAACCAGCGGCCCCAGTAGTGTTCCTGGAACTCGCTGGCGTCCAGGCCGTTGCGTTCGCGGTATTCGATGCCATCCTTCAACTGCGCGGCGGTCATGTAGCGCGGGCGCCAGATGTTGCGGGTGCTGGCGGCCAGCGCGGCCGCGTCGAGGCGCGAGGTCCAGCGCTCTTCGGCGGCGGTGGTGCGGATCGCCGCTTTGGGTTCGAAGCGCGTACGCTCGACCTTGCGCAGGATCCATTCGCCTTCGCGGTGCTCGGCGCTGCCGGCATGGACGATCGAAAGCAGACGCCCGTCCGGCGCCAGCTCGAACAGGCGCACATCGTTGAGTTCCAGCCACTGCCGGCCGTTCTCGCTGCGCTCCTGCCCGGTCTGCGCGTTGAGGAACACGTCGCCCTCTCGCGCCCACAGGCCGGAGTACTGCGCGACGATCACCTGGTCGGACTTGGCTGCGGCCTTCAGGGTGTCGGCGCGGCGCTGCGCCCAGGGACCGACGGTTTCGCCGTTGACCACCATCAGGCCGGTGAGCACGGTCAGCGCCAGGATCACCGACAGACTGATGCGCCGGCGCGACAGGCCCAGCGCGCGCAGCACCGTGAGTTCGGAACTGGCGGACAACTGGCCCAGGCCGATGACCGCACCGATCACCGCCGCATACGGGAACAGCATGTAGGCGCGGCGCGGCAGGCTGTAAACGACATTCGTGGCCGCGGCGAGGAAATCGTAATTGCCGGTGCCGACATCGCTCATCTCGGTGAGCAGGCCGCCGATCAGCGCATCCAGCCCCACCAGCACCGTCCAGGTCAGCAGCACCGACCCCAGCACCACCTGGCCGATGTAGAGATCATGGATTTTCGGGAACGGCCTCATGCGGCCCCCTGCGGGTGCGAGCCGTTCGGGCGCCCGCCTTTCGGACGCCGGATCGCGCCGTCGCGCGCATACAGCCAGACCGCCGTCGCCAGCAGCGGCACCAGCATCCACCATAGACCCAGCATGGCCGGCACCCGGCCGTCCTCCAGCCATTGCGTGCCCAGCAGCATCAGGAACATGCCGAGCAGATAGATCAGGAAGCCGACGGCGAGGTTGCCGTAGCGCGCCTGCCGCGGCGAACTGCGCGAGAGCGGAATGGCGAGCAACGCGAAGGCCAGGGTCAACAGCGGCGGCGCCAGCCGCGAATGCAACTGCGCCGAGGCTGCGGGGCGCGGGTCGCCGAGCAATTCGGTCGTCGGCTGCAGCGCGAGGTCGGTCTTCTTGCGCCGCGGGGTCAGGTCTTCGGGCAGCCGCACTTCATTGACGGCGTAGCGCATCAGCCGGAAATCGCGGCCGCCGGCGAGCGGCCCCTCGACCTCGAAACCCTGGGCCAGACGCAGGTAACGGTCGCGCTCGCTCTGCACCGACAGCGTGCCGGTCTGCGACGTGGTGACGTCGAATCGCGCTTCTTTCTGCCGATAGACGAACACCCGCTGCATCTCGCGGTCGTCGGCGGACATCGCGCCGACGTAGATCACCCCACCACCGCCCGGCAGTTCGGTGAACCGGCCCGGCTCCATGCCCGCGATCAGGAGATTGCGCCCGGCTTCCTCGATCATCCGCGCCGACACGCGATCGGCCCACGGGCCCAGCCACAGCGAACACACACCGACGCCGACCACGATCGGCAGCGCCATCCATGCCAGCGGCCGCAACATGCGCCGCGGGCCCACGCCGACCGACACCAGCACCGGCATTTCGGCATCGCGGTACAGACGGCCCATGGCCAGCATCAGCCCCAGCATCACCGCCAGCGGCAGGATCAGCGGCAACCATTTCAGGAACACCAGCCCCAACTGGGCCAGCAGCATGCCCGGGGGCACCTTGCCCCGGGCCACGTCGCCCAGCACATCGGCGAAGGCGCCGCCCAACAGCACGATCAGGACCACCACCAGCACGGCGAACGTGCTCTGCGCGAACTCGCGGATCAGGTATCGGTCCAGCTTCAACATGCGGAGACGGGGTCCGGGCGCCGGGCATCCGGCAGGGGCTTTGCTTTAAACTTCGGGGCTTCAGAGTTTGCAGCTCTGCGCGCGCCTCGGCCGGCTCATGGCCGACGCCAGGCGCGGATGGCACCGTCTCCGGAGCCGCAGGGCGCCCGGGGATTGTACGGAATGGCGTCCGCGGAAAGGCGCCCAGTCTGAACGCGGCCGTCCCCGGCGGTTCAGGCGCCTCCCGCACCGCATGCTCGACCGCACGCTTGCACGCCACACCGCCGCCCGCATCTTCCCTTTCCCGAACGCCTCCACGGAACCCGATTCATGGCCCTCGAATTCACCCTCCACGACGCCCCGGCCGCCGATGCCGCCACCCTCGCCAGCGACTGCATCGTGGTCGGCGCCTACGCCGACAAGACCCTGACCCCCACCGGCCAGGCGCTCGACGCGGCCAGCGGCGGCCGCATCGCCGCGTTGATCGAGCGCGGCGACGTCTCCGGCAAGACCGGCAAGGCCACCGTTCTGCACGACCTGCCCGGCGTGACCGCACCGCGCGTGCTGGTGGTGGGCCTGGGCGAGGCCGGCAAGTTCGGCGTGCCGCAGTACATCAAGGCCGCCGGCGACGCGGCCCGCGCGCTGAAGGACGGCGCCGCCGCCGGCGCGCTGTTCTCGCTCAGCGAAGTGTCCGTGGCCGGCCGCGACGCCGCCTGGGCCATCCGCCAGGCGGTGATCGCCATCAATCACGCCTGCTACCGCTACACCGCCACGCTGGGCGACAAGAACAAAGCCAAGAGCGACAGCGGCAAGCTCACCGCGGTCGCCGTCGCCGGCAGCGACGCCGCCGCGCTGGCTCAGGGCCAGGCCATCGCCGAAGGCGTCGCCTTCACCCGCGAGCTCGGCAACCTGCCGCCGAACGTCTGCAACCCGGCCTATCTGGCCGAACAGGCCCAGCGGTTCGCCCGCGAGCACGGCGCCGAGGCCGAGATCCTCGACGAAGACCAGATGCAGGCCCTGGGCATGGGCTCGCTGCTCGCGGTGGCGCGCGGCTCGGTCAACCGGCCGCGGCTGATCGTGCTGAAGTGGCAGGGCGGCGGCGACGCCAAACCCTTCGTCCTCGTCGGCAAGGGCATCACCTTCGACACCGGCGGCGTCAATCTGAAGACCCAGGGCGGCATCGAGGAAATGAAGTACGACATGTGCGGCGCCGCCAGCGTGCTCGGCGCGTTCGTGGCCGCGGTGAAGATGAAGCTGCCGATCAACCTCGTCAGCATCGTGCCGGCGGTCGAGAACGCCATCGACGGCAACGCCTATCGCCCGTCCGACGTGATCACCAGCATGTCCGGCAGGACGATAGAGGTCGGCAACACCGACGCCGAAGGCCGCCTGATCCTGTGCGACGCCCTGACCTACGCGCAGCGCTTCGAACCGCAGGCGCTGCTGGACGTGGCCACGCTCACCGGCGCATGCGTGGTCGCGCTGGGCAAATACGCCACCGGCCTGATGAGCAAGCACGACGACCTCGCCGACGAACTGCTGCGCGCCGGCGAGCACGTGTTCGACCGCGCCTGGCGTTTGCCGCTGTGGGACGAGTACCAGACCCAGCTGAACTCGATCTTCGCCGACGTCTACAACATCGGCGGCCGCAACGCCGGCGCCATCACCGCCGGCTGCTTCCTCTCCCGCTTCACCGACGGCCAGCGCTGGGCGCACCTGGACATCGCCGGCGTCGCCAACGACGACGGCAAGCTCG
>CAMLLG010000102.1 GCA_946480825.1 uncultured Lysobacteraceae bacterium
CACGGTCACGCCCTCGAACAGCGCGGTGCCGTTCTGGTTGGCGGTGGCGCCGACGGTCAGCACGAAGCGCGACACGCGGCGCGGCAACTGAAGTTTCTCGTCGGCGACGCGCAGCGCGGTGGGCAGGGTGGCGTTGCTGGACGCGGTGGAGAACGCCATCAGCATCGCTTCCTGCACGTCGCGATAGAAGCCCAGCGGCGAGCGTTTCGCGATCAGCCGGATCGCGATCGAATAGACCACGAACTGATGGATCGCCAGCGCCAGCAGCACCACCAGCACGAACGCGCCGAGCCGCACCAGCAGATCCCAGCCGAACTGCGCGACGAGATTGAACATCAGGCAGAAGACCGCGTACGGCGCGAGCTTGATGACCAGACCGATCAGCGTCATCGACACATCGAACAGGCCTTCGATCGCGCGCTTCAGCGCGCCCGCCGGTTCGGTGCGGGTGAGCACCAGGCCGATGCCGAGCATCAGCGCGAAGAACATCACCGCGAGGATGGTGTTGTCGGCCGCGGCCTTGACGATGTTGTCAGGCACGATCGCGATCAGCATGTCCAGACCTTTCGCCTGCGTGGTGCTGTCGCTGACGATCGCCTGCGCGCGTTCGGCGCCGTCGCTCATCATGCGCATCGCTTCGGCGCTGTCCACGCCGGCACCGGGCTTGAGCCAATTCACGAGCAGCAGACCGATCAGCACCGCGATGGCGGAGAGCAGCGTGGTATAGGCCAGCGTGCGCCAGCCGATCCGGCCGAGCGCGCGCACATCGCCCATTTCGCCGATGCCCACCACCAGCGCCGAGAACAGCAGCGGAATCACCAGCATGAAGATCAGGCGCAGGAAGATCTTCGAGAACGGGGTGGTGACGTATTCGATGAAGCCCTTCACCCACGCGTGATCGACGCCGACGAAACGGTAGACCAGCAGGCCCAGCAGGATACCGGCGGCGAAACCGATCGTGATTTTCCAGTGCATCGGCAGACCCGACGATTTCGCGGCTTCGGTGCTCATGGCGGTTCCCTGTGAGGACTGCGGGAGGATATCAGGCATGCGAGGCCATGCCCTGGCGATGCATGCCCTGGAGATGCATGCCCTTGAGACGCATGCGCTGCGCAGTCATGCGCCCGGATACAGCGGCGGCAGCAGCGGCGCGGCGGCGGGGACCTCGCGGACGCGCCAGCGCGGACCGTCGGCGAAGGCGATGCGGACCGCGGCGGTCGCGGCCGCAGGATCGCCCGAGCCCCAGCGCGCACGCTGCAGGCCTCTGACCGCGGCGCGCTGCGACGCATCGTCCAGACGCTCGCGCACCTCGTCGAGATCGGCGGCCGGCGGCGAGGCCATCGCGCACAGCATCCGCGCGATTTCGCCGCGATCGCCGCGGGCCATCGTGCGCGCCCAGGCCTGCGCATCGGGACGCGACAGCGATGGCGGTGCGGGTCCAGCGGACGACGGTGCGGCGGACGACGGCACGGCGCCGCCCGATCGCGGCGCGGCGGCTGCGGGCACGGGCGCGGTGTCGTTCCAGCGCTTGCGTGCGGACCACATCCGCCAACCGAACAGGAGGGTGATGATCCACAGCGCCGACAACGGCACCAGCATCCACATCCACGGCTGCTCCGGCACCCAGCGGCGCCAGGGCGGGACCGACATGTCGTCGTCGGCCGCCGCAGACCGCGGGCCGGTGGCCGAAGGCGACGCGGCACCGAGCGAGGGACCGACCTGCAGCACCAGATCCGGCAGCGATGCCGTGCGCGCGACACCGGCCTGCGCATCCCACCATGCGATCCGCGGCCCGGCGATGCGCAGCGTGCCTTCGCGCGACGGCAGCACCGCGAAACGACGCACCACCGACGCCTCCGCGCCGCCATCGACGAAACGTTCCTGCGACTGCGCCGATTCCGGGAACACCTGCGCACCGTCGCCGACCTGCACGGTGAGCGCCGGCAACTGCGCGGCGACCGCGCCATCGGCCACCGCTTCCACGGTGACCAGCGCGGTCTCGCCCACGCGCGCCTCCGGCGGCGCCTGCAGATAGCGCAGGCGCAGACTGCGCAGCGGCAGCCAGGGTTGCACGGCGGTCGTCGGAATCGGCTTGACCTGCAGCTCCAGGGCGCGACCGCTGACGCGCAACTCCTCGCTGCGACCGAAGGCGCCCGCGGTGGGATCCATGCCGCGGCCCAGGAACCGCGGCGGCGGCACCACCAGACGGCCGCCGCGTTCGGGAATCAGCACGTAGCGGCGTTCGTGCACGTTGTAGAAGCGGCCGGCGATCTGCTGCAGCGGCAGCGCGTCCTCGCCGACGAACTTCAGGCTGGCGCCGTCGGGCGTGTCCTGATCGATGCGACCGTTCACGCCGGCGGTCATGTCGTAATACATCCGCAGCGTGTAACCCACCGACTGCTGCGCGTAAGGCGTCGTGGTCTCGACGCGGCTGTCGAAGAACACCATGCGCGCCGGCTCCGCGGAGGCGGTCGGCGCCCTGGGCAGCGCCGCCGCGTTGCGCGGCGGCGTCACCATCACCCGCAGCGGCGGACCGCCGCCGGTGTCGAAGGGAATCACGATCTCGCCTTCGCGCATCGGCCGCAGCCGCAGGCGCATGACGATCCGCAGATCGATGACGCCGTTCACCAGCGCCGGCTTCGGCTGCGAGCTGTGATCGACCACCATGAAATCGCGCACCAGCGCGTTGACGTCGGGGATGTTGCCCACGTCGTTGGCGTCGACATCGATGGTGAGCACGACGGTCTCGTCGAGCGCGATGCGGTTGCGGTCCAGCGAAGCGCGATTGGCCGCATCGACCGGCGACGCCCACGCCAGCGCCGCGCACAGCCAGAGCGCGAACGACGCCTGCGCGAACAACCCGTGCGCGAACAGGCGCCATGCATCGCGGTAGAAGACGCGGCGCGGCATCAGCGATCGTCCTCGCGGCGGCGGCGCTTTTCTTCGAGCTTGAACTTCGCGCGCAGCAGGCCGCCGGGGTCGTCGGGCACGCGGCGCAGCCAGGCTTCGTTGGCGATCCGCCGTTCGCGCTGCGCCGGCGTTTCCTTCGGTGCGGGCCCCTTGCCCGCAGGCTGCGGCGCGGGCGTCTCGCCCTGCGTGCGGGCCATGCGTTCGCGCCGCGCGGCTTCCGCGGCGCGGGCCGCCTGCAAACGCTGCTGCGCATCCGCGTCCTGCGGCGGCGGCGTGGCGTCCTGCGGCGGCTTCGCGGGCTGCGGCCGGGCATTCTGCGGCGGCGTCGGCTGCGCCTGACCGTTCTGCGGCGCAGGCTGCGGCGGTTTGCTCTGAGCCGGGCGCTGCTGCGTGGACTCGGGCTGCCCGGACTTGGGCTGGCCCGGTTTGGACTGCTCGGGCTTCGACGGCTCGGGCTTCGACGGCTCCGGCTTCGACTGTTCCGGCTTCGACGGCTCCGGTTTCGCCTGTTCGGGCTTCGATTGCTCGGGTTTCCGTTGCTCGGGCTTGGGCTGCTGGGGCTTCGATTGTTCCGGCTTCGACTGCTCGGGTTTGGACTGGTCTGGCTTGCGCTGATCGGTCTTCGAAGGCTTCGATTGCGGCGGCGGTGGCGGCGGCAGGCGTTTGCGCGCGGCATCCACGCGACGCAGATTCTCGGCCGCATCGCGCATGTCCGGTTGCAGTTGCAGCGCGCGCCGATATTCGGCGATCGCTTCGTCGTAACGCCCCTGCTTCGCCATCGCGTTGCCGCGGTTGTATGCGGCGTCCGCACCGGGCAGATCGCGCCAGGCCGTTTCCGCGCCGGCGTAGTCGCCATCGCGATACGCCTCGATGCCGCGGGTCATCGCCGCGTGCTGGCGCTGGTCTTCGCGCCGCCACAGATCGGCCGCCTGCACCGGCTGCCACGGCAGCCACAGCGCGAGCAGCGCTACCGCGAGCACGCCGCGACGGAACGCGAACAGCGCCAGCAGCATCAGCGGCGGTAGCAGCCAGAAGCCTTCGTCCAGACGACCGCGACCGCGCTTGCCCTGCGCCGTCGCGGCATCGATGCGATCGGCGGACAGCGCGCCGAGTGTTTCCAGATCGGCATCGCCGGCCGCGAACGACGCGTAATCGCCGCCGCCGGAAATCGCCAGCGCGCGCAGCGCAGGCACCTGCAGCCGCGCGGTGGTGACGTCGCCGTTGCGGCGGAGATACTGGCCGCCGGTCGCGGCGCCGAGACCCAGCACCGACACGCGATAACCGGCGGCGCGGGCATCGATCGCCGCCGAATTGGCGCTGCCGCCGGCACGGTCGGTGATCAGCAGGATGTCGCCGCGCGCGAAGCCCGCACGCTTCAACAGCCGCACCGATTCCTCGATCGCGCGATCGGCGCGACTGCCGTCCTTGGGCATGACGTCGGGCGACAGCGCATCGAGGAACAGCGCGATGTTTTCGCTGTCGTCGGTGAGCGGCGACACGGTATAGGCATCGTCGGCGAAGGCGATCAGCGCGATCTGGCCGGTGCGGCGACGCAGGATGCGCGCGATCTTGTCGCGCGCCTGCAGCAACCGCGACGGCGGCACGTCGGCGGCGTTGGTCGCCGACGACATGTCCACCGCGATCACCAGCGGGTTGCGATCCTGCAGCAGCGGTTGCGGCACTTCGCGCCAACTCGGGCCGGCCAGCGCCAGGAATGCCAGCGCGACGGCCAGCGCGCACACGGCCTGCGGCAACCATGTCCGCCAACCGTCGCCGGCCTGCGCACCACCCTGCAGCAGATGCGGCAGCAGATGCGCGTCGACCACGTCGCGCCACACGTTGCGGCCGGCGCGCTGGCGACGCAGCCACCACAGCAGCGGCGGAATCGCCAGCAGCCCGAACAGCCACAGCGGGCGCAGGAAGCGGAAATCGACGAGGGACAGCACCTCGGGCATCGCGGTCATGGCGACCTCCGCGACGGCAGACGACGCAGCGCGAAAGCCAGCAGCGCGCACAGCAGCGCCGCCGACAGCGGCCAGGCATAGCGTTCGATCCGCGGACGCAGGCGTTGCCCGGGCAACTTCACCGGTTCCAATCGTTCGATCTCGCCGTAGATGCCGGCGAGCTGTTCGACATCGCGGGCCACGAACGCGCGGCCGCCGGTGATCTCGGCGACCCGCTTCAAGCCGGCTTCGTCGGTGAGCGCGGCGTTGCCCGGCCTGCGGATCGGCAGGCCGAACACCGACAACCCGGCGCCATAGCCGCCGAAAGCGATGGTGTGGATGCGCACGCCGGCATCGCGCGCGATCACCGCCGCCTTCTCCGGCTCCAGCAGACCGGGCGTGTTGACGCCGTCGGTCAACAGGATCAGTACGCGCTGATCGGCCGGCCGCACCTGCAGGCGTTTGGTGGCGAGCGCGATGGCATCGCCGATCGCGGTGGCCTGACCGGCGATCTTCGCTTCCATGCCGCGCAACTGCTCGCGCACGGTGTCGAGATCGCGGGTCAACGGGGTCAGCGCATAGGCGCGCTCGCCGAACACGATCAGTCCGACGCGATCGCCGCGCCGGCGTTCGAGGAACTCGTCGATCACCGCTTTCGCCGCGACCAGACGACTGACCGTGCGCCCGTTCAGTTCGATGTCGCGCTCGTCCATGCTGCCCGACAGATCCACCGCGAGCATCAGGTCGCGCGCGGTCTGCGGCGGCTGCACCACGTCGCCCAATTGCTGCGGGCGCGCGGCGGCGACGCACAGCAGCGCCCACGCCAGCCACGGCAGCAGGCCCAGGCGCTTCGCGCGCGCGGGCCCGATGCGGCCACCGATGGCACCCAGGCGCTCGCCGTAAGGCACGCGCAGCGCGGGTGCGTCCGCGCCCGTCGCCGGCAGCAGCCGGCGCACCAGCCACGGCAGCGGCAGCGCGCACAGCCACCACGGCCAGGCGAACAGGTTCGACAGCCACTGGCCGACGCTTTCGATCATGCGCGCCTCCGCGGGCCGCGCAGCCAGGTCGACGGCCGGCGCCATGAGCGCCGTGCGCCGCGATGGCGCATCAACTCGACGAAACGCTCGCGCACGATCTCGCGCAGCGCGGCGTATTCCTGTTCGCCGACATCGCGGCGGAACCCGCCTTCCAGCAGGGAACGGCCCACACCGGCGGAAAACGCGGGAATGCGCTGGCCGTCGTCGAGGAAACGCAGCCAGTCGTCGCCGACGAGGCGATCGGCCGCAGGATCGCGCCGACGCGCGGCGCGACGCAGCAACTCGGACATCAAGGCGATCCGCGCGGGCGCGCCATCGGCGGCGCCGAGGCTGTCGTCGAAGAAGCGCTGGTACTCGCGCGTGCGGCGCCGATCGCGATGGCGCCGCACCGCGAACGCGATCGACGCGATCAGCAGCAGGGCCGCGACCAGCCACCAGCCCGGCGCCGGCGGCCACAGCGGCGGCGGGGCCGACAGATGCGGTTCCAGCAACGGCAGCGGATCGGCGCCGGCAGCGGGTGCGGAGCTCTGCTGACTCATGCCGCGCGCGACCCCGAGAACAGGTCCAGCCAGCTTTCGCTGGGCGCATCGGTCGACAGCGCGCGGGCGCGAATGCCGCTGCGCGAGAGGATCGCGAGCGCTTCGTCCATCGGTGCGGAAAACGTCGCCTGCCAGCGTTCGCGCTGCGCGCCCGCGGCGAGGTCGAGTTCGACCCGGTGCGGCGCCGATGCGGCGGCGCGATCGATCCAGAACGGCAGGGTCGTGCGCGGCGGATCGCGTTCCAGCGGATCGCACAGCAACACTACGACCACTTCGCGGTGCTGCACCAGCGTGGGCCAACGCGACGGCGGCTGCGCGATCACGCTCAGCGGATCGGCCAGCACCACCAATCGCGCGCCGGGACGCAGCAGGCGGTCGGCGTGATCCAGCGCCACCGCGAGCCCGTCGTCGTTCTCCTGCGGTTTCTCATACCAGCGCACCAGCGCGTCGAGCACCCGCAGTGCGCCGCGCGGCCCCGCGGCGGGCACCACCGGCGGTTCGCGGCCGCTGCCGCGCAGCGCGGCGATGCGGTCGCCGTCGCGCACCGCGGCCCAGGCGGCGATCGCGCCGGCGCGCGCGGCCTGCACCGATTTGAAGCGGGTGCGGGTGCCGAAATACAGCTGCGCCGCGGTGTCGGCGACGATCAGGGTCAGGCGTTCGCGTTCGGCCTGGAACACCTTGGTATGCGGGCGCCCGGTGCGCGCGGTGAGCCGCCAGTCGATGTGGCGCGCATCGTCGCCCTGCGCATATTCGCGCGATTCGGCGTATTCCATGCCGCGCCCGCGCATCGGCGATGGCGCCTGGCCGCTGAGGCCGTGACGGCCGCGTCGCGGCGGGCGCCGGCCGAGCACCGCGCGGCGCAGCGCCACCAGTTCGTCCAGGCTGGGGACGATCCCGGCGCTCGTTCCGGCACTTGTCGCCGGGCTCGCCCCGGTGTCCCTGCCTTCGCGCATCGGCGATGCTCCGCCCGCGGTCCTGTCGGCGTCGGCGGACATCAGGGCAGCGGGACTTTCTCGACCAGCGCGCGCACCAGACGCTCGCCGTCCCAGCCTTCGGCGACCGCCTCGTAACTGGGCAGCACGCGATGCCGCAACACGTCGATGGCGATCGCGCGCACGTCCTCCGGAGTGACGAAGTCGCGGCCGGCGAGCCAGGCGCGCGCGCGCGCGCAGCGCTCCAGCGCGATCGAGCCGCGCGGGCTCGCGCCCCAGCCGATCCGCCGCGCCAGCGCGGGGTCGTAGCGGCGCGCATCGCGCGAGGCGAGCACGATTTCGATCAGATAGCGCTCCACCGGCGGCGCGAGGTGCAGGTCGAGCACGGATTCGCGGGCGGCGAAGACATCGGCCTGCGACAGCCGCAGCGGCACGACGGCCGCAGGAGCGTCCTCGGTCCCGCGCGCGCCTTCGAGCGCGCGCTGGCGCGCGAGACGCAGGATCTCGCCTTCCACCGCCGCTTCGGGATAACCGATGCGCACGTACATCAGGAAACGGTCGAGCTGCGCTTCCGGCAGCGGGAAGGTGCCTTCCTGTTCGATCGGGTTCTGGGTCGCCATCACGAGGAACAACCGCGGCAGCGGATACGTCCGGCGACCGACCGTCACCTGGCGTTCGCCCATCGCTTCGAGCAGCGCGGACTGCACCTTGGCCGGCGCGCGGTTGATCTCGTCGGCGAGCAGCAGCGAATGGAAAATCGGGCCGGGCTGGAATTCGAAATGACCGTCCTGCGGGCGCCAGACCTCGGTGCCGGTGAGATCGGCCGGCAGCAGGTCGGGCGTGAACTGGACACGGGCGAAGTCGGCTTCCAGTCGCCCCGCCAGCGCGCGGATCGCGGTGGTCTTGGCGAGACCGGGCGCGCCTTCCACCAGCAGGTGTCCGTCGGCGAGCAGCGCGATCAGCAGACGTTCGATCAGCGCGGACTGCCCGACGATTTCCGCGGAGAGCTGGTCGCGCAGCTGCGCGAACGCGGCATGCAGTCGGGAGGGTGCGGCGGTGTCCATCATGTCCGGCGGGCGTCCATCGTCGGGGGATCGATCCGCAGTTTGACCGAACTGCGGCCGAAA
This sequence comes from uncultured Lysobacteraceae bacterium, assembly GCA_946480825.1. Next base: position 8,489 of record CAMLLG010000102.1, read on the forward strand.
TGTTCAGCCCCTCGCGATCCGGCCGTGCACGCGCGCGCTCCAGGAAAAAAGAAAACGGGGGCCGAAGCCCCCGTTTCGTCGCATCTTCGAGCTCGCGGCCTGCGTCAGCGACGCGGCGCCACCGTCATCACCTTCGGGGTGACGAAGATCAGCAGCTCGGCCTTGCTCTTGCCGCGGCCCTTCTTCTTGAACAGATTGCCGAGGATCGGCAGATCGGCGAGGAACGGCACCTTCGAGGCCTGGCTGCGGTCGGAGAACTCGTAGACGCCGCCGATGACGACGGTGTTGCCGTCCTCGACCAGCACCGCGGTGTTCACTTCGCGCTTGGCGATCAGCGGCACCGAGCCGTTGGCGGTTTCGATGAACTCTTCCAGCTCGTCCTTCTTCACCGCCATGTTCAGGAACACGCGACCGTCGTTGGTGATGGTCGGCGTGACCTTCAGCTCGAGCACCACATCCTTGAAGTTCACGGTCTGGGTGATCAGGCCGCCGGTGTTGCTGGTGGTGACGTAACCGATCTCGCGACCCTGCTTGATCACCGCTTCGCGCTGGTTGCTGGTGACGACGCGCGGATTGGAGATCACTTCGCCGCGGCCCTCTTCCTGCATCGCCGACAGCTCGATGTCGAGCCAGTAACCGGCATTGAGGATGGTGAAGGCGAGGCTGGCGGGATTGCTGGTGATCAGCGAGCCGACCGTGGCGCCGAGGTTGACGTTCGGGCCCTTCTCGATCTCGAACAGCGGATCGCCATTGGCCGCCGCTTCGTTCATGTTGCTGCGGGTGCCGCTGGTGTTCTCGATGGTGTTGCCGAAGTTGACGTTGTCCTTGTAACCGTTGATGCCGAACTTGGCGCCGAGTTCGCGCGCGAAGTCTTCGGTGGCGATCACGATCTTCGCTTCGATCAGCACCTGATCGACCGGCTTGTCGAGCTGCGAGACGAGACGGCGAATTTCTTCGACGCGGGCCGGGATGTCGATGACCAGCAGGGTGTTGGTGCGGCGATCGAAGCTGAGGCTGCCGCGCGACGACAGGAAGCCGCGGCTCTGCTGCTGACCGCCGGCGCCACCCTGGGCCGCGGCGCCGGACTGGTTGCCCTTGCTGTCTTCGGTGAGCAGCTTGGCGATGTCCTCGGCGTTGCCGTAGCTCACCGGGATGTACTCGGTGATGGTCTCGGCGCGGTTCTCGATCGCGATGCGGGCGTCTTCCTTGTCCTGCTCGAACTTCGCGATTTCGGTCTGCGGCGCGACCCACACCACGTTGCCGCTGCGGCGTTTGTCCAGCGCCTTGGCCTGCAGCACGATATCCAGCGCCTGATCCCACGGCACGTTGATCAGGCGCAGGGTGACGTTGCCCTGCACGGTGTCGCTGGCGACGATGTTGAGGTTGGATTCCTCGGCGATCAGCTGCAGCACCGTGCGCACCGGCACGTCCTGGAAGTTGAA
>CAMLLG010000103.1 GCA_946480825.1 uncultured Lysobacteraceae bacterium
ACACGAAGCGCACCGGCGTGCCGACCAGCTTGAAGCGCTTGCGGAAGAAGTTCTCCAGATAGCGGCGATAGCTCTCGGGCAGCGTGCGCAGGCGCGAGCCGTGGACCACGAAGGTCGGCGGATTCTCGCCGCCCGGATGCGCGAAGCGCAGCTTCGAAACATGGCCGCGGATCGACGGCGGCGGATTGGTCTCGTAGGCGATCTCCATCGCCTGCGTGACCTCGGACGTGCTGAAGGTGTAGGTCGCCGAACGATGCGCGCGATGGATCGCCGCGAACAGTTCGCGCAGGCCGGAGCCGTGTTTGGCGCTGATATGCACCGCCTCGGCCCAGTTCACGAACGCGAGCTTGCGCGACAGCAGGCCGTCGGTCTGTTCGCGCTGGTACTGCGAGAGGCCGTCCCACTTGTTCACCGCGACGACCAGCGCGCGGCCCGCGTCCAGCACCGCGCCGAGCACGCTGGCGTCCTGGTCGGTGACGCCTTCGCTGGCGTCGAGCATGATCACCGCGACCTGGCACTGCTCGATCGCCTGCAGCGTCTTCACGATCGAGAATTTCTCGACCGCTTCCTCGACCTTGGACTTGCGGCGGATGCCGGCGGTGTCGATCAGGCGATATTTGCGGCCATCGCGTTCGAGATCGACGGCGATGGAATCGCGGGTGGTGCCCGGCACTTCCGAAGCGATCATCCGCTCCTCGCCGAGCATGCGGTTCACCAGCGTCGACTTGCCGACGTTCGGCCTGCCGACGAAGGCGATGCGGATACGTTCCGGGTCGTTGTCGAGGACTTCGCCCTCGCCTTCGGCCGGCAGCCGCATCAGCGTTTCTTCGAGCAGCCGATCGAGGCCTTGGCGATGCGCCGAGGAAATGCCGATGACGTCGGCGATGCCGTAACGCGCGAATTCGGCGATGGCGGCGCGGCTGTCGATGCCGTCGGTCTTGTTCACCACCAGCACGGTCGGCCGGTCGGCCTTGCGCAGCCAGCGCAGTATCTCGTCGTCCAGCGACGACGGGCCTTCGCGGCCATCGACGATGAACAGCACGAGATCGGCTTCCCCGGCCGCGGCGCGCGACTGGCGCGCGGTGGCGCCCGCGAGGCCTTCTTCTTCGCCGGCGATGCCGCCGGTGTCGATGATCACGAACGGCCGCGCCTCGTCGAGACGGCAGATGCCGTAGTTGCGGTCGCGGGTGACGCCCGGCTCGTCGTGGACGAGCGCGTCGCGGGTGCGGGTCAACGCATTGAACAGCGTCGATTTACCGACATTGGGGCGGCCGACGAGGGCGACGACGGGAAGCATGGGATCGATTCGACTCGGAGAGGACGGATCGCAGGGAGGGATCGCAGCGATCTGAAAAGCGCGACCCCGGGCAGTCAGACAACCCGGGGCCGCAGAGGCTTGCCAGTTGGAACGTTACTGCAGGCGCCAGGCGCTGAGGCCGCCGGCGGTGTTCTGCACCACGAGAATGCCGTCGACCACGACTGGCGCGGCGCGCACCGGATCGCGACCGGTGCGGACGCGGGCGCCGAAATCGCCGTTGTCCAGACGCAGCCAGTGCAGATAGCCTTCGACATCGCCGACCACCGCGAATTCGCCGTGCACCGCGGCGCCCGAGAGATTGCGGCGGGCCAGACCGGCCTGCTGCCACAGCGCGGAACCGCCGCTCTTGTCGAGCGCCCAGACCACGCCGGCCGGGTCGGCCACGACCACACGGTCGGCGGCCAGACCGATGCGACCGGCGCCGCCGTGATCCTGCGACCACAGCGGACGGCCGCTCGGCGCGTCGACCGCGAGGGTCTGCTTCTTGTAACTGGTCGCATACAGCGTGGCGCCGTCGAGCGCCGGAGCGCCGTCGACATCGGCCATGCGGTCGAGTTCGGTGCGGCCGTCGGGCTGCGCCACCGGCTGATCCCACAGCGGACGACCGTCGACCAGCGACAGCGCCGCGAGCGTGCCGTCGTCGTTGCCGACGAAGACGAAGCCCGGGCCGAACACCGGCGAATCGTTGCCGCGGATGGTCAGCGACGGCAGATCGTGGTTCCAGAACCAGCGACGCTGGCCGTTGGCGGCGTCGAACGCGGTCACTCGGCCGTCGTTGGAGCGCACCACCACGGTGCCCTGACCGATGGCGGGCGCGGCGATCACTTCGTTCGGAACCTTGGCGGTCCACTTCTCCGCGCCGGTGGCGGCATCGAGGGCGATCACGTCGCCGTCGAGCGAACCGACCACCACCAGACCGTCGCCGGCGCCGGGGCCGCCGGTCAGCGCGCGGTCGCTCTCGTATTTCCACACCTGCGCGCCGGTCTGCAGATCGAGGGCGCGCACGCCGCCTTCGACCGCGGCGGCATAAACCCGACCGTCGGCGACGGCGGGCGATTGGCTCAGGCCGAGGCGCGATTCGCCGTCACCCACGCTGGCCGTCCACAGCCGCGACACGGTCGTGGAAGGAACGAATTCGGTCAGTTCGACCGGGTTGCGCGCGGCCTTGGTGTCCTTGTCGCCGATCTCGAACCAGCCCTTGACGGTGCTGCAGCCGGAGAGGGCCACTGCGGCGGACAGCAGAGCGACCCGCAGCAGTGCGCTGCGCCGGATGGACGGGGCTTTCGGAAACCGCGTGTGGGGAAACCGTGTCGGATTCATCGTGTTGGGCGTGCTCAAGAGGCGGATTCGGGTTTCGGCGGCGTCCCGCCGGCCTGCGACAGTTTCAATTCGAGCAGGCGGCGCTGCGGCGCGGCCACGTCGAGCAGGCCGAGGGCCTTGCTGTAGGCATCGCGGGCCTGTTCCTTGCGACCCAGGGCGAACAGCGCGTCGCCGCGGACTTCCTGCGAGACCGCATCATCGGCGGCATTCAACAGGGTCAGGGCTTCCTCGCCCTTGCCGGCATCGATCAGCAGCCGCGCGAGGCGCTGCGAGATCACGGCGGCGATGGCGCTGTCTTCGGTCCTCGCGGCGCGCAGGGTGGCGATGGCGTCGTCGCGTTTGCCGGCATCGACCTGGGCCTTGGCGAGGTCGAGCGCGGCGAGGGCCGCGAACGCGGTGTCTTTCAGGCCGGCGGCCTTGGCCTGCGCGTCTTTCAGCTTGCCGGCCTGGATCTCGTCCAGCACCGCCTGATATTCGTCGCTGGCCTTCATCTGTTTCGCGGTGCCCTGGTCTTTCCACCAGAACCAGCCGTAGATGGCCGCGAGGCCGAGCGCGACGCCGCCGATGAGGCCGGCCGCATTGTTGCGCAGCCAGGTGCGGACGCGTTCGCTTTGTTCGTGTTCGTCGAGGAGATCGTCGATCGCCATGGGTCGGATAGGTCTCGGATTGTGCTGCTGTCGGTGGAAGGCTAACCGGGGTTTTCCGCGCGGGAACCGCCATCGACGACCGTGCCGCACCGCCATGCACTTGTACCAAGCGATGCCTGAATCACGGCCTTCGCGCGGGGCGTCCGCGGCGGACCGCGACGGATCGTCGGCATCGCTGCGGATGGCGGGCGGGCGCACGTCGCGGTGAGCGCCTCGGGATATCGCTCCGGCGCGGTGGCCGTGCGATGGATTCCGGACGGGGTAACGTCGATACCGATGCGCTGCGCAACGCTCGACGACCTGCCGGGACCCCTCAGCGGTCGACCGGCTGGAGAGAACCGTCAGAGGATACCGCAAAGCGCACCACATTCGCGCGGATGTAGGGCGTGAGGTCCAGGCTCTGGCCGCGGTGGCGCACCGATACCGCATTGGCGTTGCCGAGCACCACCCTGCCGATCTGGCCGGGCTGGAACACGCGCTGCTGACCGGGCTGGATCAGCGCCTGCTCGATCACGCTGCCGTCGGGCGCGGTGAGTCGCACCCAACTTTCGCCGTTGAAACTGACGGTCAGGTCGGCTGCGGGCGCGTTGCGCGCCGGCATCGGCGTGATCGAAGCGACCAGCGGCGCCGGCGCCTGCGCGGCGACCGTCGCGGACGGACTCGATGCCGGAGTGGCGGGGGCGTTCTGCGTCGATGGCAGATTCAGGCCGACGTTGCTGTCGAGCGAAACCGCGTCGACCCGGGTATCGAGATGGGACCGGGTGGCCAGCCAGACAGGCACCGCGATGGTCGCGGTGATCACGACGTAGACCAAGCGGCGGGCGGTCTGCTCGGCCATGCGCTGCACGCGCGGCGTATAGGTGCGCGGCACCAGTTCGCTCGCCCTGGCGGCGGGGATCGCGACGTTCTCCGCGATCGCATCGACCGGGATACCGAGCAGTTTGCCGTAACTGCGCAGTTGGCCGCGGATGAAAACCGGGGCACCGATCTTCGCCCAATCCTCGCGCTCCAGCGCTTCGATCGCGTGGGTGGGCATCTTCAAACGGACGCCGACCTCGGAAGTACTCAGCCCGGCACGGATGCGGGCCTGACGCAGACGTTCACCGATGCCGCGAGCGCTCTCGGGCATGCCGGTCTCGGAAGATGTCATCGCGAATCGCTCCCCAAAGCAGATCTGTCCCGCACTGTGCTGGCGACGCTCGCCGGAGCGCCGCATCCGATGGTCATGGGAGGCGGCACGTCACGCCGCATGCGCCGCCCCGGGTTCATTGCCGCCCGTGTCGCGCTCCCCGCGCGCTTCGAGCGTCTTGCGGAATTCGGCCTGCCGACGGGTCCGGTCGGCGACCTGGCCCTTGAGCTGGCCGCAGGCCGCGTCGATATCGTCGCCGCGGGTGCGGCGCACCGGCGCGATCATGCCCGCGTCGTTGAGCTGTTTCTGGAAGGCGCGGATCGCGGTTTCGTCCGGACGCTGATAGCGCGTTCCCGGAAACGGATTGAACGGGATCAGATTGACCTTCGCCGCATCCTTCATCTGCACCGCGTTGTCGAACGCGCGCAACAGGCGGACCAGTTCCCGCGCCTGCTGCGGCTGGTCGTTCACGCCCTTCATCAGCGTGTATTCGAAAGTGACGGACTCGCCCTTCTTGCGCTTCGCGTAGCGGACGCAGGCGGCCATCAGTTCTTCGATCGGGTATTTCCTGTTGAGCGGCACCAGCTGGTCGCGCAGTTCGTCGTTCGGCGCATGCAGCGAAACCGCGAGCGACACGTCGCTCTCCTGCGCGAGACGGTCGATCATCGGCACCATGCCGGCGGTCGACAGGGTGACGCGCTTGTTGGCCAGACCGTAGCCCAGATCGTCGCGCATCACGCTCATCGCGCGGACGACGTTGTCGAAATTCGCGAGCGGCTCGCCCATGCCCATCATCACGACGTTGGTGAGTCTGCGCTGCTTGTGCGGCACGTTGCCGAGATGCCGGGCCGCGACCCACACCTGACCGATGATCTCGGCGGTCGACAGGTTGCGATTGAAGCCCTGGGTCGCGGTGGAGCAGAAAGTGCAATTGAGCGCACACCCTACCTGCGAAGACACGCACAGCGTGCCGCGGCCCTTGTCGGGGATGTAGACGGTTTCGATGGCGTTCCTGCCATCCATGCCCAACAGCCACTTGTGGGTGCCGTCTTCGGACGGCTTGTCGAACTGGACCTGCGGCACGCGCACTTCGGCATGCGCTTCGAGCTTGGCGCGCAACGCCTTGCCCAGGTCGGTCATATCCTCGAATTGGGTGACGTGGCGGTGGTGGATCCACTTCATCACCTGATGGGCGCGGTAGCGCTTCTCGCCGAGCGTGTCGGCGAAGAAGCACTCCAGCCCCTCGCGATCGAGGTCGAGCAGATTCTGCTTGATCGGATTGTTCTGCACGACCTCGTTCACGTCATCGTCACCGCGGGCACAGCTCGGTGGCGCTGAAGAAATACGCGGTTTCGATCGCGGCGTTCTCCAGCGAATCGGAACCGTGCACGGCGTTGGCGTCGATCGACGACGCGAAGTCGGCGCGGATCGTGCCCGGCGCCGCTTCCTTCGGATTGGTGGCGCCCATCAGTTCGCGGTTCTTGAGCACAGCGTTTTCGCCTTCGAGCACCTGGATCATCACCGGGCCCGAAATCATGAATTCGACCAGCGCATTGAAGAAGGGACGTTCGCGATGGACGGCGTAGAAGCCTTCGGCTTCCTTGCGCGAGAGATGCTTCATCTTCGCGGCGACGACCGTGAGGCCGGCCTTTTCGAAACGCGAATAGATTTCGCCGATGACGTTCTTGGCGACGGCATCGGGCTTGATGATCGAGATAGTGCGCTCCAGCGCCATGACGGGTGGTCTCCGGGGGTAGACGGCCGCGATCGAAAGCGACCGGAAGATAACATGAATGGGAAGGAAAAACCCGCGTGTGGACGCGGGTTTAGCCGATTCGGCTGCAGAGGATTCTAACCCGGCGCACGGTCTCCTTGCACCCTTGTCGATGGTCACGTTTTGCAGCGCGGCGCGGAACGGTGTAGGCTCAAACAAGCGTTTGATTCATCCGGCCGCGCGAACGCGCCGCACGAAACCGGCTTCGCCCGGCCGGCCACACCTTCCTCGGAACCCGGAGCCTCGAACATGAGCAAAGCCCAGTTCTCGACCAAGGAAAGGATTCTCGATGCCGCGGAGACGCTGTTCGCACAGTACGGCTTCGGCGGCACCTCCCTGCGTCAGGTGACCAGCCAGGCCGACGTGAACATCGCGGCGGTCAACTATCACTTCGGCAGCAAGGAAAACCTCGTGAACGAGGTCTTCCGCCGACGCATGGACGAAATGAGCGCCCAGCGTTTGTCGCGCCTGCAGGCCTCGGTCAAGGCGGATCCCGCCGACCTCGAAGGCATCCTCGCGGCCTTCGTCGAACCGCCGCTGGCGATGGCCCAGGACCGCCACGGCGGCGGCGCCTTCATCCGCGTGATCGCCCGGGCCTATGCCGAGAAGAACGACGGCCTGCGCCGCTTCCTCTCGGAGCAGTACGGTCATGTGCTGCGCGAATTCGGCAAGGCGATCTCGGCCTGCATGCCCGGGCTGAGCAAGGAAGAACTCTACTGGCGCCTCGATTTCCTCGCCGGTGCCTTGACTTACGCCATGGCCGATTTCGGAATGATCAAGCGTCCGGCCGGGGTCTCGGAACTCGAACATCGGGAACGCGCCGCGAAGGAATTGATCCGTTTCGCGGCCGCCGGATTCAAGGCCGGCAAGGTCAACTGACGGGGTCGAAGCCTCGTTTGCAAAGATCGAAAAACTTCACGCAATCAACAGGATGCAGAACATGTCTCAGAAACCGCTCGTACGGCGAGCCGCGGTCCTCGGCGCCGGTGTGATGGGTGCTCAGATCGCGGCCCACCTGACCAATGCCGGCGTCGACACCGTGTTGTTCGACCTCGCCGCGAAAGAAGGTGATCCAAACGGCGTCGTGCTGAAGGCGCTCGCCAACCTGGGCAAGCTCTCGCCCGCCCCGCTCGCCAGCAAGTCGCTGGGCGAGGCCATCATCCCGGCGAACTACGACAGCGGCTTGGACCACCTGCGCGGCTGCGACCTGATCATCGAGGCGATCGCCGAACGGATGGACTGGAAACAGGATCTGTACAAGAAGATCGCCCCGTTCGTGGCGCCCAACGCGATCCTCGCCAGCAACACTTCGGGCTTGGGAATCAACAAGTTGGCGGAAGTTCTTCCAGAAGAACTTCGTCATCGCTTCTGCGGCGTGCATTTCTTCAACCCGCCGCGCTACATGCACCTGGCCGAACTCATCCCGGCCAACACCACCGATCCGGCGGTGCTGCAGGGCCTCGAAACATTCCTGGTGACCACCCTCGGCAAGGGCGTGGTGTACGCCAAGGACACCCCCAATTTCATCGGCAACCGCATCGGCGTGTTCTCGATCCTGGCGACGATCCACCACACCCATGCCTTCAAGCTCGGCTTCGACGAAGTCGACGGCCTGACCGGCCCGTTGGTCGGGCGGCCGAAGTCGGCGACCTATCGCACGTCCGACGTGGTGGGCCTGGACACCATGGCCCACGTCATCAAGACGATGGGCGACACCCTGCCCGACGATCCGTGGCACAAGTACTTCAACGCCCCAGCCTGGCTGGGGGCGCTGATCTCGAAGGGCGCGCTGGGCCAGAAGACCGGCGCCGGCATCTTCCGCAAGGTCGGCAAGGACATCGTGGTCCTCGATCTCGAAAAGCAGGACTACCGCCCCTCGGATCGCGGCGCCGCGCCGGAACTGGTCGAGATCCTGAAGACGAAGAACCCGGCCGAGAAATTCGCCAAGCTCCGCGCCAGCGAACACCCGCAGGCGCAGTTCCTGTGGGCGGTCTTCCGCGATCTGTTCCATTACAGCGCTTATCACCTGGCCGATATCGCCGACACCGCGCGCGACGTGGATCTGGCGATCCGCTGGGGCTACGGCTGGTCGCTCGGCCCGTTCGAAACCTGGCAGGCCGCGGGCTGGAAGCAGGTCGCGCAGTGGATCGCCGACGACATCGCCGCCGGCAAGGCCATGAGCGACGCGCCGTTGCCGGCGTGGGTGCTCGACGGCCGCGATGGCGTGCACGGTGCGGCCGGCAGCTTCAGCCCGGCCAAGGGCGCCGAACTGCCCCGCTCCGCCCTGCCCGTCTACCAGCGTCAGCGTTTCCCCGACCCGCTGCTGGGCGAGCGCTTCGCGCAGGGCGAGACGGTGTACGAGAACGATGGCGTGCGCCTCTGGCACGACGGCGACGGTATCGCGGTGGCGTCGTTCAAGACCAAGATGCACACGGTCAACGACCATGTGCTCAACGGCCTCCAGGAAGCGATCGGCATCGCCGAGCGCGACTTCCGGGGCATGGTGATCTGGCAGCCGAAGGAGCCGTTCTCGGCCGGTGCCGATCTCGCCGGCGCGCTGGGCCTGCTGACCGCGGGCGACGTGAAGGGCTTCGAGGCGATGGTCGCCAACTTCCAGGCCACCAGTCAGCGCATCAAGTATTCGCTGGTCCCGGTGGTCGCCGCGGTGCGTGGTCTCGCCCTCGGCGGTGGCTGCGAATTCCAGATGCATACCGCACGCACCGTGGCTCATCTCGAAAGCTACATCGGCCTGGTCGAAGCCGGCGTCGGCCTGCTGCCGGCGGGCGGCGGCTTGAAGGAATTCGCGGTGCGCGCCTCGCAGGCCGCGGGGCCGGGCGGCGATGTGTTCGCCCAGCTCAAGCCGCTGTTCGAGAACGTCGCGATGGCCAAGGTGTCCGCGTCGGGCATCGAAGCGAAGGAGATGGGTCTGCTGCGCAAGGACGACATCGTCGCCTTCAACGCCTACGAGTTGCTGCACATCGCCAAGCAGCAGGCGCTGGCGCTGGCCGAAACCGGTTATCGCCCGCCGATGCCCGCGCGCCGCATCCAGGTCGCCGGCGACGTCGGCATCGCCACCTTCAAGATGATGCTCGTGAACATGCTGGAAGGTCGTTTCATCTCCGAGCACGACTACGAGATCGCCTCGCGGATCGCGACCGTGCTGTGCGGCGGCGAAGTGGACCGCGGCGCGATCGTCGACGAGGACTGGCTGATCCGTCTGGAACGCGAGCATTTCGTCGCGCTGGCGCAGATGCCGAAGACCCAGGCGCGCATCAAGCACATGCTCGAGACCGGCAAGCCGCTTCGGAATTGACGACCCCATCCTCCTCCCCCGCCCGCGGGGGAGGATTGAGGTGGGGGCCGCTTCCGAACAGCGCTCCCATCCCGACCTTCCCCGCAAAGCGGAGGAAGGAGACCAACGAGGACAAGACACCATGAGCAAGATGATCCAGGACGCCTACATCGTCGCCGCCACCCGCACGCCGGTGGGCAAGGCCCCGAAGGGCGCATTCCGCAACACCCGCCCCGACGAATTGCTCGCGCACGCACTGCGCAGCGTCGTCGCGCAGGCACCGGGCATCGACGTCAACCGCATCGACGACGCCATCATCGGCTGCGCGATGCCCG